>NZ_JBQDKB010000061.1:0-21927 GCF_052094685.1 Marinobacter sp.
TGACAAAGCACTCCGCTCGGCTAAGCAGCCAAACCCGATAACAAACTGACCGATTATCACCAAACCCAGCAATAAAACCTACCGAAGCCACAGCCTTTAACAGCGTATTAGATAGAACGCCTCATTATTGCAAAAACGTGACTTCCACATTTTACGCAATCTCCATTCCAGGGCTGAAAGCTTTTACCCCAGAATACCAACAACTTAAAATCCCCCGACTGTCCATACCCTGTAATCGCGTGACGTCTTCATTATTGCAATAACGACGAATCGTCGGCGTCTTTCGGTTTCCGGGAATCGTTCTGAGTCTTCTTTCAAACAGCACCGCATCACCCACAGGCAGAGCTGTGCCCAATAGGCGTAACAAGGCGAAGCACCCAGAATAGAAAAAAAGAAATTGTATGGGTACTGAAGAGGTCATCGGCCGTCATCCTTAACAAGCAGTGCGTCTATAGCGTATAGCTTCCTACACTAGCCCATCTCTGGAGTGTTTACTGCTGTCCTTTGCAATACTTTGTTAATTCGGGCGAAGAATATCGAGAGGGGAATTCGGAGGAAAAATCACAGCCCCAGGCAGGCGCCCAGGGCTGTTTCACTACAGTCTTACTTAACCTTAGGGTCCAATTCACCCGCCTCATAACGCTCAAACATGCGCTCAAGGTTAATAGGCTTGATCTTACTGGCCTGGCCGGCACAACCGAAGGCTTCATAACGTGCGATGCAGATATCAGTCATCGCGGCCATGGTGGCCTTCAAGAATTTGCGCGGGTCGAATTCGGCTGGGTTCTCAGCCAGGAAGCGACGCACAGCACCGGTGCTGGCTAGGCGCAGGTCGGTGTCTATGTTTACTTTGCGCACACCGTGCTTGATGCCTTCTACAATTTCCTCAACCGGTACGCCGTAAGTTTCGGGCATCTCGCCGCCGTATTGGTTGATGATTTTCAGCCATTCCTGGGGTACGGAGCTAGAGCCGTGCATAACCAGGTGGGTATCTGGAATGCGCTTGTGGATGGCTTTTATCTGCTCGATGGCCAGGGTGTCGCCTGTGGGCGGGCGGGTGAACTTATAGGCGCCGTGGCTGGTGCCGATGGCGATGGCCAGGGCATCTACGTGGGTCTTTTTCACGAAGTCGGCGGCTTCTTCTGGGTCGGTCAGCATCTGGCTCATGTCCAGAGTGCCTTCGGCGCCAATGCCGTCTTCTTCACCGGCCTGGCCGGTTTCGAGTGAACCCAGGCAACCCAGCTCGCCTTCTACAGATACGCCACAGGCGTGGGCCATATCTACGGTGCGGCGGGTTACGTCTACGTTGTATTCGTAGTCTGCCGGGGTTTTACCGTCTTCGCCCAGGGAGCCGTCCATCATTACGGAGCTGAAGCCCAACTGGATGGAGCGCTGGCAAATGGCCGGGCTGGTGCCGTGGTCCTGGTGCATAACCACCGGAATGTGCGGCCACTCTTCAATGGCTGCAAGAATCAGGTGGCGCAGGAAGGGGGCACCTGCGTATTTGCGGGCACCGGCTGAAGCCTGAACAATAACCGGGGAATCGGTTTTGTCGGCGGCTTCCATGATGGCGCGCATTTGTTCCAGGTTGTTTACGTTAAAGGCTGGCACACCGTAACCATGCTCGGCGGCGTGGTCCAGCATTTGCCGCATCGAAATCAGGGCCATTTGGTTGTCTCCTTGGTTTTAGCTTTCAAAGTTTCAGTTTCAAAATGTCTTTAATGGAATTCTTACGCGCCGCGCTCTTCCAGTACGGCTACGGCTGGCAACACTTTGCCTTCTACAAATTCCAGGAAGGCCCCACCGCCGGTGGAAATATACGAGATCTTGTCAGCTATGCCGTATTTGTCAACGGCAGCCACGGTGTCGCCACCGCCGGCCAATGAGAAGGCGTCGCTTTGGGCAATGGCTTCGCCCAAGGTTTTGGTGCCGTTGGCAAACTGATCAAACTCAAACACGCCTACCGGGCCATTCCACAGGATGGTTTTGGCGTTCTTAAGCAGTTCAGCAAACTGGCCAGCGGTTTCCGGGCCTACGTCTAGGATCATGTCGTCTGCAGTCACGTCGGAAATGTTCCGGATGGTTGCGGTGGCGTTTTCTGCGAATTCACTGGCAACCACTACGTCTACCGGCAGCGGGATGTTCACGCGAGAGGCGATGTCTTTGGCGGTATCCAGCAGTTCGTGCTCGCACAGGGATTTACCAACCGGGTGGCCAGCTGCGGCAAGGAAGGTGTTGGCAATGCCGCCGCCTACGATGATTTGGTCACACACTTTCTCTAGGGCGTTGAGCACGTCGAGCTTGGTAGACACTTTGGAGCCACCAACAATGGCAACAACCGGCTTGGCTGGGTTATCCAGGGCTTTGCCCAGGGCGTCTAGTTCTGCCGCCAGCAATGGGCCAGCGCAGGCCTCTGGTGCAAAGCGCGCCACGCCGTGGGTAGAAGCTTGGGCGCGGTGGGCGGTGCCGAAGGCGTCCATTACGTAGATGTCGCACAAGGCTGCGTATTGCTTGGCCAGTGCTTCGTCGTCTTTCTTCTCGCCTTTGTTGAAGCGCACGTTCTCGAACAGCACCACTTCGCCGTCGGCTACGTCAACACCGCCCAGGTAATCTTTAATCAGGCGCACTTCCTGGCCCAGCACGCTGGTTAGGTGCTCGGCAACTGGCTTCATGGAGGAGGCTTCGTCGTACACGCCTTCTTCCGGGCGGCCCAGGTGGGACATCAACATAACCTTGGCGCCGGCGTCTTTGGCGGCCTTGATGGTCGGCAGAGAAGCGCGAATGCGAGCGTCGCTGGAGATCTTGCCATTTTTTACTGGCACGTTGAGATCTTCGCGAATGAGAACGCGCTTGCCAGCGAGATCCAGGTCGGTCATTTTTTTGATGGCCATAACAATATTGTCCTTAACTTTTAAATCATGAAGATGAAGGCTGGCGCTTCAGGCCAAATCTCTTTTCAATCTTGAACTGTTTCTGTTTTGGTCAACCAACTCTGGCTTACATCCAGCATGCGGCTGGCAAATCCCCACTCGTTATCAAACCAGCACAACACTTTCACCATGGTGCCCCGGGTTACCCGGGTTTGGCCGCCGTCTACTACGCCGGAGTGGGCGTCGTGGTTGAAGTCGGAGCTGGCCAGCAGTTCGTCGGTGTAGCCGAGTATGCCTTTTAATGGGCCGTTGGCAGCTGTTTTGAGCACCTGATTTACCGATGCTGCGTCGGTGGCTTCTCTTACGTTGAATACCATGTCGATAACGGACACGTTCATGGTGGGTACGCGCAAAGCGACCGAGCTGAACCGGCCTTCCATGTGAGGAAGCAGCCGCTCAACGCCCCTCGCCAGCCCGGTATCCACTGGCACTATGTTGTGGAGTGCGCTGCGGGTAAGGCGAAGATCCTGATGGTGATAGGCGTCGATTACCGGCTGGTCGTTCATGGCGGCGTGGATGGTGGTGGTACTGCCCTGCTCCACGCCGAAGGCTTTGTCGAGCACGGTAATCACCGGCACCAGGCAGTTGGTGGTGCAGGAACCTGCGGCCACTATCTGGTCTGTGTCTGTAATTTCCGTATCGTTAATGCCGAACACCACGGTGCGATCAACATCCGATTCTGCAGGCTGGGAAAACAGCAGTCGTTTCGCGCCGGCCTGGATATGCCGTTCGGCGGTTGCCCGATCTGAGTAGGCGCCGGAGCATTCCAGCACCAGATCTATACCCAGCTCATTCCACGGCAGTTCTGCCGGGTCTGAATGGCGAAGCACTCGAATGGGGTCGCCATTTACGATCAAGTCCTGCCCTTGCACGGCGATGCTTCCGGAGAAGCGGCCGTGGGTGGAATCGTATCGAGTGAGGTGTGCGATGGTGTCGATATCCGAAAGCTCGTTAATCGCGACCACCTGCAGGTGGTCGCGAAAACCGTTTTCGTACAGAGCACGCAACACGCACTGGCCAATGCGGCCATAACCGTTGATGGCAATACGAAAGGGCGCAAGTGCTGTCATTAGGCGTCCAGCAGTTCCGAAGCAACTTCCAGTACGTTATCCACGGTAAAGCCGAACTCTTTGAACAAGTCGCCGGCGGGTGCGGATTCACCGAAGGTGGTCATGCCCACAACGCGACCGTCCAGGCCCACGTACTTGTACCAGTAATCGGCAATGGCCGCTTCGATGGCAATGCGGTTGGTGACCTCAATCGGCAACACCTGTTGCTTGTATTCAGCACTCTGGGCATCGAATACATCGGTAGATGGCATGGAGACCACACGCACCTTGCTGCCCTGCTCTCGCAACTTGGCTGCGCTGTCCTGAGCTAATCCAACTTCAGAACCGGTGGCAATAAGAATGAGATCTGGCTCGCCTTCGCTGTCAGAAAGCACGTACGCGCCTTTGGCAACATCGGCCAACTGCTGTGCATCACGTGCCTGGCCGGGCAGGCCTTGGCGGGAGAAGATCATGGCTGTTGGGCCATCTGAGCGCTCCAACGCAGACTTCCAGGCGACTGCAGATTCTACGGCGTCGGCTGGGCGCCAGGTGCTCATGTTTGGGGTGGTGCGCAGGCTGGCAAGCTGTTCAACCGGCTGGTGAGTTGGGCCGTCTTCGCCCAGACCAATGGAGTCGTGGGTGAACACAAAGATAGAACGCTGCTTCATCAGTGCGGCCATGCGCACGGCGTTGCGGCAGTATTCCATGAAGATCAGGAAGGTTGCGCCGTAGGGTACAAAGCCTCCGTGCAAGGCAACGCCGTTCATGATGGCGGCCATGCCGAATTCACGCACACCGTAATAGATGTAGTTGCCGCTGGCGTCTTCTTTGGTGACACCTTTGGTGCCGCTCCAGATGGTGAGGTTGGAGCCAGCCAAGTCGGCGGAACCGCCAAGCAGTTCCGGCAGCAGTGGGCCGTAGGCGTTCAGAGTGTTCAAGGAAGCCTTACGGCTAGCGATGGTTTCGCTCTTGTCCTGACATTCCTGAATGTAAGCCTGGGCTTTTTCAGAGAAATCGGCAGGCAAGTCACCGGCCATACGGCGCTTCAGCTCGGCAGCCAGTTCTGGCTCGGCTTTTTCATAGGCCGCAAAAGTGTCGTTCCACGCGCTCTCAGCACTGGCGCCTTTGTCTTTGGCGTCCCAGGCGTTATAGATGTCGGCCGGAACTTCAAATGAGCCGTGATCCCAACCCAACTGCTTGCGCGTCAGCACAATTTCGTCTTCGCCCAATGGTGCACCGTGCGAGGATTCGCTGCCCTGCTTGTTAGGCGAACCAAAGCCGATCACGGTTTTGCAGCAGATCAGCGTAGGCTGTTCGGTGTTGGCGCGGCCCGCTTCAACGGCTGCACGAATGGCATCTGAGTTATGGCCGTCTACGTTGGCAATAACCTGCCAGCCGTAGGATTCAAACCGCTTAGGTGTATCGTCTGTGAACCAGCCGTCGACCTTGCCATCAATGGAGATGCCGTTGTCGTCGTAGAACATGATCAGCTTGCCCAGGCCCAGAGTGCCCGCCAGCGAAGACACTTCGTGGGAGATGCCTTCCATCAGGCAGCCGTCGCCCAGGAATGCGTAGGTGTAGTGATCAACAACGTTATGGCCCGGGCGGTTGAACTGCGCCGCCAATGATTTCTCTGCCAGCGCGAACCCAACCGCGTTGGCCATGCCCTGCCCCAGCGGACCGGTGGTGGTTTCTACGCCCGGGGTGTAACCGTATTCCGGGTGCCCCGGTGTTTTGGAATGCAGCTGCCGAAAGTTCTTGATGTCATCAATGGAAACGTCATAGCCGCTCAGGTGCAGCAGGGAATACTGCAGCATGGAGCCGTGGCCATTGGAGAGCATGAAACGGTCGCGGTTAGCCCACTGGGGGTTTGCTGGGTTGTGGCTTAGGTAATCGTTCCACAGCACCTCGGCGATATCCGCCATGCCCATGGGCGCACCCGGGTGGCCGGATTTGGCTTTCTGAACCGCATCCATGCTCAGCGCGCGAATGGCGTTGGCGAGATCTTTACGAGATGGCATTAACGTTTCTCCAATGTTTTTCAGGGAAAGTGAGGAAATCCAGAGCGTTTAATAGGGCAACACAAAGCTGTTCAAAAATATGGCGCGTATTTTCGCCGATTACGGTGTGCCGGGGCAAATCGACGTGCAGCTTCTGTGTAAATATCCTTACGTGGATTGCCGAAAGAGATTGATTTCAAAGAATGATAAATCTATATCAAAAAACTTTGATATGGCTATTGATTGAGCACTCCAACCCCCTTACACTTCGCCACCATGACAAGTTTAAATGCACACGCTAACCAAATCTCCTCCGTGGACGTGCTCGCCCCTATTTTTAAGGCAAGCGGCGACCCTCTGCGCCTGGAAATTTTGCGTGTGCTGCGCAGGGATACATTTGGCGTGCTGGAGCTGAGCCAACTGTTTGATATGCGCCAGTCTGGCATGAGCCACCACCTGAAAGTGATGCACAAGGCGGGGCTGCTGGAGCCGCAGCGTGAAGGCAACGCGATTTTCTATCGCCGCCCGCTGCACCTGGATAACGAAAAGCCCACAGACCAAACCATTCGCCAGATTTTTGAAGCTGTAGACCGCGCGCCTTTGCCCGCGCACCTGCAGGATAAGATTGAAGCCATCCGCAACCAACGAGCGGATCAGTCACAAGCATTTTTCTCTCGGCATTCCGAGCAATTCCGGGAGCAGCAGGAACTGATCGCTGCCTTTGATCTTTACGCAGCGCCGGTAGCAAAGATGATTCGCAAGCGCACGCGAAAAGCTCGGTGGCAAACCGCTTTGGAAATCGGCCCAGGCGAAGGTGGTTTTCTGCCGGTGCTTTCTGAGCTTTGCGAACACGTTGTGGCGCTGGATAACAGCCGGGACATGCTCGCCAAAGCCACGCGCACCTGCATTGATGAGCGCCTGAACAACATTGACCTGATTGAAGGCGTGACCGACACACTACTGGCCCGTGGCGATGCGTTTGATCTTGTGGTGGCCAATATGGTGCTGCACCACGTACCTAGCCCAGCCGATATTTTTCTGGATGCGGCAGCACTGATGAATAACGGCGGCTGCTTGGTTGTCAGCGACCTGTGCAGCCACGATCAGGATTGGGCAAAGGAAAATTGCGGCGACCTGTGGCTTGGTTTCGAGCCAGAGGAACTTACTGCCTGGGCTGCAGCAGCAGGCCTGAAAGCCGGCGAGCAACTGTTTATTGGTTTGCGCAACGGGTTCCAGATTCAAGTAAGGGAGTTCTGGAAAACCCATTTGCCACTTAGGTAACCGAACCCAAATGCATCAAGCCCCGCACGGGCATATCAAAAAACTTTGATATTGGCGTAGGTAGTAGTACTTACGCCTTTAAAACAAACAACTTATGTAGCCGGTGCCTGCAACATCACGCAGCCATCGGCAAGATTTCGAAACGCTCACAAAGGAGCAAACCTATGTCTGACTATAGTGTGTTCACCTCCGAATCGGTCTCTGAAGGCCACCCGGACAAACTGGCCGACCAGATCTCCGACGCCGTTCTGGATTCCATCCTAACGGAAGACCCACACGCCCGAGTGGCTTGCGAAACCATGGTGAAAACCGGTGTGGCCATAGTAGGCGGTGAAATCACCACCAGCGCATGGGTAGATCTGGAAGACCTGGTTCGCGATGTGATCAAAGACGTGGGTTACACCTCTTCAGACGTAGGTTTCGACGCCGACACTTGCGGCATCATCAACATCATTGGCAAGCAGTCTCCTGAAATCGCCCAAGGCGTTGACCGCCAAAAGCCAGAAGACCAGGGCGCCGGCGACCAGGGCCTGATGTTCGGTTACGCCAGCAACGAAACCGAAGTGCTGATGCCTGCACCGATCACCTTCGCCCACCGTTTGATGGAGCGCCAAGCCGAAGCCCGCAAGAACGGCATATTGCCGTGGCTGCGCCCGGACGCGAAAAGCCAGGTAACTTGCCGTTATGAAAACGGCAAAGTAGTGGGCATAGACGCCGTTGTGCTCTCCACCCAGCACGATCCAGACGTTAGCCAAACCGACCTGAAAGAAGCGCTGATGGAGCTGGTTGTGAAGAACGTGCTGCCGGCAGAACTGCTGCACAAAGACACCCAGTTCCACATTAACCCCACCGGCAAGTTCGTGATCGGTGGCCCGGTTGGTGATTGTGGCCTTACTGGCCGGAAGATCATCGTAGACACTTACGGCGGCATGGCTCGCCACGGCGGCGGTGCTTTCTCGGGCAAAGACCCCTCGAAGGTTGACCGCTCAGCCGCTTACGCTGGTCGCTACGTTGCCAAAAACATCGTGGCCGCCGGCCTGGCCGAAAAATGCGAGATTCAGGTTTCCTACGCCATCGGCGTGGCACAGCCTACCTCTATCTCTGTAAACACCTTCGGCACCGGCAAAATCGGCGACGACAAGATCATCGAACTGGTACGCCAGCACTTCGACCTGCGCCCTTACGCCATCACCAACATGCTCGACCTGCTGCACCCTATGTACCAAGCCACAGCAGCCTACGGCCACTTCGGCCGCGAGCCACAAGAGATCACCGTTGGCGGCAGAACCTTCACTACGTTCCCGTGGGAAAAAACCGATCGTGCGGCTGCGCTGCAAGACGCCGCCGGCATCTAAAATTTTTAAGGACGTATACCTGAAGGCATACGCCCAAATTAGAAAGAGGGGGTGGGACAACCTTCCGTGGAATGTCGGAGGCCATGGATGGCCGAGGCCAAGCGCACATGGACGTGCTCGTAGCGGTTCCACGGAAGGTTGTCCCACCCCCGGATACTCCAAATTTTAGAGGCTAGAGAAATAAACTCTCTCGCCAAAAACAGAACTAACCGGAGAACAGAATGAGCAACTTCGAAGACTTCAAAGTCCGCGATATTTCCCTGGCAGACTGGGGCCGCAAAGAAACCAATATCGCCGAAGGCGAAATGCCCGCCCTGATGGCACTGCGTGAAAAGTACAAAGCAGAGCAGCCGCTGAAAGGCGCGAACATCATGGGCTGCATCCACATGACCATCCAAACAGCCGTGCTGATTGAAACGCTGATCGAACTGGGCGCAAGCGTTCGTTGGTCATCCTGCAACATCTTCTCTACCCAGGATCAGGCTGCTGCCGCTATCGCTGCCCAGAACATTCCTGTGTTTGCCTGGAAAGGCGAAACCGACGAAGAATACGATTGGTGCCTGGAACGCACGATCGGCGCAGACATTGAAGGCTGGGAACCCAACATGGTCCTGGACGACGGCGGCGACCTGACTGCCCTGCTCCACGAGAAATACCCAGAAATTCTGGCCAAGTGCCACGGTGTGACCGAAGAGACCACCACCGGCGTACACCGCCTACAAGAAATGCTGCGCGACGGTGTGCTGAAAGTACCGGCCATTAACGTGAACGATGCCGTGACCAAATCCAAGAACGACAACAAATACGGCTGTCGCCACAGCCTTAACGATGCCATCAAGCGCGGCACCGACCACCTGATGGCCGGTAAAAAGGCGCTGGTAATCGGTTACGGCGATGTGGGTAAAGGCTCTGCTGCCTCACTGCGCCAGGAAGGCATGATTGTAAAAGTGACCGAAGCCGACCCAATCTGTGCCATGCAGGCCTGCATGGACGGCTATGAAGTGGTTTCTCCGTACATCAACGGCGTGAACACAGGCACTGAAGCCGGCGTAGACAAAGCCTTGCTGCAGACCACCGACTTGCTGGTTACCACCACCGGCAACATGAACGTGTGCGATGCGCACATGCTCAAGGCTCTGAAGTCTGGCGCGGTTGTGTGCAACATCGGCCACTTTGATAACGAGATCGACACCGCCTTCATGCGCAAGAACTGGGAATGGGACGAAGTTAAGCCTCAGGTTCACGTGATCTACCGCGACAAGGCCGTTAACGACCATCTGATCCTGCTTTCTGAAGGCCGTTTGGTAAATCTGGGCAACGCTACTGGCCACCCTTCACGGATTATGGATGGCTCCTTCGCCAACCAGGTTCTGGCGCAGATGTACCTGTTCGAGCGTAAGTTCGCAGATCTGCCAGAAGATGCCCGCGCCAAAGGCGTGTATGTACA
Source organism: Marinobacter sp. (assembly GCF_052094685.1). Lineage (GTDB taxonomy): Bacteria > Pseudomonadota > Gammaproteobacteria > Pseudomonadales > Oleiphilaceae > Marinobacter. The sequence continues at coordinate 10,063 of NZ_JBQDKB010000061.1, forward strand.
GGTTCTGCCCAAGCACCTGGACGAAGAAGTGGCCCGCGCCATGGTTGAGGGGTTCAGTGGTGTAATCACCAAGATGACTCCCGAACAAGCGCAATACATCGGTGTACCGGTCGAAGGCCCGTACAAGCCGGAAAGCTACAAGTACTGAACGGATAATAAGATGCAATCCCAGAAACAGTTTAAACGTCGCTTCAGCTTTGAGTTTTTCCCGCCCAAGACCGACCCGGGCAAAGAAAAACTCCAAACGGTGCGCAACCAGCTTGCCGAAGTGAACCCGGATTTTTTCTCGGTTACCTTCGGTGCCGGCGGTTCCACACGGGACCGCACCATTGAAACCGTGGTCGACCTGCACAAGCAGGGCATTTCCACAGCGCCACACCTCTCCTGCGTGGGTGGTACGCGGGCAGAGATTGCTGAACTGCTGGACGTGTATAAAGAGAACGGCATCAACCGGATTGTCGCCCTTCGGGGTGATATGCCTTCCGGTATGGGTGCGTCCGGCGAAATGCGTTACGCCAACGAGTTGGTTGAGTTTATTCGTGAGCACAGCGGTGATCACTTTAACCTGGAAGTAGCGGCCTACCCGGAGTTCCATCCTCAGGCCCGAAATGCTGAAGATGATCTGAGAAACTTTGCCCGCAAGGTGGAGGCTGGTGCAAACAGTGCCATTACTCAATACTTCTTCAACCCGGACAGCTACTTCTACTTCATCGACCGGCTTGAACAGCTCGGAGTTACCATTCCGGTAGTTCCCGGCATTATGCCCATCGTGAACTTCTCAAGCATGGTGCGCTTCTCTGACATGTGTGGTGCAGAAATACCACGCTGGATTCGCAAACAGCTGGAAGCTTATGGCGATGACAAAGAGAGCATTCTCAAGTTCGGGGAAGAAGTAGTCACCAATATGTGTGAAAAGCTTCTGAAAGCCGGCGCGCCGGGATTGCACTTTTACACTCTGAACCAGGCTGAGCCCAGCATCAGCATCTGGAAAAACCTTGGTATCAGTGAGCGCGAGAAAATCGCATTCTGAGCCCATTTTAACGGCCGATAAAGAACTCCACCGGAACCGTCAGGCTCACCGTATTACCTGGCACCTCCGGTGGTGGGGCGGGTAAAGGATCCGCTCGGTGTACCAGCGCCACGGTTTCCTTATCCAGTGACTTTACGCCACTGGCCCGGAACAAGGATACATCCAACACCCTCCCCTCCCGATCAATGGTAAAACTCACCCAGGGCACCCCTTCTTGCCTTCGCATCTGGGCTCGTCTAGGGTAGCGCTTTCGCTGCGCGAGGTGTGCCTGCAATATGTTTTGCCAGTTTACGCGGGCATCCGCTGCCCGTTTACTCAAGGCACCCACTGCCGGTGCCGCTGCCACCTCGCCTTCCACCGGCAGAGATACTGGCGCAGTAGTTTCCGGCGCTGATTGATCGGCCGAAGATTCGCTGAATTGCTTCTGCTCTGCATCGGCGACTTCTTCAACTTCAACGTCATCCTCTTCACGTGCAGGTTCAACCGGTTCGACAACTTCTTCCAATACCACCTCTGGCGTGACGTCTGGCACAACCTCCTGCACCGGCTCCGGTTTCGTTGGAGTTGGAGGTGGCGGGGGCGCCGCTGCCGACTCAACTTGCTGCGGGCCCGGCGGCAATTCACTAGGCTCAGACGACGGAGCCGCCAACATAGCTATACTCACCACCACCGGCGCCGCAGATGGTGGCATAACCGGCTCATGCACCGGGCGCCACAACGCAGCCAGAACCGCCGCACCATGCATCAGCAAGGCAGCCAACAAGGCCAGGATCCAACTTGCAGGTTCCTTGTAGCGTTGGCGAACAACAGGGCCTGCCAGCAATGTCATAGCTGTTCAGCCCCTACCTGCTCAAGCCCAACCAGCGCAATTTTCAAATAACCGGCCGCACTCAGTACATTCATCACCGCCATAACATCGCCGTACGCTACCTGTTGATCTGCACGTAACAACAGGCGGGCGTTTGGTTGAATGCCCTGCTGCTGCAACCCGGCCAACAAAGTTTCGCGAGAAACGGCTTGGTCATCCCCAAGAGTCAAGGTGAGATCTTTCTGTAATGTCAGGTACACCGGGTCATCCTCAGGCGGCTGCGGTGGAGCGGCTGACGCAGGCAGATCTACTGGCACACTCACGGTAGCAAGTGGGGCCGCAACCATGAAGATAATCAGCAACACCAACATCACATCAATGAAGGGGGTTACATTTATTTCGTGACTTTCAGGCAAATCATCGGAGTTGCCTGCTTCCATATTGAACGCCATTAATCAACATCCCGGCTGATGCTCACTGGCTCTGTTTCTTTCTGTCGCACTTTCCCAGCGAGCGCTCTCGCCTCTGGGTGGTGCCGGTCCAGGTCACGGCTGACCAGAATCAACAAGGCAGTAGAAATATCTGCCAGCAAAGCCCGATAGCTGCCAATTGCCCGGGAAAAATGATTGTAGATCACGACCGCTGGAATCGCCGCCACCAAACCCATAGCGGTAGCCAGCAGGGCTTCTGCAATACCTGGTGCGACCACAGCCAGATTGGTGGTATTGGATTCGGCGATACCGATAAAGCTATTCATGATGCCCCACACAGTTCCGAACAGACCTACGAAAGGTGCAACGGAGCCAACCGTTGCCAAAATGCCGGTTCCTCTATTCATTCGCCCTGTCAAGAACACCTGCACCCTTTCCAGGCGAGCTGAAACCCGTTCTTTTACCCCACCATCAGATGACTTGCCACGGGCGGAATGCGCCAGTTCATGATCACTTGCTTGCAACAACAGCAACCCCGAACCTTTCAGAGACGCTGATTTGTTCTCTGCTTCCGCAAAGCGCTCGGCCTCAACCAGCACCGCCAGAAAACGCTGCTCACGCCTCCTGGCGACGTTCAATTGCAGCATTTTCAACAGGCACACCATCCATGTCAGAACCGAAGCAATAACCAGAAGGATCATTACTGCTTTTACCACCCAGTCAGCGGCTTGATACATCCCCCAGGGAGAAAGATCTGAGCCCAGATCATCGCTGATCTCAGGGGCTGTTCCGCCCTCCTCTGCGGGAGCTTCTACCACTTCACTCCCGGCACCTGGCGCCTGGTCTGTCACTGCCAAAGGCTCCTCTGCCATTGCCCGGCCTACGCCCGTAAACAACAGGCACAGCAACAACACCATTATGTGTTTCATCAATTCACTCCACGAATTTAATCGGAATAATATTAAAGGTAATACTCAATATTATTGAGCAACCTTAAAAAACCCCGAGAGGGGCATAACTGTTCGCTGGCGTGTCCGCTTTCACGAACCTGTTCTCACCATTCAGGTACCTGAAGCACTCGGCCGGCTACACAGCCAGGCCAGCACCACGCATAAACATGATGGAAGCAACCACTTCACCCACACCGGGCTAGCCGACAGGCAAATGATGCTCACGCTGACCAGGATGGAAATAGCCGCCAGCCACTTTGCCCGGCGAGGGATGGCCCCATGGCTATTCCATTGGCGGACAGATGGCCCAAAACGAGGATGTGCCAGGATCCAGCGCTGCAGAGCAGGCCACCCATGGCCTGCCGCCCACATCGCCAGCAGCATAAAAACTGTCGTCGGCATTCCTGGCACGATCACGCCGAGCAACCCGAGCCCAACGAACAAGACTGCCAGTAGGCGCCACGCCAGCATCTGAAGCATCAGGCCGAATCAGCCTCTGCAAAAGGAGCGAGAAGCTCTTCCACCCCGGCGCGAGCGAAAGCAAACGCCTCCAGCGCACCGCCGAGCGCAGCCTGGCGCTGCGTTTCAGTCAAATCAATACCGTCCAACCCTTCCTTGAAACGCTTCCAGAAGGCTCCCCGACCATCACTATTGCCTGCCAGATGGCGGGCCCCAAAGGTTTCGGAAAGCGCCAGCTCTTTCTTGGCATGTTTCAGCAAGAAGGCTGCCCCGAGATTTGAACCTTCAACCGTATACAGCCATCCCAGCGCAGCATAGGCATCATCTACTCCCACACGACTCGAAACATCAGCATCCTCCTGCAAGGCTGCGCTGCTGATATCAAAATCGCCACAATCGGCCAACACCGCTTCCAGCCTGTTCCGTTCCTCCAGATCCGGCAGCCACTCCTTTAAAACCGGGTTCTGATAACAAGGCGCTACCACCCGGTGCAGGCGGGCCTGGGTTCGCACGAACAGTGCGTAACGCTCACGGCTAGAGAACGGAGACAAAGCCATAATTCGCTTGTCGAGTTTCTCGTGTTCCCGGGTGGTGCCCGTTTTGAGCAAGGCAGTAAGAGATATGGCAGAGTTCACTTCGATAGTATGCATGGAGATTCTCAACTGAATAGAGTTACCACTCGACAGGCTTAGCAGGACAAAAAATCGAGCTCCTTATATACAAGACGAACGAGACAGGGTTTTGTTTTGTTTTGTTTTAAAAACTCGAGTGCGCCCGCATTGTTCCGAGCGGTCAGCTGTCAATAGCGACTAGTGGTTTTCCTGGCGCAATGCACGGGCCTGTGCCTGATACTTCTCTGCCTGCCGAGTGCGGCCAAGGCTTTGATAGAGTGCTGCAAGGTTATCCAGAACCAGTAGTCGGCGCTCTATCGGCGCAGAGGGAGTGGCCTCCAGCATTTCGTTTGCCTCCACAAACAGGGGCTCCGCTTTTGCAAAGCGCCGGCGTAGGTACAACGAAGATGCCAGGCCGTTCAAGGCATCGGCTTTAAGTATGGGCAAATCCTGGTTCGCCAGTATGTCCATCGTCTTCCTATAGGTAAGCTCAGCCTCCTCGTATTTCTCTCTGGCCAGTTGCGTATCAGCCAGGCTGGCCAGAATCCGGGCTTCCTCTTCACTGCTTTCCCCAAAATGCGCCTGCAAAAGTGGCAACAGCGTTTGGTAACGCTCTGCCGCATGCTCATAATTGCCGGCACCATGAAATTCCAGCGCCTCGTCGTTCAATGACTGAACACCTGCCAAATCAACCGGCTGAGCATAACCTTGCATACAGAACGTGGTGAGGACGATCAATAAAGGTATTTTTTTCAACATGTGTTGGCCATTTTTAAAAGGGAAAGGCTGACCAGAGGCCAGCCTTTTTGTGAGGTATTAGAGATCAATCCCAATTAAGGGCTAATCCAAACCCCCTATATCTGATTGATAATTAAATAAAAAGTCCTCTCTCTCCTTAATCTTGAACTGCCAGCGAAAATCACCGCGGGACACTCTTCTATTGAAATCGGAAGGGTAAACCAGCGCAAAGTTAACAGTTTCTCCTTCCCGAATTACCTGCCCCTCAGTCAAACCCACCAGGCGCGCCTGCTCCGTACCACCTAGGTAATCTGTTGTCACTGTGAGGTCTTGAATTGTGTAGTCGCCTTTAGAGGCCGTGAGAGCCCAAAGCTTGGTATAAGCACCAGAGCTTAAATTCCAATCCTGGTAAGGAAGGGTCATGGAGCCACCCAGATCAATCTCCATAGTGGCTAAATCTGGTGGAACTGCGCCTTGAGAGTCGCCTGATTGATCGGAACCCGAACCACCAAGAATGTAACTCTGGTCGCCTTTGATCAGCCTCAATGTCGGGTAGTCTTCGGGCGTGACCACTGGAACCGTTAAGGTATATGGCTCAGTCGTGGCCACACCATCGCTCGCTACAACAGTAACGCGGTAAATTCCCGGAAGATCGGCTGTAAAGCCGAACGTGTCTCTGTCACCCGCTTCTATGGCGGCACTGCCTTCCGGCTTTTCATCCATGGTCCAGACGTAATACAGAGTATCCAGATCCGGATCGACAGCCTGGGCAAGCATATTAGCGCGTTGCCCTACCACCAGAGGTTGGGTCTCGTCCATATTCAGGTATGGATAGGTTGGGTTCCGATAGCTGCCGGCCGACAGCACCTGTGGACTGGTTGATGGCGGGTTGTTCTCAGATTTCGCTCGCACTTTTCCGTACGGAAAAAAATTGTCAGTACTTGTTACCCCGTGGGAATCCCGAACCGCCAGCATTACAATATAAGTCCCAGGCTGGTCAGTTACGATCCCCGCTCGTGCATTAGACAGCACAGCGCCATCTTCTCTGGTTACGTCTTCATATATCAGTTTGGCAGTACTGCCATCCGGTTTATCAAAAAGTGTCCAGATGTATTCGATCGCATCATCATTAGCGTCATCACTGGTACGACCGTCAAACCATGCCGTCGCCCCCACTAACACCGTACTGGAATCTACAGTCATACCAGCAGAAGGAGCACTATTCGCCCCAGTACGGACCTCAAAGGTACGGCGCTTCGGTTCGCTGTCGTCTTCACCGTCGTTGACCATCATTTCTACGGTATAGTTACCAGCTTCCGTTGAAGTAAAGTTAAACGAACCGGCGCCAACCAAATCATCCTGTACATAACCAGGAGGTGTACTGATCCACTGGTAACTCCGGTTGCTGCTACCGATCCAGTTACCATCCACATCATATGAGTTACCGCTGGCCCACTTGCTAGCGCCAAGCTCTACCTCATTACTGTGCACACTGTCATAAAAATTGACATGAGGTGTGGCGTGCCAAGTAGCCACTGGCGGGGTATTACTCGCACCTTCTGGCAAGGTAACGTCAATATCGGCCATGGATGTACTACTGGAAACACCATCGTGAACTACCAGGTAGGCTTTCCAACCGCCAACGACATCTGGCGTAATGCTCGCGGTTGCCGTTTTATAGTTTTGAATCGCATTTTCTACGGTAAGCGCCGAGCCAGCCGGCTTACTTGCACTCGTTCGCCGAGTTATGGATTCTGAGGGGAACAGATACCAGCGATAGCTGAGCTGGTCGCCATCAGCATCGCTGCTACCCGAACCATCAAGGGGCAATGTTTGACCGCGCTCGATAGTATAGGGGCCGCCAGCATCTGCCATCGGCTTGGTGTTGGTATTGCTGGCCACAATGGTGATGTCGATCGGCTCGCTGGTCTGCTCCTGGTAACTGACCGTTAGGGTGACGTGATAGGTTCCAGCGACGTCCGCATAGAGACCAGCAACCGATGTGCCTGTCTGGGACAGGGTCGCGCTGCTGCCTTCCGGTAACTGGTCAAGATCGAGGCTCCAGTCGTATTCCAGTTGCAGTGGGTCGCCCCCCGTGGGCGGTACGCTTTCACTGCCGTCCAACTCGACTAATGTACCAATAAGAACATGATGCTCTGTTTCGGCAATCGCCACAGGATCGGGGTTGGTGGCAGTGATGGTTACGCTGTCATGGTTGCTGTCCTCCGTGCCATCGTTGACCACCAGATCCGCCTCGTAGGTACCGGGCAGGTCGGCCAGAAAAGTAGGTTGCGCACTGGTGTCATCCGACAAATCGGCAGTACTGTCGGTAGGGGTCCTGGTCAGGCTCCAGGTGTAACGAAGCGCGCCTCCATCTGCTGTAGCAGCACTTTGGGCCCCATTCAGGGATACCGTAGATCCAATCTCTACCGTCTGGTCAGGACCTGCATCGGCAGTGGGCTTGGGGGCACTCCCCCCATCACCGCCACCGCAGGCGACCAAAAATAAGGATGCGCAAAGAATGGCGCATGAGGTTTTCAGATGGTGCATAGGAAACATCTCCATGGTGTTTATCATACGGTCAGTACTTGTAGGTCACGCCCACACGGGCGGTGCGCCCGGGAGCAGGCACCAACCCCAGGCTCAGGGCATCCAGGTAGTACTGGTCGGTAAGGTTGTCGATATTGAAATCTACGGTTAGCGAGTCGCCGTGCTGCCAGCTGGCGTATACATCCACAAGTCGATAATCATGCCAGGGCACCACCCTGTTGAATCCCTGCGCAGTGTTATCGTTAAACGGTGGCGTAGGCGTTCGTTGCCCCATGAAGGTGACGCGGGCACCCAGGTCAAGGCGCCGGTCAAATAACCGCGTTCCAAGGGTGGTACTGGCATGCCACTCAGGTGGAATCATGTTATTAAAGTAAGAATTGGCGACCCCGTAATCGTTACAGCGTTCACGCCGGTAACTGCCGTAATGGCACACCTCTATATGGTGATATTTGGTTCCACCAAGCTTGCTGTAGGCAAATCCAGCGTCATATTCAAGCGTTAGTTCGGTGCCATGCAGCGTGACGCTGTCGATGTTACGCATGACGAAAAGTTCACTGCCTTCCTCCCATGTGTTTGGCGATGTGCGAGTGAGATAATCATCGGTATGGTTGCGAAAGCGTGACAGCTTTACCGCCATACGATCGTCATTGAACAGGAGGCCGCGTTTTAAAACGTTAATACCTACTTCTTTGTTGACAGTACGTTCCGGCTTCAGGCCAACATCTAACGCAGGCGTCACGGACCAACCCTGAGTGGCCTCGAACAGGCTTGGCATGCGCATCCCTTCAGCATAACGAGCGTAGAACTGGACGCCGTTCAGCCAAGGCTCCCACGCCACACTGAAAACCGGAGCGCTACCGCTATTGTCGGTGCGATAGCGAATAGCATCACAATTGCCATCGCCATCATCATCTACGCAAAAAATGCTCTCTACGTAGACGTTATCAACGACATTTCCATCTTCGTCGTACAGGTCCTGGTATGTGCCTTGCGGCACCACCAGTTTGTGATCATCCGTTTTTGCATTGAGATAACGAATACCTGAATTCAGCGTTAACGTTTGATGAGGCTGCCATTGCCAGTTGAAAAATGCCCCCAGCTCTGTTCGGTCACCAATGCGACCGAAGGCTTCGTTAGCAGCCGGGTTGCCTGCTTCGTCATAGGGAATTTCTGTATCAATTTCTTCCCTCTGGGCTGTAATGCCGTAGCTCACCTCATGCTGCCCCCAACCGGTTAACAGCATTTCATTGGACAGATCTAGCCCAAAACGATCATAGCGCTCCGGATCAGGGTCGACGCTCACTCCCTCACCAAATATGCCATCGGAATAGCTACGGTTGGCTGAACGGGTATGGGTGTGCCAAAGGTTGAAATCCAGGTTTATCCGGTCATTATCTATGGGATCCCAATTGTAGCGGCTGGTGTAAGTATCGGCGGTTACCGTGCTGTTGCTGGTCTGCCTGATCTGGTCCAGCCAGATCAGCTGAGACGGCATAAGCTCACCGTATTCACTGTCATAACGCTGGTAACCGAGTTCCAGGGTCTGCTCAAGGCCTATGTAGAAGTTACCTTTAAGCAAAAGCGTATTGCTGCGATTGTTGCTGTTAACGATTCGCTCTTCGCCTCTGAAGCGGGCAACGCCATCACGCAGCGCTGTCACTTCGGTGTAAAAGGGCAACTCGCGGTATTGGTACTCTATTTCCGGGACAGGCCCATCGCTACCCGCGTAATAGCTCTTCTGATTTCGCTGCGAATAGGCGGCAACCAGGTCAAAGGTCTCAAAACGCTTCGCCACCGCCAGACTCCCCGCCCAACTGCGCATATCCAGCAGTGAAGGACGACTCATGCCTTCATCGGAGCCAAAGCTATCTGGAAACGCATGCTCCCCCTCACACAGAGCAGGGTGGGCGCAGTCGATGCGGTAAGTTCGACCCGTTCCGTTAAGGCCAGCCGCCGTGCCCGCAGGCGGCGGCGAACTGCTATTGCCAATCGCACTTCCACGCAGGCGTATCCCCCAATCCTCACCAGGCTTGACGATATCGTTCACGCCAATGGTTCGCATGCTCACCACACCGCCGGTGGCTCCTGCCCCTCCCACTCCCATCACCGGACCTTTGCTGATTTCAATGTCAGAAATCAGATCCGGGTCGATATAGGAGCGCGATGATACGCCCGCATACCCCCGGTAAACGGTCGTTTCCTGTCGGGCACCGTCTACAAGTACCGGCACACGCCCCTGCCCTTGCATGCCGCGAATGTTTACGTCTATGCCTCCGGAGTTTCGATTCTCACCTACCAACACGCCGGTCGTACCCTGAAAAATATCGCCCACAGAACTGCCCCGAAAACGCTCTATTTCACGCTGGGATATTACGTTAGCGGACCCCGGGGTCTGGAAAACCTTATCGGCCTTCGAATAGGCTCCCTGCACAAGAATCGGAGCGAGTGTATGAAGATCGTCTGCAGGCTCTGCCTCGGGCTGGATAACCCAGGTATTCTCAGCAACAGGCTCTGCCTGCAAACCACTGCCCGCAAGTAGAATTCGTAAGGCGTCAGAGGGGGGGTACTGGCCAACCAGGGCAGGTACCACCTGCTCTTTGACCAGATTGTCTTCATACGACAGCGTAATGCCCGCCTGGCGTGAGTACTCGTCAAGCACATCGCCAAGTGGGCCTGCCGGAAGCTGCAAACTAACCGAGCTTGATACCTGCGCAAGAGCGAAGGGACTGATCAGGCTGAGTTGTAATACCAGCAGGAGCAATCCAAATATTTTGAGGGGGTACCGCATCGAACAAAGGTCCTTGTATCTTTCATGTCGTACTTGTTAGCCGAATGAAAAACCAAAACCCGTAAACTTAATGAGAATCTTTTGCATTTTAATTATTGAATCTGGAATTAAGACGTAACTACCTCAGCCCACCAGCGAGTCCGGTAACGCAACACGCCATTGGCAGAGCGGGCCAGCGCCTGGAGAATTCGGTCGGTATCATGCAACTGATACACACCGGAAACCTGAACACCCGCCAAAGCCGGGTCACAGCGGAGGAAGCCTGTCCTATAGCGGGAAACTTCATCAAGAACCTGTTTTAAAGGCATGTTTCGCACCGATAGCACACCTTCAATCCAGGCACTGTAGTCCATTCCCGGATTGCTGACTCGAGTACTGCCATGGCGACTTAACTTGTGGAGCTGCCCTGCCTCAGCGAGAATCTCCGTTGGCCGACCAACTGCTTGAAGACGGGCCTCACCTGCCTGCACCTCTACCAGGTCAAAATCGGGCTCCTGTCGAACCAGTATTCGCCCCCCGGTGGTATAGGCTTTACCGTGCTGGCTGACAACCTGGAATGGGCGTGAATCGCTGGCAACCTCTAGCTGAACTTCTCCATGAGCGAGTGACACCTGGCGCAGATCCCGGTCACTATTCAGATTTAAGGCTGTATTGGTATTGAGCCAGGCAGAACTACTGTCAGGCAACACAAACTGCATCCGCTCACCTACCCGAGTGGCGTAATCCGCGTTAAAGCGACTCAGAGTTCCTTTTTCGTTTGCCAGCATAGATATGCCGACCACCCCAAAGGCCGAACCACCCAACATTCTCAGGGCCCGGCGCCGGGTTATTTTCCGACGCTCCGAATCTGTACTCACCAAAGTATCCCGGGCCAACTGCGGAGCCCGGGTTGCCGTTGACTCAAATACCGCATCCATCTTCGCCAGTCTCTGCCAGGCCAACTCATGGTCAGGGTGACTCTGCCGCCAAGTCAGACAGGCATCAGGCACTCCAAAGCCAGCTTCACCCGACTCCAGTCGGATTCGCCAAAGAATGGCTTGTTGAACAATGTCCTCCGATAAGGGAGGCTGAGTATCAAATAAAGTACTCATGATTTACCCGATTCCCGGCCAGGCTGCAGGTCGGGATAAGCAACGGCATAGCAACCCAACATCGCCTTCGCCATATACTTTTCTACCGATGAAAGGCTGATGTGCAATTTGTCTGCAATTTTACGGTAGGGTGTTCCATCGAGGCGCGACATCAAAAAAACCTGTTTCTCAATAGATCGCAACCCATTTAGCAAGGTATCTATCTGATCCAAGAGTTCCAGCAACTCAAACTGCGCCTCTGGTGAGGGGTGTTCACGCTCAGGCATACCGGCCAGCAATTCAAGGTAATTTTTCTCCAGAATCTGACGCCTGGCCCGGTCTACTGCGAGATTTCCAGCAGTTTTCGCTAACCAGGCCCTAGCAGCCTGTCGGACTTGCACCTGACAGACAGCGTTTAAAGTGATCTTGT
>NZ_JBQDKB010000062.1:0-21605 GCF_052094685.1 Marinobacter sp.
ACAAGATCACTTTAAACGCTGTCTGTCAGGTGCAAGTCCGACAGGCTGCTAGCGCGATATTGGCGAGGCTGGTGGCTACCATCATGTAGCCGGGTAGCTTGGTGTCGCCATGGGAGCGGCAAATGCTGTAGCCGAAATACAGGAGCGCGCCTATCCAGGCAGAGAGCAGCCAAGGCACCCAGTAACTACGAACCAGGGGGAGCAGGGTGTCGTCGGCTCCTAACGCACCCATGATGGGGCTTTGCAGTAACCATAAGCTGACGCACAACACGAACACCAGTGTGCTGCCCACCGTAATAACCAAGCCCCCCAAACGAAAGGCCCGAAGCTCGTCACCCGAACCCAAGGTTCGAGAAATAATGGCTGTGGTTGCGATACCCAAGCCCACCTGCAAGCCGATGATGAGTTGCTGCATGGGGAGGGTGAAACCAAGCGCTGCCAGCGGATCACGGCCGAGTTGGCCGATAAAGGCACTGTCTACAAGCTGGAATGTCATCAGCGAAAGTGCACCAAACAACATTGGCCAGGTCATGGTGTAGAGCTGGCGGGGTAGGCTGGCGTTTTGGGAGGTATTGCTCACGGGTTGGGGGTAGTGCCTTCGTCTTTGATTGGGTGTGCGAGTTTAACAGGTTTGTCTTCGGGGTTTGTGGTGGGCCTTGCGGGCGAATCAGCCTCCCCAGACACGCCGTGAACCCGTCCTTGGGGGGCTTGGCATTGCCATCTCTGGCAATGCACAGTCTGGGGAGGCTGATTCGCCCGCAAGGCTCCGGCTTAAGGTGTCGCCTGTTCAGCTCGCTATCAAGCTGAGGGTCGTTTTAACCTCAGAGAGCCTTCAGGGCTGCTTCGTAGTCTGGCTCGTCTTTGATTTCGTTAACGAGCTGGCTATGAATAACCTTGTTGTCTTCATCCAGAACCACGACAGAGCGGCTGCAAAGTCCGGCCAGCGGGCCGTCTTGCATGGCTACGCCATAGTCTTTCTGGAAGCTTGGGTTCCGGAAAGTGGAGAGCGTGCTGACGTTATCCAAGCCTTCTGCGCCGCAGAATCTGGCTGCTGCGAAAGGCAGGTCGGCGGAAATAACAAGAACGACGGTGTTATCCAGCGCGCCGGCTTTTTCGTTGAATTTACGGGTAGATGCGGCGCACACGCCGGTGTCGATGCTGGGGATGATGTTCAGGATTTTGCGCTTTCCCGCCCAGTTGTCGAGTTTTACTTCTTCCAGGCCGCTGCTGGTCAGGGTAAAGGCCGGTGCGGTGTCGCCGTTTTGTGGAAACTTGCCGCTCACTTCAATGGGATTGCCGTCTAGGGTAACTTTGCTCATGGTTTGCTCCTTGTTGTCCGTAAATGTTCGAAACCAGCATACTCTTTTTAGATCATTTTGATGAGGTTTCAACTTGCCTGTGGCTCAAATCCGGGAGCCGGATGGCGTTGAACCAAAATCAGATAGCTGGCAAGGGAGCAAACAGCGCAGATGGCAATGATGGCCGCCATGACTAGTGAGGTGCCGTCATGCAGGTGGCCCACGAGCATGCCGGCGCAGGCTGCAACGGCCATTTGGGCAAAGCCGAACAGGGCTGAAGCTGAACCGGCCATGCGCGGGAAGTTGGCCATGGCGCCCGCCATGGTTTGGGGCATAACCATGCCCGTACCTGCCATAAACAGTGCTTGAGGCAGTATGACAGCCCACACGCTGAATACGCCTGCCAATGCCAGAGCCGCCATCAGGCCACCGGCAGCAACCGCAATGAACAGGCCGCGAACGAGAATTTGATCCGGCACCAGGCGACTGCCAAGGCGGATTGCGGCGAGGTTGCCGGTTACGTAGCCGATAACAATGCCGGCGAAATATAGGCCAAATTTTTGTGGCGGTACTTCTAGGAAATCAATGAGCACGAATGAGGAACCGGACAAAAACGCAAACAGCCCTGAGAACAGCAACGCGTTGGTCAGGGTGTAGCCAAGAAAGCTGACGTCGGTTGCTATGGCGCGATAGTTCCGCAACAGGCTGCGCAGTTTCAGGGGTTGGCGGTATTCCGGGCGCATGGGCTCCGGGATGCCGAAGGTGACCACCACTGCCATGATCAGCGAATAGCCTGCTAGCACGAGAAAAATAGAGTGCCAGCCCAAACCGGCAACCATTAAACCACCGAGAGTGGGTGCCACTGCTGGCGCTAAGGCCATGATGCTGGCCAGTAGTGCCATGATTTTTGCCGCCTCGCGAGGAGTATAGATATCTCGAATGGCGGCCCGACCCAACACGGGGCCCGCTGACCCGCCAAGCGCTTGCAAAAAACGGCACAGAATTAGAGTTTCGATATTGCTGGCAAGAGCGCACCCAACGCTGGCCGCAGCAAACACCACAAAACCGCCGATCATGATCGGCTTGCGGCCAAATCTGTCAGCCAGAGGGCCACACACCAGTTGCGCAATGGCGAAGCCAGCCATGTACAGGCTCAGGGTTAGCTGAACCTGGCTGGTGCCGCTGCCAAAATCACTGCCTATCTGTGGTAGCGCCGGCAGGTACATATCTGTGGCCAGCGGCCCCAGTGCCACGGCGGCGGCGAGCAGTATGGTTGTCCATATACTGGTGAGTGCGAGCATTAATTGTCCAGATATCTGAGAGTAGCGGGTGTGGGGTGAGCTTTGGAGGAGATTCTAGGGGCTGCCTTGCGAAAAAATAACAGGGGCGTTGCTCATAGGATATATGAGTAAAATTGATAGGTTACTCGTTCAGGCCGTTCATGGTGGCTGCGACCGCGTTTACTTGGTTACGCAACCAGCGGTGGGAAGAGTCGTTTTGGTTGCGGCGGTGCCATACCATCAACAGGGTGAACGGCTTGAAAGTGAACGGTAAGGGTACCCAGGAAAAGTCTCGAAGTAAGTGTTTGCTCATGCGCTCAGGCGCGGTAACCAGCATGTCTGTACCCCGGAGGAATTCCGGTAGGCCGGAAAAGTTGGACACCGTGATGACGTTGCGGCGGGTGAATCCGCTGGCGGAAAGGCTGGCTTCAAGGGCGGGCTTCTCGCCACGAGCGAACACTAAGGCGATGTGATCGGCCTCCAGATAATCGGGTACGCTTTCTGGCGCTTGGCGCTGGCTGGGATCGTAAAAAACCACCATACGATCGGCCATCAGGCCCCGTTGCATCACGTCGGTGGCTTCTGGCGCGTGGGGGGAGAGAATCAAATCACACACGTCTTTGCGTAGCATGTCAGCGGTGGGAATGCCCGATGGAATCACTTGCAGCAACATGCCCGGTGCCTGTTGGCGTAGGCGCTGCATTAGCTTAGGTAGCAGTAGGTCACGCTCGTAGTCGTTGGCGGCCACGGTGAAGGTGAGCTCCGTGGTTTCCGGCACGAAAGCCGGGCCAGATGCCAGCGAGTGCATGTCGTCGAGAATCTGACGAATGTGAGGCCCGGCTTGAAGCGCATATTGGGTAGGCGCAATGCCACGCCCAGATTTGACGAACAGGGGGTCACCAAGGGCATTGCGTAAGCGCTCCAGGGTGTGACTGACTGCTGATTGGCTTACCCCAAGCTTGACTGCCGCACGGGACACGCTGCCTTCGTCGAGAACGGTCACGAAGGCGTGGAGCGCGCGAATATCAAGATTGAATGTATCAATAAGGTTCATGGATGACAGTGTAATCCAGAACGGCCAGTCTCGGAACCAAGTGCGGGCTTAATCTGAACGCTCAGCCAGCCACTCAGCCATTTCTAGCCAGCTTTCTCTGGGTGCTTTACTGCCAGACAGAATACCCATGTGCCCACCGTGGGTGACACGAAAAGTCTTGTCCTCCGAGCTAACATGATCCATCAGACGCTTTGCAGATCCCGGGGTTACCATGGTGTCTTCGCTGCCCGCGATAGCAAAAATGTTGGCGCTGATATTGTTGAGGCGAACTTTATCATCGCCAATTTGCACCGTGCCCTGGGACAGTTCATTGCCCATCCAAATGCGCACCACCGTGTCCTGCACAATGCCGCCGGGGTAGGCCACCATACGATCGAGGAAGGCGGCGGTGGTGGCATGGTTTGAGACAAACTCCCGGTCACCCAACCGTATAACCAGCTCCCAATAGCCCATCACACTGCCGATAGGGTTGGTCAATTTGAAGCCAATCGTATTAAGCCAGCCAGGGCTGTGGAACCAGTGCGGCCGGAGATCGTGCACTTGATGGCCGGTGTGCTTGTGAACAAAATCCGCTGCGCTGCCCAAGCCTTGGCTCAAAAAGCCCAATATGCCGGATGCATGGCTGTCTATGGGGGCTCCCAGAATAATCGCGTTGCGAACATGCTGGTCTTTGCTCAGGGCTGAATAAAACAGCGTGAACATGCCGCCCAAGCTCCAGCCGTGCAGTGTTAACTCCTGCTCGCCACTGTGTACCCGTACCTGGTTGAGGCAGGCCGGCAGCAAGTCTGTTAGATAAGTGTGAAAGTTATAGTGGCTGTGTGCCCGGGTTGGCTTGCCCCAATCAACAAGATACACCTCAAAACCCTTCGCGCGCAGAAACCGCACCAGGCTGCGCTGGGGGAAAAGATCATAAATGAGCATGTTCACCGCGAGTGGCGGAACAATCACTACGGGGGTGCGGTGGTTTTTGCGTTCGACCGGAATGGTGATGCCATCCAATTCGATGAAATCTTCCTGCAACGGCGGGTAATAGCGCAGGCTGATCAACTCGTCTGAATGAAGTGTTTCAAAAGGCGTTTGCCCTGCCTGCACTAAGCTGGCCGCACGGAATACTCTATCAAAGGCATTTCCGGCATAGCGGGTTGTTTGTTGAGCCAGCCCCGCAGCCTTCTCAGTAGCGGCTTTAATAAGATCAGACATCGAAAAATCCATGATAAAGAATCGAGGCTATCTTGCGGCGCGAGATAGCGCTATGGCAAGGCTGTCATTTGCCGATGGCAATGAGGTCACAATCAGCCACTGCCCATCGCCTTTGCTGCTTGGTATGATTGCCCACCACTGACTAAACAATCACAACAGGCTCCGCATGCTCAGCTTTCTACCTGCTCCCGTTATTGGCGTACTCAACTCCATTTTGCTCGGAATCAACACGCTTTTTTGGTGTTTGTTGCTCTATATTCCAGCTTTGCTGAAGCTCATTATCCCCCACAAAGGTTTCCGGGTTCTGTGCACCCGAGTGATTATCTGGATTTCCGAGTCTTGGGTGGCTTGCAATACCGGCTGGATGAAGCTTACTCATGGCACGCAATGGCAGATTACCGGTGCCGAGAACCTCCGTCGTGAAAGCTGGTATCTGGTGCTTAGCAATCATCAGAGCTGGGTGGATATTTTCGCCATGCAGCGGGTGTTCAATCGCCGCGCGCCATTTCTGAAGTTTTTTCTGAAGCAGCAGCTTATCTGGGTACCGGTCATTGGCCTTGCCTGGTGGGGGCTCGATTTCCCCTTCATGAAGCGTTACACGCGGGAGTACCTGATTAAGCATCCGGAAAAGCGCGGTGAGGATTTGAGCGCAACCCGCCGGGCGTGCGAAAAATTTCGCTATACGCCGGTGAGCGTGATGAACTTTGTGGAAGGCACAAGGTTTACCCAAGCTAAACACGACAAGCAAAAATCCCGCTATACCCACTTGTTGACACCGAAAGCCGGCGGCGCGGCGTTCGTTCTGGACACCATGGGTGACTCAATTCAGACTCTGGTCGATGTAACCATTGCCTATCCTGGCGGCGCACCCTCGTTCTGGGATTTCATGTGCGGCCGGGTGAGCGAAGTGAAAATGGAAATTCACACAGTCACGATTCCCGAGCACCTGAAGGGGCGCGATTACTCCACCGATGCGGAACACAGACGCAACACGAAAAACTGGCTGGCAGAGCAGTGGCAGGCCAAGGATGCCCGCTTGGAAAACATGCTCCGCCCGTAGGCAGCATTCGAGAACGACGTCAGCTTTTGCTGTCGTCGTTCTCCTTCGCACCAGCTTCCACCAATTTAAAGTTAATCTGCCGGCGCTCTTCTTCTACTCCTGCAAAGCTAACCTTAACGGGCTGTTCCAGCTGGAAAATTCGGCCGTTTTTGTTGTGTGTCAGGCGCAGGGTCACCGGATCGAAGCTGTACTTTCCGTTGAGCGTCTTACAGCTGACAAACCCTTCTAGGCCGTTTACGTCCAGTCGCACGAAAAAGCCGGCGGGAATGGTTCGGCTGATAACACCGTCCATAGGCTCCTCGCCCAGGGTTTTCGCAAAGTCGCTCCGAAGCCAGCTTTCTAAGCTGTTGGCTGCCTGCCGAGCTTTGATCTGGGTGTTCTGAAGTGCCAGCAATTTGTCGCCATCGAGCGCCTTCATGGGGGTATCCCACAGGGCGGCTTTGATCACCCGGTGAACGTAGAGGTCGGAATACTTACGCAGAGGCGATGTGAACGTGGTGTAGGCGTTAAGCCCCATGCCCTGGTGGGGCGCGGCAGTGAAAGCCAGCTCTGCACGAGCGAGTTGGCGTGAAAGGATCACCTTCACCGGCACGTCTGCTTCCAGATCTGTGGTCTGTTTCATCAGTTCCCGGAAGCCATCTGGGGTGCTGGGGTCAAGATCCGCAAGGTGAGGCGCATAGCCTTCAATAAGCGCTCGGGTATTGTCTGCACGGTCGTCACGAAAACCCGGGTGCTGAATAAACAGGCCAGACGGTTGTTGAGCCAGAAAGTCTGCAGCACAGCGGTTGGCCACAACCATGCATTCTTCTACCAGACGGTGGGCCTCGTTTTGTACCGAAGGTTCGATGGCACGAATGCGCCGATTTTCGTCTAGCCTGAGCCGGAATTCGGGCCGATCGCCGCTTAGCAGCGCGTGTTCACTGCGCCATTTGCGCAGGGCGGTTGCTACCTGGTGGAGCTGATCCAAACTGTTGGCAACGGAATCTGGCAAGGCTTTGATGTCTTCGTCTTCGCGTCCTTCAATCAGGTTGGACACCAAATCGTAACTGAGTTTGCCCCGGGAGCGAATAACCGCTTGGTGGAAGCTGTAATCGCCCAGACTGCCATCGTTATTGACTTGTAAGTCGCATACCAGAGCCAGGCGATTCATGTCTGGCATCAGCGAGCACAGCCGGGTGCTGATGCTGTCGGGTAGCATGGGCAAGGGTTCACCCGGGAAATAAATAGCAGTCGCCCGGTTGAAGGCTTCGAGCTCTGCCGCGCTTTCGGGCTCAATGAGTGCAGACGGGTCGGCGATGGCAACGGACAACGACCAGCCGGTTGCATTGGGTTCAGCCAGTAGAGCGTCGTCCATATCCTGAGTAGCTGGGCTATCGATCGTCACGTAGGCGCGATCGGTACGGTCTTCTCGTGCGGCCTCGCAGGCTTCGATGGCTGTTTCGTTCAGGCTATCTGCTTGTGCTAAAACGGATGCTGGCCACGAATCTGCCAGGTCGAAGGTGGCTAGGGTAAGGGCCCGCTCTATCCCGGGTTCGCCTGCTTTGCCAATGACCCGGAGAACCTTTGCCTGGCCCTTGCCGTCTTTGATGGGGTGCTTGTGTATGCAGCAGTACAGATAATCGTCGGGCTGCGCATTCATGCGCTCTTTGGGCGGAATAAAAATCCAGCGATTGATGCCCGGGGTTTCCGGCACCACAAAATGCCCTTTACCTTTTACTAAGTAACGCCCAACAAAGGTGCTCAGCCGGCTCTCTAAAAGCTCGTCTACAACGCCCTGGGTCTTGCCTTTGTCTACTTCCTGTTCGGTAACATTAACCCGGTCACCTGGAAGCACTTTCTGCATTTCTTCCGGTGGTAGAAAAACGTCCCGGCCTTCATCCAGTGTGACGAATCCGAAGCGGCCGTTGGTGGCTTTAACCTTGCCTGGGAAAACGACTTTGCTTTCCTCAATATCGGTCTTTAGCTGGCGCAACTGGTTGAGAGCGTCGGCATTGAACATGGGTGAACCTAGCTGAAAAAATGAATGATGGAGCGAAGTATAACGGTTTACGCGGTATGAGTCAGACCCCTTACGCGTGGTTAATTTCGGTATTTTCTGGCGCCTTGATACACACGCGGTTGCGGCCTTCGTTCTTGGCGCGGTACAAGGCCTTGTCTGCATTTCGCAGAATCGTATCTGTGCTGTCGCCTGGCTTTGAAAAATAGCCGCCAACACTAACCGTTACCGGAGTGCCGGTTTTGCGGCTTTCCTGCTCAACGCTATCTCGAATGCGTGTGGCAATGAGTTCGAGCGTGGCTGGGTCGCAGGGTGAGAGCAGTGTGACAAATTCATCGCCGCCCCAGCGACCTGGGTGGTCGTAGGGGCGAAGGCTGGCCTTCAACCACAGAGCAACACGGCAGAGGATTTCGTCACCGGCCTGATGACCAAACTGGTCGTTGATCGATTTGAAGTGGTCGATATCCAGCCAGATTAGGCCAAAGCCTGTGTCTTGCCTCTCTGCGCGCTGAACTTCTTCGTCTAGTGCCTCGTCCAGCCCTCTGCGGTTTTTCAGGCTTGTGAGCGGGTCTACACGAGCCAGGCGGTTCAGTTCGTCGGTGCGTTGGGTAACTTTGTTTTCCAGTTCCCGGGTAGAATCTCTCAGGCTCTCAGTCATTTTTTCAAAGTGGTCGGCAAGCCGGCCGATCTCATTATCTGGCTTGTCCAAACGAGGCAGAATAAAACTGCCGCTGCGAACCTTCTCAACCGCCTCTTCCAGCCCAACGATGGGTTTTACGATGCGCGACTGGATGATGAGGTGGAATACAATCAGTGTGATCATGAGGCTGGAAATAAATACAGCCACTAAAGGCCATAGGTAGCTTTTAGGCAACAGCGTATTCAGATCAAGCAGGGTTATTTCAAACCAGCCAATAGCGGGTAGAAAGGCCACTCCGGCCAAGTGCTCTCTACCATCGATGGTAACGAAACCACTCTCGACATGACCTCCCTTGCCAGAGCTTTTCTTCAGCAATTGCAGCATGCCAAGAATTTTCTGTTTGTCTTCGGGGGCATCAAACAGCAAATCGACGGTGTTTTTCTGGCCTTCGGGTTTGATAACGCTGGCAAAATCAATGTAGTTGCGGTCGCGGTATAGTTGTATGGCTCCACCGTAATCGACAAACAAAGTGGTGATGCCTTCCTGGTTGATATCCACAATGTCCTGCAGGAAAGTGTCTAGGTTCAGGCCGGTTCCGACCATACCTACAATCTCTTTTGCAGAGTTGCGCATCAGCACGTCGATCCAGAGTTTGGTCACGCCCAGTTCCGTATCTGGGTTCACGTTGAGGTGAAAGTCTCTGCCTTCTTCAATCAGCTGATAAAACCAAGCGTCGGCGGGCTTCTCGGAATCTAGAATATATCGGAATTGCTTGCCGGAAAATTCGTTGCGTTCATTGTTGTAGTAGTATCGGCCACTTTCTCTAAGGGCGACAAAGTAGCTGTTATCGCGGAAGTTGGCGCGAAAACTCTCCATTTCACGTATGGCATCGGTTTCGAGGGTTTCGTTACTTGGATTGGCCGCCCAGTTGGCGAGTGCAGTGGAGTCGGCCATTTGTTTGGCCAGGCCGATTTCGCGCTCCAGGGATTGCAGTAGGCGGGCGCTGTCGTAGCGTACCTGTATCTCTGCCACCTGACGCCCCCAGCGTTCAATCAGGTCGGCGGACAGCTCCCGATAGGCCAGCCAAGATGCACATGCCGCAACGATGATCAGGCCAGCGGCAATGCTGAGAAACCGGGTTTTAAGGCGCAAGAAGCTCCGTCTCCATGTTCGAGGGTAGAGGGTCGGGGGGCGAGACCAATCATAGAACACGGGCTGGCGGGTGTGTAGCAAAGAATGCGGCTAAAGCGAGGAATTGATCAAGTCTCGAATAAAACAAAGTAAAACCGGCACCCTAAAGGTGCCCGTTTCACTTGAAAATCAGGCGCAAGCGGCGCCAAGGCACGGCCGTGAACCCGTTCGGCCAGAGTGCTACCTAGTTGTGCTCTGAAAACACTTTGGTTTGGCCTTTATCGTTGAACATCAGCACTTCATAGTGATCTTTGCGGTCGCCCATTTCCATGCCGGGTGAGCCAGCGGGCATACCAGGAACTGCCAGGCCGCGGGCTTTCGGGGCGTTGGCGATCAGCTGGCGAATGTCTTCAGCCGGCACGTGACCTTCGATTACGTAATCACCGACAAACGCGGTATGGCAGCTTGCCAGGTTGCGGGTGAGTCCTGCGTCGATTTTGATGCGGTTCATATTCTGGGTATCGGTGGATTCCACATCAAAGCCGTTGCTTTCCAGATGGTCGATCCAGGCTGTGCAGCAGGTGCATGTGGGCGATTTGTACACGTGGATACTCTGGGCCACGCCTGCCGCCAATAAAGGGGTGCTGAAGCCGAGTGTGGCGGTGAGGGCTAACCCGAGAATCTGTTTTTTCATGGTTGTGTGCTCTTTAAGCTGAGTTCAGTGATGGCTGTGGTCTTGCTCAGGGGTATCGGTATCTGACGATGAAAGCCAGAACCACCAGACGACGGCGGCCATTAGTGCCAGGCCGCCTGCATTGACCAGTAACGTTTGCATCAGTTCCGCTCCTCGTTTGGTTTTTGGTTGTGGGCGTAATCGGGATCAGTTTTGCGACTGGTTTTGAACAGACGCAGCCGATTGGCGTTGGTAACAACGGTTACTGAAGACAGCGACATAGCTGCGCCGGCCAGAATCGGGCTCATCAATATGCCCCAGATGGGGTACAGCAGGCCTGCGGCGATGGGAATGCCCAGGCTGTTATAGGCAAAGGCACCGAAGAGGTTCTGGTGAATGTTCTTCACCGTTGCCCGGGAAATTTCGATGGCATCGGGCACGCCATGCAGGGAGCCGCGCATCAAGGTAATGGCGGCGCTTTCGATGGCGACGTCTGTGCCTGTGCCTATGGCGAAGCCCACATCGGCGGCGGCCAGTGCGGGTGCGTCGTTTATGCCGTCCCCCACCATAGCCACGGTGTAGCCTTTGCCGCGCATTTCATTCACCACGTCGGCTTTATCTTCTGGCAGAACTTCGGCGCGGTAGTCGTCTATGCCGGTTTTGGCAGATATGGCTTTGGCGGTGGCGTCGATATCACCGGTAACCATCATCACCTTGATGCCGGCATCGTGCAGGCGCCGGATGGCCGCTTGGGAGTCGGCTTTGATGGCGTCGGCCACGCCGATAACACCAAGCACCTCGGTGCCTCTGGCCAAAAACAACGGGGTGCCGGCTTCTTCGGTAATGGTCTTTTCTGCATCGCCAAGATTGCTCAACGACAGCCCTTCGGCTTCCAGCCAGCGGCGGTTGCCCAAGCGGATGGTGTCGCCGTCATATTCGCCGGCTACACCTTTACCGTTCAAGGCTTCAAAACCGGTGACTTTGAGTGGCTGTGCGTTTTGCTCTTTGGCTTTATTAACAATGGCTTCTGCCAACGGGTGTTCGGAGTGCTGCTCCAGGCCCGCAGCCAGCGCCAGCAACGCACTTTCGTCGCTGCCCCCTGCTGTATGCACACTGGTGACAGCCGGATGGCCCTCGGTGATGGTGCCGGTTTTGTCGAGAATCACTAAATCCAGTTTACCGGCGGTTTGCAGGGCGTCACCCTGGCGAATCAGCGCACCGTATTCTGCCGCCTTGCCAACACCCACCATCACCGACATAGGCGTGGCCAGGCCTAGGGCGCAAGGGCAGGCGATGATCAGCACCGTGGTAGCCGCCACCATCATGTGTACCACCGCAGGCTCGGGCCCCAGGTTGTACCAAACCAACGCGGCGGCGACGGCAATCAGCATAACGCTGGGTACAAACACCGACGATATTTTATCTGCCAGCCGACCAATGGCCGGCTTTGAACCCTGGGCTTTTTTCACCAGGCGGATAATCTGCGCCAGCGCGGTTTCACTGCCCACCCGGGTTGCCTCGTAAACAATCCCGCCGTGGGTGTTCAATGTGCCGGCGGAAACCTCATCGCCTGCCGCTTTGCTCGCGGGCATGGGCTCACCGGTGAGCATGCTTTCATCAATGCGGGTGCTGCCCTCGACAATCTTCCCGTCCACCGGCAGTTTTTCACCTGGGCGAACGCGAATGTGATCGCCCTTGCGCACATCCTCCACCGGAATGTCTTGCTCCTGCCCGTCACGAATCACCCGGGCAGTTTTTGCGCGCAAGTCCAGTAGCCGGCGCACCGCCTCGGAGGTTTTGCCTTTGGCCCGCAGTTCCAGCGCCTGACCCAGGTTGATCAAACCGATAATCATGGCTGAGGCTTCAAAATACACATGCCGTGCCATCTCCGGTAACGCGTCGGGGATACTGGTCACCGTCATGGAGTACAGCCAGGCGGTACCTGTGCCAAGCGCAATCAGCGTGTCCATATTGGCGTTGTGATGGCGGAAAGCCTTCCAGGCGCCGACATAAAAATGCCCGCCCGTGCCGGCCATAACGATTAACGTGAGCAGGCCCAATCCAAGCCACGTGCTCTGGTTAGCGTCGCTCACTGTCATGGAGCCAAACCCCATGCCCCAGACCATCAGGCCAACACCCAGGCCCAGACTGATCGCCATTTTTACCAGCAGGGTTTTGTACTGTTTTTTGTCCTTTTCCTGCTTCTGATCGTCTGCGGCATCTGCGTCTTCAATCACACTGGCGCCGTAACCGGAGCTTTCCACCGCCTGAATCAAAGCTTGTGGGGCGGCTGCACCGGTTGCTGTGGCCGTATTGTCCGCCAGGTTCATGTGAGCGTGGGTAACGCCGGACACTGACTTCAACGCCTTCTCGATGGTGTTTACGCAGGAGGCGCAGGTGGCGCCAGTTACCGCTAAGTGCACTTGATCGTCGCTTTGAGCCGGAGCTGTCGACTGTTCAGATGTGGCTTTTGGAGTATTGTGCTGATCGCTCTTGTCTTCAGTCGTTTTATCAATACTTGTGCCTGACTTTTCAGACTTGAAAGAACAGCTGCTAGCGGGCTTTTCTGTTTCCGTTACCGGCTTTGCTGGATATCCGGTCTCCGTTACAATCCGAGCCGCTTCCGTGGCATCAATGCCTTCCGGCAGTGCCACTGTCTGATCTTCAATATCCACTTCTATCAGATCGGTATCACCGGTTAGCGGTTTCAGCGCATTGCGGATCTTCTTCGCGCAGCCCTGACAGGTGGCGCCAGAA
Organism: Marinobacter sp.; assembly: GCF_052094685.1. Taxonomy (GTDB): domain Bacteria; phylum Pseudomonadota; class Gammaproteobacteria; order Pseudomonadales; family Oleiphilaceae; genus Marinobacter. The sequence continues at coordinate 13,090 of NZ_JBQDKB010000062.1, forward strand.
ATGCTGAGAGTGGTGTGCAGTACAGGTGTGTCGCTCATTCTGATTTACTCCTCAACCTGCTTACCGGGTTTGCTGTCGTCCCAGTGTTCAATCAATCGGCAAATGGTATGGCCATCCGGTGTGCCGTCTGGCATATCCTGCCAAGCAGCCAGCGCTGTCTTCATACGCTTACGCAACTGCTCTAACTCGTGAATTTCCTGCTCCACCACCGCCAGCCGTTGCTGAAACACATCCCGAACCATCGGGCAGGGTGAATGATGCTCATCCGCCTGATCCAGAATCTGCCGAACCTCCGGCAACGAAAACCCCAGCTGGCGGGCCTTACGGGCAAAACGCAGCCGCCGAAGGTCCTCAGAGCCATATTGCTGATAGTTGTTAGCCGGGTTCCGGGAAGGTTTGAGTAGCCCCTCCCGTGTGTAAAAGCGCACCGTGTCCGGACTCACTCCAGCAGACGTAGCAATTTCTTTAACTTTCATATCCAGCAGCATCCGCCAATTGTTAATGAGCGGTGGTGTGTGGGGCTTGTCCGAAAATGCTCGGAGCCAGGGAAGGCGGAGAGCAAGCGTACATGGACGTATTCACAGCGGTTTTCGGACAAGCCCCACACACCGCCGCGGCCATCACCAAAGCAGGACAGCCGAGAGTGTTTAAAGCTTAAGGATAGCCTAAAACCTATGACCAACTCACAGGTCAAAGGTTTTCAGGAAGAGGCGCTTTTCGCCCGAAGGAAGGTATTGCAGTGATTACATTGATCCGGCGCCATTAACTTAGCCTGCCAGCCAATCTTCTTGCCGCAGGCTGGGCACGCTAGACGCAGCTGCAAAACAATAATAGGCGCAACCAGAGCCACAAGAATAATCCCCAGTGACCCCCAGTCATCGCCGCTGGAAAGCCCAAGCTGGCTACTGAAAACCAAAGTAATAATCAGAGCCACAAAAGCGAACAAGAAATAATTCCTGTTCCAGCGCTCCCACCGGCGAAGCTTGCTGTCTTGTTCCTGCGTTAGATAACCCGCGGCCATAAAATCTCACCTGAAAAAACACAATATTGATGTTGGAGCTGACGGATGGCGATTATAACTCCAAGTCAGCCGTTATGGCCTTCTCAAAAGCACCGCTAGTCAGCGCACGTTCCAGTTCTGCCGCTGGAATAGGGCGGCTAATCAAATAACCCTGAGCCAGATCGCAGTGGTGGTTCTTGAGGAAGTTTAGTTGTGCTTTTGTCTCCACACCCTCTGCAACTACCCGCAAACCAAGGTTATGGGCCAGATTAATCACCGCCCGCGTGATCACAGCATCATCATGGCGCTCGGTGACCTCGGTAATAAACGAACGGTCGATTTTCAGAAGATCCACCGGGAAGTCTCTTAGGTACGCCAAAGAAGAATAGCCGACCCCGAAATCATCAATAGCCAGATGCACTCCAAGGTCATGCAAGCGCGACAGTTGCCCCAGGTTGTGTTCAATGTTCTGAATGAAAATTTCTTCAGTCAGTTCCACCTCAAGTCGGTCAGGGGGGATACCTTCCGTATCCAGAGCCTTGCGTATACGTTCAACCAGGCTTTCGTCGTCTAGCTCCCGCCCGGATAAGTTTACGGCGACTCGAACGTTTTCGAAGCGGGTGCCTTTCCATGCGGCCAGTTGCCGGCAGGCGGCCATGACCACCCAGTGACCAATATCGGTTATCCGGCCGCTCTCTTCTGCCAGTGGAATGAATTCACCCGGCGGTAATAGGCCTCGGCGCGGGTGTTGCCAACGAATAAGCGCCTCAACACTGGTGACTTCACCGCTGAACAGGTTTAGTTGAGGTTGGTAGTGTAGTACAAACTCATCACCGGCCAGGGCTTGGCTGAGGTCCTTCTCCAGCTCCAGTCGCATCACTTCCCGTTCCTGCATACCCTCGGTATAGAACTGATAAGTGTTGCGGCCCTGCTCTTTGGCCTGGTATAGGGCAATGTCGGCGTTACGCAGTAGGGTATCAGCATCCAAACCGCTCTGGGGATACACGGCAACGCCTAGGGTTGCGGTAACACTGTGAACTTCGTTCTGCACCACAAAAGGTGCTTCAAAACACTGCTTGATTCGCCCCAGAAGATAAATAACGTCGTCAATATCCTCCACACGCTGCTGGCAGATCATGAATTCGTCGCCGCCGGAATAGGCCACTATAATACGTTCATCGCTGAGCTTATCCAAACGTCCGGCAACTTGAACCAGCAACTCGTCACCAAACTGATGGCCAAGCGAATCGTTCAGCATCTGAAACCGATCCAGATCCAGCATCACAAGAGCTACTTGCCGCACTTGCCGGTCTGCGACGTTTAGCGCATGTGCCAGGTCCTCCATAAAGAAACGCCGGTTCGCCAGGCCTGTGAGAACGTCCGTGGATTCGAGTCGCACAAGATCCTGTTGAATGGTTTTGCGTTGCGCAATTTCCTCATCCAGTTCCTGGCGGGTTATTAACAGATCTTGCTTGCGCTTGAGTATGAGCTGCAGCAAAAGAGTTGTGAGGCTGGTCAGCAGGCCCATAAATACAATGGTGATGAAGGTCCAGCACGGCCAGGGGCTTTGCTGCTTGCTGACCCATTCGGGTGACGGCTGGATAGTTAGTTGCCAATCCAGAGTGGGAAGATTGACTGGCACAGTGTAAGACATAAGATCGCTGGCAGCTTCAAAATCGCTCAGTGTATAAACCAGATTGTCTTTGTTGCGGATCTCGATTCGGAACATCGTCGGTTCGTGGACGGCCATAATCTGGCGAGCCAGTGTATCCATTCTGAACACTCCGGCAACGAAACCAATGTTGTCGGATCCAGCGCCAACCGGAGCATAGATTACAAGACCTTTGCCGCCCTGGCGTAAATCCACAACACCGGAGACGTCGTAGTTTCCAGAATTCTTAGCAGCCTCCAGCGCTGTCCTGCGCTGTTTATCCAATGCTGCGTTGTAGCCGAGTACGTTCTCGTTGGTAGTAAGTGGTTCCAGCCAGCGGATGATAAAGTCAGCGTCGATCCATTCGATGGCCTGATAAATGCGAAAATCTTCAAGATAATTCCGGGCATCTTCACGCCAGTTACGTTCTGGCGTCTGTGGGTCTGCGGCCAACCGGTTGGCCATTCGCCGAATGGCGTCGGCATGCACCATGAACTCCCATTCCAGGGAGTGGGCCATGCTCTTGGCTTGACCTTCTAAGTTGGACTGTATTTGCCCCGTATACTGCTGAACCAAGCCGTAGCGAAGCCCGGCTGCCATACCGAGAAATACAAGAAAGATCACCACCGGGAACACGGGATGTAGCAGCCGCTTGACTAAGGGCCCGAAGTTTTGGGGTGATTGCTCCAAGAGGTGCTCCGTTTACCAGTAAACCAATATGCCAGTGTAACGGCTGCGACCTGATAATAATAAATCAATCTTCCCAGAGCGTGCGCATAGTGGCCTTCGGGTTCACTTTCGGGCGCTAACTGCAGGTATATGCAGGCGTGGAATCTCCTGCTTCGGGCAGAGATTCATCACAACAGTCAGTCCCGCGGCTTCGGCTCGGGCCGCCCCTGTCTCATTGATCACTCCAATCTGCATCCAGATAACCGGAACCTTCAGCTCGATGGCTTGATCAATCACCGCATCTGTACGTTCTGGTGCAAGGAACAGCTCCACCATATCGACCGGTTCCGGCAGAGAAGCAATATCGGCGTACACCGTCTCGCCCAGAACCTGCTGGCCCGCTAAGCGTGGATTTACCGGAATAATTCTGAAGCCATGGCGCTGTAAGAACTCCATGACCTCGTGGGAAGGGCGGTTGGTCTTTTCGCTGGCGCCCACAAGGGCAATGGTGCGAACGGTGGTGAGAATGTCGCGAATGCAATTTGGGTTTTGGGTTGGCATGGTACCATCACTGCTTTTTAGGAGTGGTCTGATCGTTGGCATCTGGCCACAGTGCCGCGCATGGTGGCGCACGCTGGGCTGTGTTTGGAATATACGCCCACCCAGTTGGATCATCAAATTTGACCGCCCCGGCGTTATGGCGGGTTTGCATGAATAGGTAAGGAGACAAAAGATGGCAGCACTGACTATGCTTGGGGTTGGACATTCCGAGGCGATCGATCATTGGAATAACAACGCCATGATAGAAGCCGGCGGCCGACGCTTGCTGATTGATGCAGGCTATACGATCAAGTTTGCCTTGCGTGATCGTGGACTGGCGCTATCTGACATAGACGCGATTTTTCTAACCCATGTTCACGCTGACCATTGTTTTGGTTTGGAGCGAATCGGCTATGAGTGCCGGTTTCAGCATGGATTCAAGCCCACTCTCTACTTGCCGCCGGGAGTCTACGAAGAGCTTTGGGAGCACACGCTCAAAGGCGTAATGGGGCAGGTTGGGGAAGGGCCAGCTGAGCTAGCTGATTTTTTTGACGTTGTTCTGTTAGGTGATAAGCCGTTTGAGTTCGAAGGGGTTCGTCTCACCCACTTTCAAAACCAGCACACGCCTGAGAAGCCCTCCTACGGGCTGATGATTAATGACCATCTGTTGTTCAGCGGCGACACCCGAGCGATACCAGAGGTGGTGAATCGTTTTTCACCTGAAGTGATTTTGCACGATGCAACCCTGAGCGACTGGAACCCGGTTCATGCGTCAGTTCAAGAGCTTTGCGAGAGTTATCCGGCAGACATTCGCAGCCGCATGCATCTGATGAGTTACGAGGACTTTTTTGAAGAGCACAGAACTCACGTGGAGCAGGAGTTTGCAGGCTTTGCTTTCCAGGGTCAGGAATTTTCTCTGTGAGTCGCTTTGAAGCCCTCGCCAGTGTGATTCAGTCTGATCGGGAATCCGGGCGGTTTTTAGTACTGGTAACTGAGGATGGGCAGGTTGCATACAGCCACTGGCGTCCCTTCCAACTGGCTGGCTATCCCGTGGTTCAGGTGGGTGAAAGTTATAAACTGCGGCTGGGTTATGACCGACGTGATGGCGAGACGCTCGTGGTGCGAGAGGTATTGGGTACCTGTCAGGTGCCGGATGTGGCCTTGAAAAGATTCGGGCCTGCCGTGCCGTCTGGTGAGCCTCAGCATTGTTCCCAGGCAGAGCTTATTGACGTGGTCCAATCCAGTGAGAAGGTCACTGTTGTGTCTAATGTGACCCTGTTGGATGGCTGCGAACAGGAAGGGCTGGACATTGACGGTTCTGTTATCTTGGTGAATTGCCATATAAGCGGGGATTTTCGTTGGTTGAACGCGCGGGTTCGGGGCAGCTTGTGGTTTTTAAACTGTCGTTTCAGCCATCACTTCAGTCTTAAGTCCTCGGTTCTTGATGGCAGTTGCGTGTTTTTTGGTTGTGATTTTAGTGGTGCCGGGGGCGTGTCTTTGCGTGGTGTTCAGGCCTGCTCTGTGCTCTTGGAGTTTGGCACCCGAGGTAGCGATGACATGCTATGGCTCAACGAAATGACTCTCAGGGGATGTCTGGCTTTGAACGGTACGTTTGAAGCACCGGTGCAATTGTTAGCCAAGCAGGACGAAACGCCCGTTAATGATGCGCCGAGCCTGGGCCAAGTGTTTATTGGTCGCCAGAGTTATCGGGCCGAGAAACTGAGCCGTAATTATTTTGAAGGCGGCATTGTGATTGATGGCTACCAGATGACCGGTGATCTTGAGATCCGCCGTAGCCGGATTTCGGCGCTAACCTTCGTGGGCGTTACCTGCGCCCACCTGTTGGTAGATTGTTGTGAAATCGATCAGGACGTTGTCCTCGAAGGGCATACTGTCAGCGACGAAGACAAAGGCATTATTATTTCAGACACGGTGATTGGCCGTCACCTGACCGTAAGTGGACGTTACCTCAGAGGTTTTTGCAGTTTGGCCGGCACGTCGGTTGGGCACGCGTGGATGCTAGAACTGGAAAACCCCGAGGAAGGCACGCCGCGCATGGATATTACCCGTTTCCACGCCCAGCATGCGTGGTTTGAGCCTATTCGGCTGCTCTATGGTGATTGTCCGGTGAATCGTTTTGCCAAACCACCGGCATTTGGGCTCCTGGCTCGCGAGCATTTAACCGAGTTTCGCAAAGAGGATCGCCGCCATTTAGCCGAGGCGTATACTCGGTTTAAAAACTGGATGGCAGATACAGGACACCTCCGGGAAGAGGACCATGCCTTCTTTCACATGCGGCACTACAAGGAGTCCCATGGCCTACAGCGCTGGTTGCTTGGCGGCATATTTGGCTGGGGGATTCGGTTTCGCAATATCTTGATGTCTGCGCTGCTGGTGACGTTGGCGTTTGCAGTGGTGTACTTTTTCATTGGTTTTCGCCCCAATGAAGCAGCGATGCTGAGTTTGCAGTCGTTTATCAGCAGCTTTTTTGGGAGCTGGCCCGAGGCCACAGCCACCGGGCTACTATCGGTGATAGTAACCCTTGAATCGATGACCGGCGTGCTGTTTGTCACGGTGTTGGTGGGTGCCTATATTCGAAAGCTACTAAGGTAGCTTTCTAGATGAGACTGGCCGCGCCACAAGAAAGGCTAGGCGCGGTTGCTCACCAGCTGCAGGAATTCAGTTCGTGTTGCTTGGGATTTACGGAACTGCCCCAGCATCATGGAGGTTTTCATTTTTGAGTTCTGCTTCTGCACACCGCGCATCATCATGCACATGTGTTGGGCTTCGATAACCACTGCAACGCCTTTGGCGTTGGTTACGCTCTCTACTGCTTCGGCGATCTGGCGTGTCAGGTTTTCCTGAATCTGCAGGCGGCGGGCATACATATCCACAATGCGCGCAAATTTGGATAAGCCCAGAACTCGACCCTGGGGAAGGTAGGCGATGTGACATTTGCCGATAAACGGCAGCATGTGATGCTCGCACATGCTGTATAGCTCGATATCTTGCACCACGACCATCTCGTCCATGGCAGATTCGAACACCGCGTTGTTAACGAGATCGCCAAGATCCTGCTGGTAGCCCTTGGTGAGGAATTGCATGGCTTTGGCAGCCCGCTTGGGGGTGTCTTGCAGACCTTCGCGGCTGGGGTTTTCGCCCAGGCCGTCGATGATGGCGCGGTAGTGGCCCGTCAGGTCGTCAAGGATTTTGGTCATAGTCTTGTCCGGTCTCTTTATTGGTGCAGGGTAATAGTAAGAAATAATGATAAGGAGCAATGGTGTTGAGCGAGGGCTAAAGCTTAAGTGAATTCGCCCTGTATCTCTACGGTTTATGGTGAAGCTCTTTGAAAACACCGGTTTTGAATTCTGCACATAACATTAGCTGGTAACAGGGGTTGGAAATTCGTCCGGTCTCTGGCCGTCTGGCGCCAGTTGACTCGCCGCGCTGACTACCCGATTACGGCCCAGCGATTTCGCATCATAAAGCGCCTGGTCGGCCCGGTTCAGCCATACAGACCAGGTTTCGCCCTTACTGACTTCGGCGATACTGGCACTGGTGGTAATTTTGATGTTCTCCAGAAACGGTCGTGCACTGATGCTAGCCAGAAGCTGGTGTGCCAGGAGGTTGCCCTCCTGCTGGCTGGTTTCCGGCAGCACGATCATAAACTCCTCGCCACCGATGCGAAAAAGCTGGTCGCTTTCCCTGAGCCGCGCACGTAGGCGTAGTGTCATCTCTTTCAGCACCTTATCTCCCGCAAGGTGTCCCCACTGATCATTAACGAGCTTGAAGTAATCCAGATCCAACAAAATCAGGCAAGAGACCCGTCCATAGCGTTCTCGCATCTGGATTTGGCTATTCAGAATATCGGCCAATCGTGACCGGTTCAGGCATCCGGTGAGCGGATCGGTGGTTGCCAGCCGGGTAAGTTCATTCTGAAGTTTGCCGACCAACCACGCAAAAATCATGGAGAACAGGCAATTCAACCCCAGTGAGAAAGTGATACGCCAAAAATCACCTTCTGGAAATTGCATGAAAGAAACCACCGCCATAACACTCACAAAGATGATATTGCTGGCAATGGCTTCGCGCAGAGGTAACAGGAAGAATAGAGCCGACGCAGCGGGGTAAGCCCAGTAAAGACCTGTGTGTCCGTTAATGGCCGTTGAGTAGGCGGCACAAACCACGGCAAGCAGCGGAAAGAGCCGACCTTTCAGAAAGTAGGTGCCGCGAAACCGCAACAGGCCGATCACCAGAATAGCGTTAACGCAGAAGAGAATTAGCAAGCCCGAGAGCAGGAAATGATGCTGTTGCCATTGCACAACAACAAGTGGAACCACTGCAATGAAGGCCCAAAAGTGCAGGTGATAGACTAACTGCCGTTTGAAACCAAGTACCGCAAGCGTCGGGTTGGTAGATTTGGAACCGGTAGAGGACAACGTGTTCACAGCATACTCCTGCTGACTGAGTAGAACCGTCCCGCTACCGGGCCTAAGCTGAAGTTTAGCATGGGTATTCGCCTGATAAAGCCTGGCTGTTTGTTTATTGGCATTAATAGTTTTGTTCAGTTGGCCCTTGATAACTACTTCGTTAAAATCCGCACGTGATCTGATCCGATTGCCATTTCCACAAAACGCTGACGGGAAACCTGATATG
>NZ_JBQDKB010000063.1:0-21534 GCF_052094685.1 Marinobacter sp.
GGCGAGCCCGAAGGCGGGCCCATGTACCGTGGTAGCAAAGACGACCCGCTGAGCGAGGCCGGCTGGCAGCAAATGCGCGATGCGATTACCGAGATCGACACTTGGGATGCGATTGTCACCTCGCCCATGCTGCGCTGCGTGCACTTTGCTCAAGAGCTGGCAGATCGCTACGACATCCCCTTGCACAAAGATGAACGCCTTCGGGAGATCAACTTTGGGGAATGGGAAGGGCGCACTGCGGATGAAGTAATGGCCAGCGATGGCGAAAGGCTCAACCAATTCTGGGCAGACCCAGTGGCCTACACGCCACCAAGCGGTGAGCCAGCGGCAGACTTCAACCAGCGTGTTATTGAGAGCTGGCAGCACTGGCAACAAAAGTTTGCGGGCAAGAACGTGCTAATCGTTTGTCACGGCGGCGTGATAAGGATGATTATCGCAAACACCATGAACATCCCACTGCAGCATTCGTTCTCTAGCCTGAGCACTCCCTACGCCTGCCGCAGCAGAATTCAAGTAGACGCCTCAGAGCACGGACGGTTTCAAAGCCTTGTCGCCCACGGAGCGTTCACGGCTTTAACACCATAGGCAACCCGGCAACACTCATCACTACCTTGTCGCTCAGCGCGGCCAGTGACTGGTTCAGCCAGCCCAGTTCATCCGCAAACCGGCGGGTGAGCGGGTCCATCCCAATCGTACCCAGCCCCACTTCATTGCTGACAATTACCAGTTCGCCGGGATAACGGCTCACCTGTTCTAAAAACGCCTCCCGCTCCCGGGCAAAGGTTTCCTCACCCGCGTGCAACAAGTTACTCAGCCACAAACTCATGCAGTCCACTAAAAGGCAGGGCGCATTCTGGGCTTGTGCATGGGCAGCAAGCACCGTGGCCAGAGCAAGGGGTTCTTCCGCCAAACCCCAGGCAGATGGGCGCTGTTGCTGATGGCGCTGAATGCGGGCACACATCTCATCATCGCCCGCCGTTGCGGTAGCGAGGTACACCACTGAGTTATTTGTGTCGGAAGCCAGGCGCTCTGCAAGCGCGGTTTTACCGGAGCGGATGCCGCCAAGAACGAGGGTATGCATGATGTTTGGTTGTTTCTCTGAAAGCCAAACATCATGCTAACCGGCAGCCATGGCCAACGCAAAAATCAGAACTTAACGCGGGCGCCAGTCATTGCAATGTTAACATCATCGTAGCTGCGCTCTTTCGCACTCAACTGGTAGTTGTTGAACGAGGCATACATATCCAGCCACTTTGCTGGGGCGTACACGTAGCTCACGCCGTAGGCTTTCACTTCGCTGTCGGTTATAGCAGCTGGTGAGTATTCGGCCCGGTCGTCACCCATGGCGTGATGAATCGCGACTGAGTGCTTACCGGTTTTGTAGCCGGTTTTAACCATGTAAAACTGCGAGGCGCCCTTGTTACTGCCATCTTGGTTTGAGTAAACACCGGTTAGGTTAAAACCGCTGGTGTGCAACCAGGAAGCTGAACCCCCATATACGTCCACCTTATCAACCGCACCGCCCACATCTTTGCGTGAATAGCCAACACCGGCGACCAGCTTGCCAGCCAAGGGTAAGGTGACTTTCGCGGCCAGTTCGGTTACGTCGTCACTGCCGCCACCCATTTTGCTCTTATAGCCCTGGCTTACAGACACAGTCATCGGGCCAAACTTGGGGCTGTCGTAGCGTACACGGTCGTAACGCTGCTCAAAGTCCTGATTATGCAGGGCCTGAATTAGCTTTACGTCTTTGCTGGGGTCACCGTTTTTGGCTACAAATGGCAGAGCGCCGCCCATTAATCCGAGGTTGGAGAAAGCCGCCACCTTGGTTCCGGAGATGTCGATCTCGGTGTTGCCGTCTGCGGCACCAGAACCCTGCCCAACAGACACCTGGCCAAAATCACCAGCGACAAACACGTTGATATGGCGCTCTTCCAGGTCACCGTTTATTGAACGATTGCTCGGGGTAACCTTGCTTGAATCGTTATGTTGATACTCAAACTCCACATGGGTACCCACTCGCAAGCCAAGATCTTCCACTTCTTTGCTGATTTTTGCGCCAAAACGGCTGGAGGCGTACTTGTTGTCCACAATGTAGGTTTCGGAGCCACGGCCGGTATCGCCGTACATCACCGCCATGTTCACCCAGCCGTAGGTGTCTATGTCTAAGTCAGGTACTTCAACGGTTTTTGCGGAAGCCGATGTGGCGGCAAGGCTGCCACTTATCAGGGCAATGGCGATGCACAATTTGTGTTGTTGCTTCATAAGGAACACTCCGGGATATCAATCGCTAAAGTAGAACAACTCTGAATGAGTAGTAGGCTAACCATAGCTAGGCCAGCCCTCTCCCACTTGATCGGCATCAAGTTGTGCCGGCTTAGGTTTGCGCTCTAGGGATAAACACTTAGCAAATACCAAGTAAACCGTTCAACAGATTAAGCATAGCCTTTCGGCGTAGCCTTGGCCGCCCAACCGGCGGTTTCTGCTATAGTTTTGCCAAAGCGCTATTTATTTCATCCGGGAGACAGCATGCAGGCTGAACTGATCGATATCCGAAACCACCTTGTCCAGCATTCGCCGTTTAAAGATATGCCGGAGGAGCTGGTGAATCAGATCACTGCCAGCATTGAAATTAGCTATGTGCGGGCGGGAACCGAGATATTGGAAACAGGGCAGCCCAGCTCCCATATGTATTATTTGCGCAGCGGTGCTGTGGAAATTTTCCGTCGCTCCGGCGAGCTCTACAATCGGATAGGCGAGGGCGAAATTTTCGGCCAGTTTGGCTTACTGATGCAGCGGCAAGTGCGGTTTCCTGCCCGCGCACTGGAAGACAGCCTGCTTTATCGTGTGCCGGCTGACACGTTTCATTACCTGTTTGAAAACGATGAGAACTTTGCGGATTTTGTGGAAATAGAAGACCGCAGCCGTTTGCGCTCAGCGCTCTCACGTCGGGAAAAGTCCAACGAGCTGATGACCTCTCGCGTTACTCGGCTAATTTCCCGGAAAACGGTTTCTGCGCCGACAACCGTGCGACTGCAAGAAGCCGCTCGCATTATGACGGATAATGGCGTATCCGCTCTGCTGCTGATCGATGGAGAAGGCGACAGTGCACACCTTGCAGGCATTATCACCGACCGTGACCTGCGCACTCGAGCTGTGACCGAAGCACTGCCCTCTGAAACACCCGTTAGCGAAATCATGTCCGAAGGGCTGATCACCATACGTGCCAGCAGCTATATTTTTGAAGCCATGCTCACCATGCTGCACAACAACGTGCACCATCTTCCGGTGATAGATGGCCATGAAGTTCGGGGCGTGGTCGCGCTTGCGGATATTGTGAAGTATGAAAGCCAAAGCAGCCTGTACTTAGTGAGCAACATCTACCATCAGCAGCATGTAAAAGGCCTGAAAAAGATCAGCCGGGATGTCCGTGACAGTTTTGTGCGCATGGTCAACGAAGATGCCAACTCACACATGATCGGCAGTGCTATGGCCGGAATTGGCCGCAGCTTTACCCAGCGGCTGCTGGAGTTGGGAGAGGAAAATCTGGGCCCGCCACCCGTGCCTTACTGTTTCATGGCCCTGGGCTCAATGGCGCGGGACGAGCAACTGGTCGTAACAGACCAAGACAACGCCATGATTCTGGACGACAGCTTTATACCGGAAGAGCACGATGCGTACTTTTTAGCGCTGGCGAAGTTTGTGTCTGACGGCCTGGCAGAGTGCGGCTACACATACTGTACCGGGGATATCATGGCGACCAATCCGAAGTGGCGCCAACCTTTGAAAGTATGGCGGAGCTACTTTACCGATTGGATTGACAACCCAAAGGCAGAAGCCCTGCTAAACAGCAATATCTTCTTTGACTTGGATGGTATTTATGGCCGCACGGAGTTTGCAGAAGAACTCAAAGCCTTAGTCGCAGACAAAGCCAGCAACAGCCAGCGCTTTCTGACCATGATGGCGCGCAACGCCCTCAACCGGACGCCCCCCCTCGGTTTTTTCCGCACCTTTGTGCTCGAAGAAGACGGCAAACATCAAAAAACCTTCAACTTGAAGCGCCGGGGCACAGCGCCGCTGTCTGACCTTATCCGAATTCACGCTCTGGCTTGCGGTTCCCGGGCTCAGAACTCCTTCGAGCGTCTCAAGAGTATCGGCAAAACCAAACTAATCCTCGAAGACGATCTAGGCAACCTGAGAGACGCGCTTGAATTCATCTCTATTGTCCGTATCCGCCACCAAGCTCTGTCGCTCGAGGCGGGTGAGGAACCAGATAACAACGTGCGGCCAGAAGATCTGTCACCATTTGAGCGCAGCCATCTCAAAGACGCCTTCCAGGTTGTGAGCAATGCCCAGAAGTTTCTTAGATTCCGCTACAACACACAGGTGACCCGGCATGTCTGAGACCCCATCCGCGCCCGATGCGGTCAAAAGCCTGCCGTGGCCAGAACAGTACCAAGCCCTGGCAAGCAGTGCCCAAGCACCCATACTGAAAGCCTTCTATGAAGCCGGATGCGCCTCTCCAGAAACGCCGATATCTGAAATTTCCATGGTGGCTCTGGATTTTGAGACCACTGGCTTAGAAGCAGAAGCACACTCAATTGTTAGTATCGGGCTGGTGCCCTTTACATTGGATGCCGTTGCCCTTAGCCAGGCAAAGCACTGGGTGGTTCGCCCAAGGCTCCCCTTGCACCAAACGTCGGTGACCTTTCACGGCATCACCCACAGCGACATCAACGAAGCGCCAGATCTGTCGGATATACTCGAGGAAGTTTTCGCAAGCCTGAACGGCCGAATTCCGGTGGTTCATTTCCGGAATATCGAACGGCCGTTCCTTGATGTGGCGCTGCAGGCGCGTCTGAATGAAGGTATCCGCTTCCCGGTTATCGACACCATGGCCATTGAGGCACACCTACACCCAGATCGGCAGCCATCTTTCGTGCAGCGCATCATGGGTAAGCAATCGGTATCCATCCGCCTGGCAGACAGCAGAACGCGTTATGGGCTGCCTCACTATGCTGCCCATAACGCGCTCATTGATGCCATTGCCACTGCAGAACTACTGCAGGCACAGATCTGTCATCACTTCAGCCCGCAAACACCTATTGGCGAACTGTGGCTTTGATGCCCTATTGTGATGCCTGCACTGCATCAACCCAGTCGCCGTAGCCCGCATCCGCCATCTGCTCCAGAGGGATAAATTTCATGGCAGCAGAATTCATGCAATAGCGCAGGCCAGCTGGCGCTGGGCCATCGTTGAATACATGCCCTACGTGCGAATCCGCAAAGCGGCTGCGAATCTCTGTGCGCTTCATAAAGAACCCGTTGTCTTCTTTTTCCACCACCATGTCCTTGCTTAGTGGGCGGGTAAAGCTCGGCCAGCCAGTGCCCGATTTGTACTTGTCGCGGGATGAAAACAACGGCTCACCCGACACAATATCCACGTAGATCCCAGCGCGTTTGTTATCCCAGTATGGGTTGCTGAATGCCCGCTCGGTGCCATCGTTCTGCGTGACTTCATACTGAATGCTGGTAAGGCGCTGCTTCAGAGTTTCAGCGCCTGGTTTAACAAACGCCTCCGGATCAAACCCTTTATTGACACCAGAGCTGCTTACATCAGCACCCTCGTCAGCACTGCCAGCAGCCTTGTCATCAGGCTTGTACTGGCTGAAGTCCAGCTCATAGTCATCACCATACACATCCTCGATGAACTGATAGCGGCCTGAATTGAAGGTGTAAAACTTATAGCGCACCGGATTCTTTTTATAGTAATCCTGGTGATATTCCTCGGCTGGATAAAAGGTTTTCAGAGGGGTGATCTCGATCACCACAGGGTTGTCATAAATGCCTGAAGTCTGCAGTTCCTTTTTAGCGGCTTCCGCCAAGCGCTTCTGTTCAGGGTTCTGATAGAAGATCGCCGGGCGATACTGTTTGCCGCGGTCAACAAACTGACCCTTGTTATCCGTGGGGTTCATCATGCGCCAAAGGCCTTGGAGCAAGCCTTCATAAGTGATTTTGCTCGGATCATAGTAAACCTGCACAGCTTCTGTGTGGCCGGTGCGGCCTGAAGAAACCTGCTGATATGTTGGGTTGGGTTCGTCTCCGCCCGCGTAGCCAGAAACGGCCTCAACCACGCCGGGGATCTTCTCGTAACCGGATTCCACACACCAGAAGCAGCCGCCCGCAAAGGTTGCAACCTCAAGGCCGGGATCTGGAGGCGCATACTTATTGGCTGTACTTTTTTCAGCCGTAGCAACTGTGGCGTAGAAGGCTCCGGTGGCCGCTATAAGCAGCGCGGTGATCATTGCCAGTATATTTCGATTCATAACAACTCTCCTGAGAGCAGTGTTGCGAGTACCGTTGAAAGAAATGCTCAGTTGCCATCCTATCCCTGTGGTTTCACCAAAACGTTCCTTAATTCTTACGAATCTATAACGCTGTGGATTCTTTTGTCTCTGAATTAGCCAACGGTAACCAGAAACGGAACTTTGCACCTGCCCCAGGATGGCTTTCTACGGAGACGCAACCGTGCTGCAATTCCGCCATTCGACGGGCAATGGCAAGACCCAGGCCAGCATGCCCGTTACGACTCGCCCCAGGCGCCTGATAAAACGGGTCGAACACATGATCTATATCTTTCGGAGCAATGCCTGCACCTGAATCCAAAACACAAATTTCAACGCCGCCACTGTCCGTTGCCACGCTCAGCTTTACCTCTGCACCCTTCGTTGAATGATCTACGGCGTTGCCGATAAGGTTATCCAGAACTCGTTCGGTCATCGCAATATCTGCCAGCGCCATAACCGGCTGAGCATCGATTATTCTCAGCGCAACCCCCACCTGTTCTGCCTTCGGCCTGTGCTTTTGCACAATGTCATGCAGCAATTCCGCTGGCATAAACGGTTCTGCCAAGGGCTGACGTTCGCGGGCATCCAATGCGGCCAGCTCAAACAGTTCATCAACCAGTTTGCTCAAGCGAAGGGTTTCAGCGAGCGCCACATTCAGAAAGCGTCGGCGCTCGGCCGGGTTGAGCTCCTGCTGCTTCATGCCCAGCGTTTCCAGATAACCTTGAATAGACGCCAGTGGTGTACGCAAATCGTGTGACACTTGGGCTACCAGCTGGCGACGCTGATGATCCTTATCTTTGAGCAACTCCAGTTGGCCGGCAATACGCGCCGCCATTTGATCAAACCGGGCGGCCAGATAATCCAAATCGTCCCCGGGAACACCGGTTTTGTTTGCCACGTTCTTGTCGGGCGTATCTTCTTCACCTGCTTCAAAAGCTTCCACACGAGCAGTCAACCGTGACAGGCGTCTTGTCAGTAACCGGAAAAACACAAGGCCAGCCAGCAGCCCCACAATGAGGCTGATTGCCAACGCTCCTCCGCCCATTCGTAACAAGCGATCGCTGTGTACCATGCTTTCCGCAAAATCATACTCCTCGCCCCTCAGTACCACATACAGGTACCCAGTGGGCTGTTCTTCGCTGGGTACCGGAGTGACCGAGAACACCTTGTGCCGATCATGGCTACGCGGGTCATCACCCTGTATAGGGTAGGCGCTCGGGTTATTCAACAACCTGTGAATAGGTGCAAGTGACACATGTTTGCGCTTAATCTTGGCGGGATCGGCGGAATAGGAAAGAATGCGGCCGTCCTGATCCAGCAAGTAGATTTCGATGCTGGGGTTGATGTTCATATAAAGATCGAACAGGCGCTTCAGCTCGCTACGGTTAATTTTGCCATCGGCAACCAGGTTGCGGTCGGACACCAAATGGCTGGCCAAATCACGGTTAAGCGCCTGATTCACCGCCGCGCTGTACTCGCGTACTGAGTAAAGACTCAGAGCAGTAAATAGTCCACCAACAACTACTAACAACAAGAACAGGCCCAAGGCTAGGCGCGCATACAGGGTTTGAAACAGAGGGCGGGTCATAATAGCTCAGTCCAGAAACCGATAACCGACACCCCAGACCGTTTGCACGTAACGGGGTTCAGCAGCGTTGGTTTCGATCTTGTTTCGCAAGCGGTTGATGTGGGTATTCACCGTGTGTTCGTAGCCTTCGTGGTTGTACCCCCAGACAGCATCCAACAACTGAGCCCGGCTAAATACACGCCCGCGGTGACAAGCAAAATGCCAGAGCAGATCGAACTCACGCGCCGTGAGCTCCGCTTCAGTGCCATGTACAAACACGCGGCGCCGCACAGGGTCTATTTTGAGCCCGTCTACTTCCACTTCTTCAGCTTCCGCTTGTTCAGGGGTGCTTGAAGAGAGCGCATCCACTCGCCGAAACAAGGCTTTGATGCGCGCAGCCAGCTCCGCCACGCTGAAGGGTTTTATCAAGTAGTCGTCCGCGCCCATTTCCAGACCAAGTACCCTGTCCAGCTCCGTGCTTTTAGCGGTCAATATAAGTACCGGCACATACCCCGGGACCCCACGAATTTCCCTGCACACCGATAGGCCATCCAGCCCCGGCAACATCAGATCAAGAACAACCAAATCAATGCCGCCTTGGCGAAACCGCTCAAGGCCGTCATCCCCTCGCGCCACGAGAACCGGCGCCATATCCAAATCCTTGACCTGCATGCTCACCAACTCGCCGATTCCCGGATTGTCTTCAATGATCAGTACCGTTCGTGTCATGGTGCTCCGACCCATTTGTCTGTGCTGCGCAACCAGTTCGTTAGGCTGACATTCTTCATGCAGTCTAACGTGAAAACTTCACAAATCTGTCACACCGGGCAATTCATAACAGATGCACGGGCGCTTGGCAGTTTGTTCAGTTTGAGCCTACGCTAAATAGGCTTCCAAATGGATGGAACCTGAAACCTGCCACAAGAAAGGAGATCCGTATGAACTTTCTTAGTTCCCAACAGACTATCCTGCACTACCGCCAGATGACGGTCGTTCTGGCACTCATGCTGTCTCTAGTATCATTTAGTGCCCACGGGGAGAAGCTAACGGATAACACAATCCGCTCCTTCATTACGACTCTGGAAAAAGCTCAAGCCCTGGAGTCAGAGCTTGAGGACCTGAACAACAAGGAAAACATAGAAAGCATTGATCTTTCGAAGATTTTTTCCTCTTCCGTTGAGAGGCTAAAAGGCGAGGACGCCTACGATCGTCTGGAAGACCTGGTGCAAGACAATGGCTTCAACAATCTGGACGAATGGGCCGCCACCGGCGACCGTATTTACAGTGCTTGGATGGCCATTGAAATGGCAGACCAAAGCCCCGAGCTCAATCAGGAAATGAAAAGCGCGATGGCTGAGCTCGAGAACAATCCGAACATGAGTGAGCAGCAAAAAGCCCAAATGCGATCGATGATGGAAGCGGCTCTTGGTGTTACACAGATGGCCAACGAAGCGCCTCCCGCCGACATTGAAGCCGTTAGGCCCCATGTAAAGGCGTTGAAAACCATCACGGATAACAACGGAAACTGACGTCTCAAGGCACAAAAAAACCCGGAACGCATCGCTGCCTTCCGGGTTTTCTGTTTTCCGATGCTATTACGCTAGCAGGTTGTAAACAAATACGATCACAACTGCCACCGGCGTGCCAAAACGCAGCCAGTTCAACCACAAGGCAAATGAGCCATCGCTCATCTTAAGATCTGCTTTCAGGGATTCTTTGGCAACAAACCAGCCCACAAAGATCGCCGTTAGCAAGCCCGACAGTGGCAGCAGGATGTTGGCCGTGAAGAAGTCGAGTAGATCAAAAATGGTTTTGCCTTCAAAGCGAGCGAACATATCAAGCGGCGCGAAATCGGCCCATACGTTCAACGACAAAATAGAAGCAATACCCAGGAGCCAGCACAACACGCCGACAACAATGGCGCTGCCCGCGCGCTCCATATTGCTGTTTTCTTCTACCCACTCAACCACCGGCTCAAGCAGGGAGATGCCGGATGTCCAGGCAGCAAACAGCAACAATACAAAGAACAAGGTACCAAACAGGCCACCCATGGGCATGTTGCCAAACGCCAGCGGCAGCGTCTGAAAGATCAGGCCAGGGCCCGAACCCGCTTCAAGACCATTGGCGAACACCACGGGGAAAATCGCAAGGCCGGCAAGCAACGCCACAACGGTATCCATCAGCGCTATGCTAACGGCCGTACGCCCAACGGGTATGTCGCGCCCAAGGTAAGAGCCATAGGCCATCATAATGGCCATACCCAAACTGAGGGTGAAGAACGCGTGGCCCAGAGCAATCAGCACACCATTGATCGTTAATGCCTTAAAGTTAGGCGTAAACAGGAAACTAACCGCTTCACCAAAGTGGCCCGTGGTGGTGGCGTAACCAACCACGATCAGCAGCAGCACGAACAGTGCGGGCATCAAGATAGTAACTGCACGCTCCAGGCCACCTTTCAGGCCCTGAGAGACCACAAGAATAACCAACGCCATAAACAGCGTATGCCAGGCTAGCAGCTGTTTCGGGCTTGCCAGAAGCTCACTGAACAGATTGCCGATGGAGTCTGCAGTGCCGCCAGCAAAATCACCCGTCGCCGCATGGCCAATATACGAAGCTGCCCAGCCACCGATAACAGAGTAGAAGGACAGAATCGCAAAGGCGGCAATCATCCCGATAACCGCTGAAATGCGCCATGCCGGGGAGCTGAGATTACGCTCTGCAACCAGGCGCATACTGCCAATAGGGTTATGGCGGCCACTACGGCCTATGTATATCTCTGCCATCATGATGGGAACACCAATAACAGCAATACACAGCAGGTAAACCAGAACGAAGGCACCGCCCCCGTTTTCACCTGTGATATAAGGAAACTTCCACATATTGCCAAGGCCAACGGCAGAGCCGGTTGCGGCAAGTATAAAAGCAAAGCGGGAAGACCATAGGCCGCGAGACGCCCCGGAGTCGTTACCCGAGGCCGAATTTGACTGAGTCATGTCTTGTTCCTGTGCTTGTGGCTAAGGAATCGAAAAAGTTGAAGCCACGGGTATTCCCAAGGCAATTGGGAGGAGATTCTGCCAGCACTGGCCTGGGGATGCCAGCGCCGACAACAAACTGGCGCCGGGTTCCCGGCAAGCAACACTCAATCGCTTTTTCTGAGAAAGCGAGAAACCAGATCGTTCAGCCCACGGGACATAGCACTCAAGCTATCACTGCTCTGCTTAGCAGAAGAAGCTTGCACTTCGCTGTGGTCCGCCAGCTCAGCGATATTGATAATCTGGTGGTTAATTTCCTCGGATACTTGATTTTGTTCCTCAAACGCGGCCGACATACTGATGAAACTGTCAGAAATCGCTTTGATGGACGTAACAATATCCCGCAGGGAGCTCTCGGCCTCGCGCACTTTTTCCAGCCCTTGACCCGCAACTGTCTCCCCGTCTCGCGTGGCCTGAACGGCCGAATCCACCTGCACACGAAAGTCGTCAATGACATCCTGAATGCGCACAGTTGATTCCCGGGTACGGCTGGCTAACGAACGTACCTCGTCGGCAACGACGGCAAACCCACGGCCCTGCTCACCCGCACGGGCCGCTTCAATGGCCGCATTCAGAGCCAGCAGGTTAGTCTGCTCTGCAATCTCGGAGATCAGACTGGCCGCCTCGCCAATGCTCTTAGTGGACTCACCCAGCTTGCTTATAGCTTGGCCAATTCCATTCACACGTGTAACCAGCTGTTCAATTGCAACCAAGGCCTCCGAGCTACGCTCACTGCCAATAACCGCAAGGCGGTCGGCCTCCTCGGCTTCCCGGGCATTGCCCAGCATAGCCGCTGTCACTTCTTGAATGGATGCCGTCATTTCGGTGATGGCCGAGGCTGTCTGGTCGGTTCCAGCACGCTGTCGGCCAATGGCTTCTGCACCACCACTGATATAGTCGTAGGAAGCCCGGGCCTGCTCATAGAGCAACTCTGCCTGATCATCTATACGGGCAAGCGCGGTGCGAATCCGCGCATCCTCACTGACCAACAACAATGTCAGTTGCGAGAAAAGCCCCGACTCATCACTGTATGTGCGAGCGATGACCGGGTCGTGAAAAGCACCCGGACGAAGTTCCAGAAGGCGCTTCAGCCTACCCGTTAATGATTTCAGCAAGAGCGCGCCACCCAACAGGTGGCCGATTACGATCAGCCCTGCAGCCACCCAGTGTTTCTCAAAACCAAGCGCTACCAAGCTTAGAACCAGTGACAAGACTAGAGGCCACCCGGAGGTCATCACCGGCGCGAGGCGGTTACGGGCACTCAGGCCCGTTTTTTCAACTGCAAGGCGCGCATAGAGCTTCTCAGCCCGGGCCACGTCGTCCCGGGTTGGCTCGACCCGAACGGACTCATAACCCACCATCTGCCCGTTTTCTCGGATAGGAGTGACGTAAGCACTCACCCAGTAATGATCACCACTTTTTGCCCGGTTTTTAATCACCCCCATCCAAGCTTTGCCCGCACGAAGGTATTGCCACATGTCTCTGAATACCGCCTGAGGCATATCTGGGTGGCGAATGATGTTGTGGGCTTGGCCAACCAATTCGTCTTCTGGGAAGCCACTTATCTCTGCGAATTCGTCATTGCAGTAGGTGATCACACCCTTTAGGTCAGTGGTCGTAATCAGCCTACCGCCCTTGCGCATTTTAACTTCACGCTGGGTTACGGGTAGATTCTTTCGCATATCGTTATCCGTTACTCATTGTGGACAAAGGGGTATAACCGTTGCCCCACAATATAGGCCCCTATCTACTATTGATATTCATCAAACGTATAAATAAGTAACAGGTTTTATCTATGCCGCTCCGACCAGCCGAGCACGGGGATGAAGGCGTGCGTTCACCCACAGTGACAGGGCTAAAACGGCGCCGCCTATGGCAAGCCGCAACAGATCGGCGTCCCGGCTCCAGATCAGCAGGTTTACCAGCAACCCAGCTGGCACCAAAACGTTGTTCATAATGGCGAGTGTGCCTGCATCCACTTTGCAGGCGCCGCGATTCCAAAGGAACAGACCAAGCCCGGAGGCGGCCAACCCCAACCAGGTTAAAATACCCCATTGCATCGCCGTAGTAGGCAGGCGATCTGCATTGCCGAATATCATGAAAGACGGCAACGCGATAATCAACGCACCGATAAAGAAGTAGCCAAATGTGCGATACGCGGGGATATCCACCGGATAGCGCCGCATAACGTGTTTATAACCAACCTGGCCTGCAGCAAAGGTGAAGTTTGCAATCTGCAGCAACAAGAAGCCGGTAATAAAATCCTCACTCAGGCCGTCATAACGAATGATGCCAGCGCCGAGCGTAGCTATCGCGGCGGCCACCAGTGCAACCGGGGAAAAGCGACGGAATAGGGCATCGTCAATCAAGGTGACGTAAAGTGGCGTGAATATGGTGAACAGCAGCACTTCCGGAACTGTCAAATAACTGAACGAGCGGTAAAGGCACAGATAAGTAATACCGAACTGCAGCATACCCGTGACCAGAACACCCAGCCGGAGCCCACCAGGTACGCCGCGCCAACGGGTAAATGGCAGAAAGATCAGTGTCGCCAGTAACACGCGGCTAAGTACCGCAAAATCGCTGTCTACCTGGCCGGCGAGAAACTCTCCAATCAAGCTGAAAGAAAAAGCCCAGAGTATGGTTACGAAAACCAGTAATCCCATAGTGACTGCCATCTGTATGAATTAGGACGTGTACTTTAGCGGTTTTTTAGGTTGGTTTCAGTGTCCCTGAGTGGCAATTCCCTATGACATACACTATTGCAACCCGGTAGCATGCTCAGCCCCCAAATAAATCATCAGCGCCAGCCCCTCGGATAGCACACTATGGACGAAGCCCACCAGCCACTTCCGGAAGTCCGCAAGCCTCTCGTTTCGCGCACGCTGATCGAATGGAAGACCCTGGCAATACTCGGTGGGCCGATTCTGATTGCCCAGATAGCCCAAATGGCCAACGGCGTTATCGATACTGTTATGGCGGGCCATGCCAGCGCGGAAGACCTTGCAGGTGTGGGCATCGGCAGCAGCCTCTGGATGCCATTGTTCCTGTTTTTTATGGGGATGCTTGGGGCATTGCAGCCGATTATTTCGGGGTACAACGGTGCCCGCACGCCAGAAAAGATCATGCCAGCCACCTGGCAGGGGTTATACATCGCCGGGGCTGGCGCAATCATCATGATTTTGTTGCTTACCAACGTGCATCTGATTCTGGAAGGGTTGAACCTGGAAGCAAACACGGCGCGCATTACCCAAGGCTACCTGAACGCTTTTGCCTGGGGCATTCCCGCCCTATTGCTGATGACCGCACTTCGTGGACTAACCGACGGCTTGGGACACACCCGAGTGATTATGGCGTTCTCGGTGCTGAGCACACTGATTAACTTGCCGCTCAACTATATTTTCATCTACGGCAAGCTTGGGCTGCCGGCCATGGGCGGCATTGGCTGCGGCTGGGCGACGTCTATTTCCAACGGCTTTGCGGCTATCGCTCTGCTGATCTACCTGAACCGAAGCAAGCTCTACAAGCAGTTTCACCTGATTGGCAGCTGGACAAAACCCAACATTCCTCTGATTCGCTACATCCTGAGTGTAGGCATACCCATTGGGTTCACCATCTTTGTGGAAGCCAGCATGTTCTCGGTGATTGCGCTGTTTCTTGCGCCACTGGGGCCGGTGGTGGTGGGCGGTCACCAGATAGCCCTGAATGTGGTGTCACTGCTGTTCATGCTGCCGTTAAGTATCGGTATGGCACTTACGTTACGGATCAGCTTTCTTATCGGTGCCAGGGCACCGGACACGGCTCGGTTAATTGCCCGAAGCTCGCTGATTTTGGCTGCGGCTACGGCTCTGGTTTTCGCCGCTCTCCTGTTTGTGTTCTCACAGGGTATTGCTGCGCTCTATACCAGCGACGCGAACGTTCAGGCGGTTACTGTGCGGCTATTGATGTTCGCCGCCATTTTTCAGGTGGCGGATGTGATTCAGGTTGCCTGCATCAGCGCCCTGCGAGGCTATAAAGATACTGGTATCCCCATGTTGATTATGTTGTTTTCGTTCTGGGGTGTGGGGTTACCGTTGGGCTATACCTTGGCATTTACCGATTTGATTGCGCCTGCCATGGGCGCAGCAGGTTTCTGGGTGGGGCTTACAGGAGGCTTGGCGTCGGCCAGTGTGTTGCTGGGTTGGAGGCTGTTTCGTTATCGCCCGAAAATCTGCGGACCGTTAATTGGTTAGCTCGGCGCTACCAACAGGCAAGCCTGTGTCAGCCGCTGGCATATTCTCTGAAAATACGATCCGGTCACGGCCGGTTTCCTTGGCCTCATACATTGCCGCATCCGCTCGCGCCACCCAGTTCTCTACGCTTTCGTCACGCCTGAGCAGTGCCGCTCCAAACGACGCGGTTATCGCGACACCACGGCACCTCAAATTCTTGCGCAGAATCTGCTGAAAATTATTCACTGTCAGTCTTAGGCTATTGCCATCAACCCCGGACAACAAAAGAACAAATTCTTCTCCGCCATAACGGAAAAGCTGATCCGTCTTACGTATCCGTTGCTGAATTAACGCAACCAAACTAAGCAACACCTCATCACCAACACTATGCCCGTACTCATCATTTATTTTTTTAAAATGATCAATGTCCATCATGACCACCGCATAGGATCTACCTGTGCGCACCGCATCAGCTAAAGCCAAGTTCAGTCCCGCATCCATCGAGCGACGATTTTTCACCCCCGTCAAAGGGTCAATGGTAGCTAAAAGCTCCAATTTTTCACGGTGATGATCGTTGCGGAACGCAAACACGTAAGCACAGACACTGGTCATGACGGTGGTGGCAAAAAAAGACCACATATGAACCGAAGACTGAAAGCCGTCGTTCTGAATTATCATTGCGGAGGCAATTGCAACCAAATTCACCAACACGGCACCGCGAGAGCGAACAAGAAAAAACGATGCCATCAAACAAGGGTACAGCCAAAAAAACCCTGCTTTACCAGCAACTCCGGCAGCAATCGCACCGCAACATATAACGAAAGCCAAAACGAAGCCGCTACGCTGAGTGTCACCGGTTATCCAGGCGTAAAACATGCCGCTGGCAATACAGATCAAAATAAGCACATCGACAATGCCGGCGATTAGATTACCTTGAAGGAAGCGCATGACGGCAAACGGCGTAATGCCAAGAAACGCACACGCGCCCAGCAAAGTAATAATCGATAATCGAAAGTCTGTCCTAAGACGGTTCAACATACTTGTCATTTCATTACCCGGCGAAAACGAACACGCCTCTCCAGCATAAGTCAGATAGCATAATAATGGTCATTTTCTACGTTTCTTAACAAAATGACCGCAAAATGTCATCAATAACGTAGATTTTCGGTGAATTTACTCTTCTTACTCTTCGGATGGGTAGCTCTGACAAATCATTTACCTTTACTATGGTCATAACCAGCCATAACTGTGCTCAAACTATACATACTTTAAAGGATTCAAAGGGATTTTGAGTGAACTCGTTCGAATAGCCCCTGGCGCATTAATCATAGGCCACCCACTGCCATGGGACGTGTATGACGCCGACGGCAACGTACTGCTGTGCCAGGGCTATGTGATACAGACCGATTCACAGCTCGAACAGCTATTTGAACGTGGCCTTTTCAAACCACGAATGATTGAAGCGCCCCAGGAAGACAGCGCGGCATCCGATAATGAAGCCGAATGCAACCCGTTTGCACGTTACCCCGATTATCTCCGCGCCCTTGAAAAAGCGTTGGCTGCAATCGCCAGCGGCGAACCAGAATCCCGAAAGCAGATACAGGATCTGGCACACGATGTGGAGCAGGCTTGTATACACTCACCCGATTCCAGTTTGGCGCTAATACACCTGTACTCCGTTGGCCCGACCATCCACGAACAGATTATTTTTTACGCCATACTCTGCCAGCTCATCGCCCGGCAATTCGGGCTTGATGAACAGCGCATCCCGATACTTACAGAAGCCGCCCTGAGCGCAAATCTTGCCTTGGTGCCGATTGCCGACAAGTTGAACGCCTTCAACAAAATCCTGAGCAGTGAGCAAAGAAACGTGATTCGCAAGCATCCGCAGCGAAGCATTCGTGCTTTGAAGGCAGTGGGCATTGATAACAGCCTGTTGTTTACCATCATTGCGCAACATCACGAACAGGCAGACGGCAGCGGTTATCCAGAGGGGCTGAGCGGCGCAGACATCCGTCCCGAAGCAGAAATTCTTGCGCTGGCAGAACGCTACGTCGCCATGATCACAAAACGCGCTTACCGTAAGCGGATGAACGCAACAGCGGCACGCAAACTGATAGCCAACCTGGCAGACGGCACCTTCCGGCCAGCGCTTCCCAAAGCCCTGCTCCAAGTTCTAGGCGAATACCCGCCTGGAACCCTGGTGCGGCTGGAAAACAACGAAATTGGCGTAATTACGGGTAGGCCAGTGCGAGCTCGCGGGCCCTTTGTGCAGGTTGTATTCGATTCTTCAGGCAACAGAGATGACACCTGCCAAGAACGTGATACCAACATGCCCGGCTTCAATATATTGGCGGTAGAAGAACCAGACATCATGCCATCCATGAATTTCAGCCAAATCTGGGGCTTTCCGAACTGATCGGGTCAGCCCCGGATTTGGTGAATCGCTTAGCTTAAGCCCAAGGCCTTGGCATGGTGATTCAGGTGATCATCAATAAATGAAGCGATGAAGAAATAGCTGTGATCGTAGCCCTCTCGCATACGCAGATCGATGGGGTGGCCGTGTTCATCACACGCCTCCACTAAAGCTTCTGGATTAAGCTGACTATCCAGAAAATCATCTGCCGTACCCTGGTCAATCAACAGTGGCAATCGCTCACTCGCGCCCGGGATCAGTAACGTGGCGTCCCACTCTTCCCAGCTCGCCCGGTCAGTACCGAGGTACCCCTTGAATGCCTTCTCTCCCCAGGGGCATTTGGTGGGGTGGGCAATAGGCGCAAAAGCCGACACCGAGGCATAACGGCCCGGATTACGGAGTGCGCACACCAGAGCACCATGGCCACCCATGGAGTGCCCACTAATACCGCGCTTGTCGGTTAGCGGCAGCTCGCTTTCAACCAGTTGCGGAAGCTCCTTCACCACGTAATCGTACATGCGATAGTGCGGCGCCCAAGGCTGTTGCGTGGCATTGATATAAAAGCCGGCGCCACTTGCGAAATCGTAGCTGTCGTCTTCGCCAGGCAGGTTAACACCGCGAGGGCTGGTGTCCGGGCAGATAATCGCCATACCCAACTGGGCCGCCTGTTTCTGAGCACCGGCCTTTTGCATGAAATTCTGATCATTGCAGGTCAACCCGGATAACCACCAAAGCGCCGGCACTTTTTGCGGGCTTGGCCCCACGGCAGCCGGCGGTAGATACACGGCAAATTCCATGGTGCACTCAAGCGTGGCAGATGTGTGGCGATATCGGCGGTGTTCCCCGTCAAAACTGACGTTGGTGGATAGCAGTTCCATAATGTCCTCTGCAGCATACGGATTGAGAGTGTACGGTTGAAGAATACGGCTTAAGAGCACGATAATTAGTCGTCGGCGCCTGAGCGTTTCGAAAACTCAACACCACACCCAGCACGGGCCAGCTCTACCAGCACAGCGGTGCGTGTGACGATACCGATGAGTTTTCCGTTCTCCACGACGGGATACACTTTTGGTTTTCCCGCGCCGAGCATCTGGGCGAGATCTACAATCGCCGTCCCAGGTGAAATAGTCAAAGGCTCACGGAACATAACATCGTCTACAATCGGATCGCCCTCACAGTGGTAACTGCTCACCAGCAATGCATGAATGCAGTCTTGTTCAGACACAAAACCCAGCAAATGCCGATTTGCATCAACCACTGGTAGCCCGGAGATGTGATTCTCCAGCAGCGCCTTCACCACTTCCGTAAGCGGCGTTCCGCAACGAACGGGCGCGATATGATTGGACATGACATCAGAAACTCTAAGCGCGCTCATGGATAGCCCTTCCCTTTTTGGATAGTCCGGTGGCAGATACCAACCGAAGCCCTACACTGTAAACATAGGCAATAGGCTCTAAATCCTCCAATTTTCCGAGCTTGGCAGTTTACACCTTGCCATATCCAACTAAACTCAGTCAGTTACAACCCTTACGGGTATAACCACAACATCAAACTATGGCAAAAACAGGGGAATCCCATGGAAGCCATTGAAAACATTATAGGTCAAATCAACGGACTGGTCTGGGGCCCACCCATGCTGGTGCTGATTCTGGGTGTCGGTCTGTTTCTCAGCCTCGGCTTAAAGCTCATGCCAATACTCAAGCTTGGGGCCGGCCTACGCCTGATGTGGGGTGGCCGCAAAGCAACCGGTGCAGAATCCGATGGTGAAATTCCGCCATTCCAAGCGTTAATGACAGCGCTCGCAGCAACAGTCGGAACAGGTAACATCGCCGGTGTCGCGACCGCTGTTTTCCTCGGTGGCCCAGGCGCGTTGTTCTGGATGTGGTTAACTGCGCTGGTAGGCATGGCCACCAAGTACTCCGAAGCGGTACTCGCTGTGCGCTTTCGTGAAGTAGATGAGCGCGGCTCTCATGTCGGCGGGCCCATGTATTACATTCGTAACGGGCTTGGTAAAAAATGGGCTTGGCTGGGTGTGCTGTTTGCTATTTTTGCCGCCATCGCAGGGTTTGGCATTGGCAACACAGTGCAGGCCAACTCGGTTGCAGATGTTATGGAAACCACATTTGGCCTGCCACACTGGATCTCAGGCGTTATTCTGATGGTACTGGTAGGCATGGTGCTCATTGGCGGTATTCGCCGCATCGGTCAGGTAGCCAGTGCTCTGGTTCCTCTCATGGCCGTGTCGTATCTGATAGCAGGCCTGGTCGTGCTGGCACTGAACGTTGCTGACATTCCTGCTGCTTTTGGTCTGATTTTTGAGCATGCGTTCAGCCCCATCGCCGCCGAAGGTGGCTTTGCCGGTGCGGCCGTGTGGGCTGCCATCCGGTTTGGTGTCGCCCGAGGTGTCTTTTCCAACGAGGCCGGCCTGGGCTCTGCACCTATAGCCCATGCCGCCGCGCAAACCAAGAACCCGATCAATCAGGGTCTGGTGGCCATGCTGGGCACCTTTATCGACACCATCATTATTTGCACCATCACGGGTTTGGTTATCATTACCTCTGGTGTCTGGACATCCGGAGAATCTGGCGCGGCACTAACCTCCATGGCGTTTTCGAAGGCCCTGCCCGGGGTGGGTGATTATGTAGTAGCCGTTGCTCTGGCGGTGTTTGCTTTCACCACCTTGCTTGGCTGGTCATTCTACGGTGAACGCTGCGTCGAGTTTCTGTTCGGTGTGAAAGCCATAACGCCTTACCGCGTGGCTTGGGTTCTCGCTATTCCTCTTGGCGCAACGGTAAATCTAGGCCTCATCTGGCTGGTGGCCGACACGCTGAACGCCATGATGGCACTGCCCAACCTTATTGCTCTTATCTTCCTCAGCCCAGTGGTATTCAAGCTAACTAAAGAGCATTTTGAACGGGAAAAGGCTGTCGGGCTGTGATACGGCAACCGCTTTAACCGATGGTCAACAGGCCAATGCCGGATGAGGTGAGTCAACTAGCCCTTGCAATCCCATCATCCGGCACCAATGATTCTCGTATACACTCAACAAATAGATCTGGCAGCCAGCCTGCCGGAACTTCAAACGGCGTCAAGAGAAGTCGCATCAAAGGAGAGCGAATATGAGTTTACGTTTAGGGGATACCGCACCGGATTTCGAACAAGATTCCAGTGAAGGCAAAATTTCGTTCCACGAATGGCTGGGTAATGGCTGGGGGGTGCTGTTCTCTCACCCTGCAGACTTCACTCCAGTATGCACAACGGAACTTGGCCTGACTGCAAAGCTTAAAGATCAGTTTGCTGAGCGCAATGTTAAAGCCATCGCACTGAGCGTTGATCCTGTTGATTCCCACCACGAGTGGATCAAAGACATCAACGAAACCCAGGGCTGCGCAGTGAACTTCCCGATCATTGCCGACCATGACGGCAAGGTTGCTGAACTGTACGACATGATCCACCCCAACGCCGACAGCACACTGACTGTGCGCTCGCTGTTTGTGATTGATCCGAACAAAAAAGTTCGCCTGATCATCACTTACCCAGCCAGCACCGGCCGTAACTTCAACGAAGTGCTTCGGGTGATTGATTCCCTGCAGCTGACCGACGACCACAAAGTCGCCACCCCGGGCAACTGGGAACGTGGCGGAGACGTGGTTATTGTGCCGTCACTGCAAGATGAAGACGAAATCAAGAAGCGCTTCCCGAAAGGCTATAAGGCGGTGAAATCCTACCTGCGGATGACACCAGACCCAACAGCTAACTGGAGCGGTGATTGATCACCAGCGCCAAGTACTGAGTACAGAAAGCGCTGAGTACAGACAGTATTGAATGCAAAAGGCCGGGCAGCGAAAGCTGCCCGGCCTTTTTGTTGCCTGCATTTGAGATCATGCCCGGTACCCCCGGGCTCTAATCAGAATGCCGGAACAACGGCACCTTCATACTTCTTCTTGATGAACTCACGAAC
>NZ_JBQDKB010000064.1:0-21448 GCF_052094685.1 Marinobacter sp.
GGTGGGTCAATTTTATTGGCCAAAGGTGGGTCAAAATAAATGGCCATTGACAGGCGGTGCGCGATATCGACATCTTTTGGCCTTGGGTATGGGATGCACCCAATCAAATCCAAAGCCTGGGCGCGCGTATGTGGCCGCCTGAATTCAGCCAGTGGAGTGCAATATTCTCCGCCATGCTGGAGACCGTTCATATCGCCACTCTGTCTACCATGCTGACGATATTCATCGCTTTGCCGGTGTCTTACATCGCGGCGCAGAATACCACGCCGAACAAAATCACCTTGTGGGTCGGCCGGTTTATTTTGGTCTCTAGCCGTTCCGTCAACACCATCATCTGGGCGTTGCTATTCGTGGCTATTTTTGGCCCCGGTGTGTTGGCCGGCATTTTGGCGGTCATGTTTCGCTCAGTGGGTTTCATCGGCAAGCTAATGGGCGAAGCCATTGAGGAAATCGATCGTCGCCCGGTTGAGGCTATGGAAGCAACCGGTGCCAGTAAATTCAAGGTGGTGCTTTACGCCATTGTGCCCCAAGTGATGCCGGCGTTTTTTGCGATCATCATTTTGCGCTGGGATATCAATATCCGTGAATCTACGGTGTTGGGTTTGGTGGGCGCCGGTGGTATCGGGGTACTATTGCAAGGCTCTATCGACCTGTTCGCTTGGCAAACCGTAGCAACCATTCTGCTGGCAATCGTTGTTTTGGTCATTCTGGGCGAGGCGCTGACCAGCGTACTGCGCAAAAAAGTAATCTGACCTTGAGTCGCCTGTGAACTGGAAAACCGATTCTATGAAAGACAGTCTTGAGTTTGGTAACGCCGACATTTTGTTCACCGATGTAGACGATACACTGACGACTGACGGCCGACTGCTGCCAGAAACCTATCTCGCGATTTGTCGCCTGGCAGATTCAGGCATCAGCGTGATTCCGGTAACCGGAGGCTGCGCGGGTTGGTGTGACCAAATCATTCGAACCTGGCCAGTGAGAGCCGTTATCGGTGAAGGGGGTGCCTTCTATGCCGAGCGTACAGCCCCGCAAACCGTTAGCTGGCACTACTGGGAAGACGAACTGAAGCACCGGCGTGACCAGCAGGCCATATTGGAGGCCGTTGCTGCGCTCAAACTGGATTTTGTGCCCAAGCTCGCCACCGACCAGCCATTTCGCTATGTGGATGTGGCTGTGGACTACAACCAACAACAGTCACTAACGCCTGAACAAGTGGCTGCCATTTACGATGCCCTGCATGCTCAAGGCTTCAACGTTCGGCAAAGTTCGATTCACATCAACATCTGGCTGGGGGATTTCGACAAATCTGCTATGTCACTTCGAGTGGGTCGTGAACTGCTGGGCTTGGATACACCAGCATTGCAGCAGCGCTCTATTTTTATTGGCGATGCACCTAACGACGAGTGCATGTTTCGCAGCTTTCCAATGAGTGTGGGGGTGGCCAACATTCGCAAGCACCTGCCGGTTATGACCCACCGACCGGCTGCGATAGCGAGCCAACCTTCAGGCCTTGGTTTCGCTGAAATGGCAAACGCATGGTTGCAAAAGCGGCTGGGGCGCCGTATAGAATAGAAGAAGGCAATGTAACCTATTGCCTGAGCGGTAATTTCAAGCCAACCAAACCTAGAGAAAAATGATACCAACCGCGAAAACACCCATGACTGCTTCACTTCATCGCCTGTACTCTTTTCGTCGCTGTCCCTATGCCATGCGCGCCCGTCTCGGTCTGTTGTTTGCCGGGTTGCAGGTGGAACTGCGGGAGATAGTCCTGAAAAACAAACCGGCCCAGATGCTAGCGATTAGCCCGAAAGGCACTGTGCCTGTATTGCAGCTTTCTGATGGTACTGTGATTGAAGAGAGCCGGGAGATAATGGCGTGGGCGCTTGAGCAGCAAGATCCGCAAGGGTTGTTGGATGCCAAGGTTTTGCATCAGGCCAACGCTTTGATCGAGCAAAACGACAACGAATTTAAACATTGGCTGGATCGCTATAAATACGCCGATCGTCACCCCGAAATGACCCAAACAGAGTATCGGCAACGGGGTGAAGCCTTTTTACAGGTTTTAGAGGAGTTGCTGACTAAAAACTCTTTCTTGCTGGGGGATAACGTGACCATTGCCGACATTGGCATCATGCCGTTTGTTCGCCAATTCGCCCATGTGGATCGCAATGTTTTTTACAGCCTGCCCTACCCTAACCTGCAGCTGTGGCTACAACACTGGCTGGAGCACCCGCTCTTTCTTCAAACCATGGCCAAGTTTCAGCCATGGCAAGAGGGGGATGACGTAGTGGTTTTTCCTTCATCTTTAATCGGCAGCAATTAGAGGTCACGATTTTGGCGGTCCTAAGTCAGTTTCTGGGTCGCTAATGAATGTCCAAGCCAATATTCTCGTGATTTTATTACCCTGCGTCATTTCTATTTCCCGTATATCAACCGCGCCCAACTTACTGATCAGTTTTTTTGCAGGTTTTACATTTTCATTTTTCGAAACCAGACTTGTAAACCAGCGGCATTGAGCCCAGAACATTTGGCTTTCTTTGATCAGCTTTTTAAGGAACAGTCGTTCGCCCCCATTGCACCAAAGCTCTGCTTCTAAGCCGCCAAAATTTAGCATGGAAGACGTATTTTTTTGCTCACCGCGATTACGAGAAAGGTTGTTGAGCTTACGCTGGCTGCCTTTTAGGGCGTCATCTTGCGATGCATGAAAAGGCGGGTTGCATACGCTGACATCAAAAAATTCTCCCGCTTGGATTATCCCGTCAAAAATATGATTTTTGTCGTGTTGCGTGCGCAGTTTGAAGCGGTCTTTTAGCGAGGGATTGTTAGCGATAATCGAGGCTACGTTCTCAAGCGACTGAGTATTGATATCACTGCCCACACACTGCCATCCGTATATTCGGCAGGCCAGCAACGGGTATATCCCGTTGGCACCCGTCCCTATATCCAGCATGGTGATTTTGCGCTTACCAAACCCAAGCAACTCAGCTACGTAATGGATGTAGTCGGCTCTGCCTGGAATGGGCGGACAAAGCGCACCTTCTGGAATATCCCAATCGGCAATGCCGTAGTGCTGTTTTAATAGCGCAGCATTTAAGGCTTTTACCGCCAGGGGATCTGCGAACTCTATAGAAAGGTTGCCGTGAGCGTTTGTGTTCACATAGGGGGCGAGTGGCGGGTAACTTTTTACGAGAGTTGGAAAATCATAGCCCTGCTTGTGCAGATTCCTCGGGTGTAAGCCTTTGCGGTTAGACGTGGTTTGGCTCTTTTCACTTCGGTGGAGCGTGCTCACAGTAAGGTGTCCGGGGTCTATAATTCGAAAAGCCGAGTGGGCGGTGGTTTAGGCTGTGATTGTAACCTTAATAGATGAATTCGGAATACCTAGCACGCACTTCCCCGACCGGCGCGACACCGCCGGTGCCGTTAGTGCCAGTCGCGGTTTGTTTAATTTTTGAACAATTTTATTTTGGGTACTTGGCAAAATCACGAACAGCCGGGTAGCCTTCGATAAAGACCCATTCGGTGTCTTGCGCCGGAGTGTGGCAACCGAAACAGTTGTTAAAGCCTTCGCCTTTCCAGGTTGCCGTTGTGGTGGTTTCTGGGCTTGCTTGTGTAAACAGTGCCCAGCCCCAGCCTTCACCCCAGGCTGCATTCTCGGGGAACCGATTCTGGCGGTCGCGCACCATAACAAACCAAACGCCGGGTTCACCCGCCCATTGGGCGAAGCCTGTCGTTTTCTGGCCTTCCCGGATACTGCTTATTTCTTTGACCAGCATGGCACCGTCTGGCCATTGTCCGGTTTCTCGAAAGCCTTCTACGGCCGCAGGGTCTGCGTATACGTCGTGCACACCGGGGCCGCTGGCCTGATCATCTTCGCGGACGAACCAGCTACCTATGTGTACCCATTTGTCACGAAATTCGTGGGGACGACTGATAGTGCCTTCGGCATCAACATAGGGCGAAAACTCGCTACTTTCTGCCGCAGCCATGGTGTCTTGCATCTCGTCGGAAGCCGCCGAAACCCAAGATATATTGCCTGCAAGGACGGCGGTAAGAGTGAGGGTTAGTGTTGTTTTGAATCGCATGGGAATAGCCTCTTGTGGGATTAACCATAGAAAGCGTATTCCACCATGGGTTGCTCGTCTGTCAGCTTCCTAACAGTTCGGCAAGAGGTTTTGTGAGAATGCGTTCAGCGCCTTGAGGTCGATAACGCAAATATGCCCACGGGTATAATCCAGAAGCCCGTCGCGGCGCAGTTCGTTGAGCTCGGAGCTAACAACCGGTCGGCTGGCACCTACCAGCTCTGCTAACTCCAGTTGGGTCAGGGGCACATCTACTTCATGTCCATGAACGCAGTGCCCACCAGCTTGGCCCACCAAATCACGCAAAGCAACCGCAATGCGCCCACGCACGCCCAGTGTCATCAACGCATACAACCGTCGCTCAGTGATTTCCTGGCGACGGGCCAGCATCTCGATAACGCGAACCATCAACCCATGATCACTGACTAGCTGCGCCCTGAATGCCTTCGCGGTGTGACGCTGCACGCGCGTCGGCCCTTTTGCGGTTACGGTTTGCGTTGCGCGCGCTGTGTTACCCAGGCCTGGCCCCAATATTTCCCCTGCCCCCAGAACAGCCGAAATGCTCGCTGCACCAGCCGTATTCACGTGTTCCAGCTTGAGGTGCCCTGATTCAATTACATATATGTGGTTTTCGGTTTGGCCTTGCTGATAAAGCACATCACCCGGTGTAAGGTTCAGGCTACAAAATGGCAACGTTTGGTCTGCCGGGCTTTCCATAGAGTTACACCCTTTCTAAGGGTTGCAGTGTGGTGAAGCGGCTAACACTCAGCTGCTATCATGGTCGGGCGTCCAGAGCATGGGCCTGCTCTTCGTGAGCAGGCCCATAAGCTGCCTTCTTAACCTTTACGGCCTTGCATCTCATCCAATCCCTCGAGCAGGCCGGCCATGTCGTCGGCGTGCTCTTCTTCCTGGGCCAGTATGTCTTCCATCAGGCGCCGGGACGTGGGGTCTTTGTCACCCAGGTAAGTGGCAATTTCGCGATAGCTATCAACGGCAATACGCTCGGCGATTAGATCTTCTTTGATCATCTCGCGCAGAGAGTCGCCTTCTGTATATTCCGCATGAGAACGGCTTAGCAGACCTTCTGGGGAGAAGTTCGGCGCACCGCCGAGCTGCACGATACGCTCTGCCAGCCAGTCCGCATGCTGCTGTTCCTGCTGAGCGTGTTCCAAAAATTCAGCCTTGGCGACGCTCGCGCTCAAACCGTCCGCCATGAAGTAATGGCGCTTGTAGCGCAGCGTGCAGACAATTTCAGTGGCCAAGGCTGCGTTAAGCAGATTAATGACGTTTTCGCGATCCGCTGTATAGCCTTCGGTGACAGCACCTTGTTCGATGTGTTGACGAGCACGTTCGCGAATGATTTTGATATCGGTAAGAAATGGTTGGTTCGACACGGTCGTATTCCTCTCTTTTATGTAAATGGACTGACACTCTCGAGAAGTTCCATCAAAAACTTACTGTGGGCGTGCAGCGCCCCCTCTTCAACCCCTTGCTTTCGGTATTTTTTTTGTGTTCTCCCGCCAATTTATACTGAGAGCCCAGTTAAAGGCGCCTACCCAGTGTTTCGCGAGCGCCAAAAACGGGCAATGGCTGGCTTAACACTTACCCCATGAACCAGTATAGACAAAGCAACCACGGCTAAAGTTAGATGCATTAACTCCAGCGCAATTTCCTCTGGCAACCCATGCTGGATCGCGTACATCAAATAGTACAGCGAGCCAATACCTCGCACCCCAAACCAACTGGCCATATTGCGTAAACGCATTGGCGCCTTGCTTCCCAGCAAGCCCAAGTGAACGCTGATAGGGCGCGCAATGAAGAACAGGAATGCTGCAAACCCAACGGCACGCCAACTCCAGGAGTCCCAAAAAAGCGACCCGCCGATTAGCAATACCAGCACAATTTCAGCGAGTTTTTCTAAGTGTTCGTTAAAGGCCAAGGAACGTTGGTGTATGTGAACAATGGCTTGAGATCCATCCTTTTCGGCAGTGTCACCAGAGGGCGCTCTTGAGTACTTTTGCGTGAGACCTACCTGTTTCAATTCCGTGTGGCGCAGCGCCACTGCGGCACTGAATACCGCCAAAAAGCCCCAGGCACCCACCAACAAACTGAGGCCGTAGGCAAAAGCGATCAGCCCCAAGCCAAGAAAGTTTTCCAGAAACTCCGAGTGCGTAAACGTTTTGCGGGTGGTGTGGACAATCCAACCAACACCACAACCCGCCAAAATACCAATACCAATACCTGCGCCACTGGCCCATACCACATCTACCGCCAGCCAACGCCAACCGGTATCGCCAAGATCGTGCAACCCCAACAAGCCCAAGCCCAGCATTACAAAGGGGAAGGCGCTGCCGTCGTTGATGCCCGCTTCGCAGGTTAAGGCAAAACGCAACCGGTCGGGGTCGCCGGCGTGACGAGTCTGTACTTCGGTCGCCAGCACTGGATCCGTTGGCGCTACCACGGCACCTAGCAACACGGCGGCGCCGAGCGGCAGGCTAAGCCAGTAGTATCCAAAGAGCGCCACAAGACCGACCGTAAACGCCATGGACACAACTGCCAACCGCAGAGGCGTGCGCCACCGCGAGAATTTGACCGGTGCCGGCATTTTTACACCGGCGCAGTACAGTGAAATAAGCACCGCGATTTCAGTCAGCAACTCCAACAACGCCGACTCTTTCAACGGATTGAAATGAAACAGACCAAAGCCCATGGGCCCAACAACGAAGCCGATAACCAGATACACGATGGCCGACGTGGCAGGAACTGTTTTGATGTAGGACGCAGTGAAGCCCACTACCAGTAACAGTGAGCCAAGCAATATAAACCAAGTTGCAGTGGTCATGAGAGACCCAGTAGTCGCATGTTGAAGAAAGCATAGCACGCCACACAATCTTGGACGCTTGGCTACTCTATCAACACATCCAGCGAGCCAGAAACCATCAAAAAAGTGGCATCGCTTAGCACTCAACTTTCTGTAATCATTAGGAGCAGTGTTTCACTTCTGATGTGCGTTTAGCTCAAAGCGAAAGCGAGCGCTCATGAAACAAGCTATTTGGCAGCCGACGGTTTTGATAACAAGGAGTTCTGATGAGCCAGAATGCCGGCAATACAAGCAAGCTGGATAAGCTATTGGCAGAGCAGCGCGATTATATTGCAAAACGCGAAAGCGGTTATCGTGAGCGCGCGATAAAAATGTACCCCTGGGTATGCGGGCGTTGTGCCCGTGAGTTTACCCGTATTAATTTGCGGGAGCTGACAGTGCACCATGTGGATCATGATCACGACAACAATCCCGCCGATGGCAGTAACTGGGAGTTATTGTGCGTGTATTGTCATGATGAAGAACACAGCAAGTTTGAGGATTTCGTGCGCTACGGTGGCAGTTCTGAAAAAAGGCGTGAAGCGGCTACACACAATCCGTTTGCCGGACTCAAGGAAGCACTTGAGAAGAAAGGCAATTAACGTCACACGAAACCCACTGATCTTTACCTATGCACGGGTTATTCTGTAACGTTGCCCAAACTTGTTACTAAGGTATCTAAGGGGTTCAGCGTACACCTGCCAACCTTGATGCTTCTCTCCATCGCGATCAATCTAATGATCGGCGGCTTACTGTGGGCGACCTATTTTCCCTGCGCGGCATGTTGATGATGGCCCAATGCTTGGCAATCACCATGAACTGGTTCGGCGCTAACCAGTTCAACACAGATACGGTTCTACGGCTGATCCTGGTGAATCACATTCTGCTAGCAACCGCCACTACACTCACGTTGCCTCTGCTGGCCTTCATACGGTCAGAGATGCGCCTGCGCGGGCGCCAACGTAAATGGCCTACCCTTGAACCTTTCCGCCAGCATTGGCGGTGTCGAACGCACCGAACACCACGGAAGTTTTGCAGACTTAATGCAGGAGGCCGATAATGCGCTTTACAGTGCCAAGCAAAAAGGCCGCAATCGTGCAGAATTCGGTTGGCTAACGCCACTCACCGAAACTGCGTAAACAGGACGCCGAGAAGCGCGGGAAGCAATGTATAAAAATCGAGATATTATTGCGCGGCTGCGCGAGAACATTCCGTCTTTCGAATGTGTGCCAGGTTGTCACGATTGCTGTGGGCCGGTAACGACTTCTTCGGAAGAAATGTCGCGCCTACCCGTGAAAACCGACGCCGAACATGAAGCCGCATTGAATGACTTCAGCTGTGTACATCTCGGCCCTAACGGCTGCACTGTGTACGGAGAACGGCCGTTAATCTGCCGATTGTTTGGCACAACACCGAAGATGCCCTGCCCCAATGACCGCCGCCCGGAAAACATGGTGGACCCAGACATTGAGCGCCAGGTTCATCACTACATCGCTAATACACGGCAGGTGTTGGTGTAGGTTCTCAATAACTGTTAAACAACAC
This sequence comes from Marinobacter sp., assembly GCF_052094685.1. GTDB lineage: Bacteria > Pseudomonadota > Gammaproteobacteria > Pseudomonadales > Oleiphilaceae > Marinobacter. The sequence continues at coordinate 8,488 of NZ_JBQDKB010000064.1, forward strand.
TGCCTCAAGCTTCATGAAAACATGGTTTCGCCGGGTACGTTGCCGACATATCAGCGGAATCCTTTGAGGCGGTTCTTCTGTGGCCTAGGGCTTAGGAGCACTAGGCCAGATCTGCACATCACCCCGCCAAAACCTCAATATATGCCCTTTAAAAGGCCGCTCAAGATAGTCGGTATGCTCCGGCTTAGTGTGCGAATAACTAAACCCGTGAGCTTCCATTCGCCGGCTAAATTTGTTTTTTCGGCCTCGGCCTGGGTCAACCAGAATCACTTCACAGGTAGCATGTGAGTGCTTATGAATGAAATCTGCCAGTAGATTGATGTGCTCGTCTTCGTATAACAGATCGCTGCCAATAATCATGTCGAACATGCCAAGATCACTGGTTTTATCTGCCCAATCAAGCCGTTGATAACCTATGGCTTTCCCTTGGTTTAGCTGTGTATTGCGCTCCAAAAAAAAGCCAACTTCGGGGTGGTAGTCGGTAGCCGTGATATCGTCATGACGTTGGTTCAGAAGCAGGCTGGATAGTGCCATTCCGCAACCAATCTCCAGTATTCGCTTTCCCTCAGTCTCGTGGACTGCCATGTAGTGGGCAAGCACCATGCTGGATGGCCAAATTATGCCGAAGAGTGGCCAGGTAGCGGAGGAGATACCCAACTTGAGAGCGACGTCGTTTGGATCGTCAAACTGCTGGTTATCACGCAAGGTGCAAACGTGAATATCCACGTTCGCGAACTCAATGGTTTGATACCGAAGACGCAGTGGTGCTTTCATTGTGGGTCACACTTAAGGAGTTAGGCCCGCCAACCTATGAAAAGAAGCGGCAAAATCCTATACCTTCCGAGTATACCCACATTGTGCACCAGCAACGATATTATCGGTTCTCCAAATCCTCAAAAAAAGCCTGAATCCGCTCGGCATTAGTGCCCACATCGCTCTTCCCTACCCTTGAGGCCGAACGCATATCGATCTGCACGCCGTTCCCCGTATCCGTCATGCGGATAACCACATCGTCTTTGAAGCCGAACCATCGAGTGGTGGCAGTGGCTTCGATGGTGCTATCGGTGGCTTCAGCTATCTCCCAACCACGCTTCTTAACAGCCGCTTTCGTGGCGACCATGGTGTCCGCCAGCGACATTTCAAGAATAATGGGCTTTAGATCTGGGTAGGCGGCCTGTTGCTGACGGGCCGTTACTGCACCCGGGTAATCCACTTCATTCGGCGCTTTCTCACGGGCGGCGGCTAGGGCCTTGAAGGCTGGAGGGTTTTGCGTATCGGTGGTTATATCGTGGATAGGCGGCACGCTCTGGGCCCGCTGTTTCAGCTGCATGGGCATGGCAATCATTGCAACTACGGCCATGCTCACCACTGCACCAACCAGCGCCGGGCGCCACCGGCGGCAAATTCCTCCAACAATAAGTGTTAGCAGGCCTAACACTGCGGCCGCGACCGAAAGCTCGGCGCCCTGTTTCAGCCATGTGAAAGAAGTGCCCAACGATATCCACTCAGCCTTATACGCTATCCCGGAACCAACCATAAGAACAGCTGCCGTTAGCAGCAGGACTACACCAAGCCAGGCAGTAATCAGTGGCCATTTGCCACCGCGGCGTAGGGAGTTTGTATGTGTGGACATTTTGTTTCCTTTCTTGCTGTGTGGGCAGTAACGTAATGCCTTATAAGTACGAGCACCCAACTTAGCCCGATCACTGTGGCTTTGGTATGCTGGAAACACACGATAGGTTAAGGGTTTCACAGGAGCAACATTATGGCTGGTGGCTGGGCCCGCGACGGGGCTGTTCAGGATCAGATTGATGCAAGTGTGGAGGATGCCGTTGCCGAGGCCCGTAGCCATTTGGGCACAGGCGAAAGCGCGGAATTCTGCGAAGAATGCGACTGCCCTATTCCGGAAGCGCGACGTAAAGCCATTCCAGGCGTACGCCTGTGCGTGAACTGCCAGGCGGAACTGGAAAAGCAGGACACAGCAGCAGGCGGCATTAACCGACGAGGTAGTAAAGACAGCCAGTTGCGATAGCCTAGATGCAATACCAAAGGAGCCAGCATGAGTATTCAAAGCGAACTGTTTTCAACAATTCAGGAGCTTGTTCAGCCAGGCAGAGGCATTCTTGCTGCCGACGAAAGTCACCCTACCATTGCCAAACGCTTCAAGGCCGTTGATGTTGAACCCACAGAAGACAAGCGTCGGGAATATCGCAGCCTGATTTTCTCCACACCTGGGCTTGGGGAGTTCATCAGTGGTGTGATTCTTTTCGAAGAAACCCTTGGCCAAACCAGTTTGGATAACATGCCTATGGCGAAACTTCTTGAAAGCCAGGGTATTGTGCCAGGCATTAAGGTAGATAAGGGAAAGAAGCCGCTGATCAACGCCCCCGGTGATGAAATAACCTATGGCCTAGACGGTCTGGACGACCGATTGGAAGTTTACAAAAACCAGGGCGCTCGCTTTGCTAAGTGGCGCGGTGTGTACAATATTTCCAACACCCTGCCCTCACGCGCGGCGCTTGAAGCCAATGCTGAAATGCTAGCCAGATACGCCGCGCTCTGCCAGTCCATGGGCATTGTGCCGATTGTGGAACCAGAAGTTCTGATTGATGGCGATCACACCATCGAACGGTCTGCTGAGGTGAACGAAGCTGTCATTGCAGAGGTTTTCAACGCACTTCGCCGTCACCGGGTGCAACTGGAAACCATGATTTTAAAGCCCAGCATGGTCACGCCTGGTAAGGCGTGCGCGAAAGCATCGCCGGAAGATGTGGCAGAAGCCACATTGCGGGTATTCCGTGAAGTTGTGCCTGCGGCCGTTCCAGGCATCAGTTTCCTTTCCGGCGGGCAAACGCCCGAAGAAGCCACCCTAAACCTGAACGCCCTAAACAGCCTTGGCCAGCATCCTTGGTACCTGAGTTTTTCTTACGGCCGAGCTTTGCAGGAACCGGCACAGAAGGCTTGGGCTGGCAAGCTGAACAACAAGGACGCTACCCAGCATGCAATGCTCAAGCGGGCCAGACTCAATGGCGCGGCCAGCTCTGGCGATTATAAAACGGATATGGAAGGTTAATGTCAGTTACACCCTTCCGTACAGCCGCCGTCGCCGTTAAAAGCGATGGTGCGCCCACTCAAAGGAATATGCATGGGGACTTTTACCAGGTCCCGGAACAAGGATGTTCGTGTGCCCTGTTTCAGCGCGCCACCGAACGTTGCCGATTCGTTGGCGTGTGAGGCAATGACTGCCTTCGGCTCAATCAGATCATTGATGACGTAGGCCGCCTCTTTGGGTCCGGTGGTGTAAGTGTCACCAATGTTCATTACCACTAACTCAGCGCCATAATGGTCGTTCACCACCAATTTTTGCTCGGCCGTCATGCCGGTGTCCCCAGACAGATAAACCACTAGGCCATTTGAAAAAGTCAGCACGTAACCCGTAGGAGGCCCAACACTTGCGCTTACGCCCGCGGCTTTCAAATGATCCGCCAGAGGACCGGTCAGGAAGGACGGTGAAACCCCATTGCTGTGGTCCGCCGATACGGTGGTAATAGCCACTCCGCCTACGTTCAGATCACCACCGAAACGCACAAGCATGGAGTTGGCAGGATCGCCACCAGCCGTCTCAAGCTTTGTCGCAAAGAACGCAGGCATCTCGCTACCGGTTACAATCTTTGCCCGTTTCTTTATCGCAATATCCACGGTGTTGGACTGCGGCAACGTGACTATCGGAAAGTCCGGGCCAGCACAGGTTCCGGAATTAGTCTCCTTGATACGGCGATCTCCCACGTGATCTCCGTGCATGTGCGATACCAATACCACATCAATATGGCCAAGACGGGGATCATCTGGGCCAGCTACAGTGCGGCCAGCATCGTAAAGAATGCGGGTACCGTTGGGATCCTCAAACACCATGGCCCGATCCAGAGCACAGAACTCGCCATCATGACTTCCCAGCGGCGTGACCTTTACATCACTTTCTGCGGCACTTGCGCCGGACATCAGGCTGAGAGACAAGCATACGCCACCCGTGAGTCCTGCAAAGGCTCTCAATTTCGACTGTTCGGACATAACACATCCCTCCGTCGTGGTTTTATCTTTCCAACCACGATAACTGCGACCCCATGGCTGCTCTATACCAGTGTAGTTCGCAATACAGGAACATGTTGCTCCAAACACGCCAGCATGGGCGCGACCTCACGAAGTTTGCGAGCCTGGGGCCACAGAACTTCAGCTTCGGGGAATCCTTGTCGTAGCAGGTTTAGCCATTGTTTGATGCGACCGGTTACATACTTGTCTTCCAGCCATCCTTGCAGCACGCCGGCGTATTCTTTCACCAGTGCCACCGCTTCCAGCCAGGTCATATCTTCAACTTCTACGCCTTGCTGGCTGGCTTTGATCTGCTGCGCCAAGTCTGGCCTTGCAATCAGGCCCCGGCCAATCATTACATCCTCGCAGCCGGAAACCTCGCGGCAGCGCCAGTAATCCGCCACTGTCCAGATCTCACCATTGGCAATCACTTTGGCCTTCACCGCCTCCCGGGCCTTGGCGATTTCTTCCCAATACGCAGGCGGCTTGTAGCCATCCACCTTGCTGCGCGCGTGGATTACAATTTCCTCCGCCCCGGCCGCTTCCAGCGCTTGAGCGCAAGCAACGCCCATAGAGCGGTCGTCATACCCTAAGCGCATTTTCGCCGTTACCGGCACCTGCGCTGGAACCGCTTTGCGCACGGCGGCCGCGATGTTATGCATCAGGTCGGGCTCGCGCATCAACACACAACCACCTTTGTGCTTGTTCACGGTTTTTGCGGGACAACCGAAGTTAATATCCACCTGAGTGGCACCCAATTCAGCGGCTTTCAGTCCATGCAGACCCATCTGCTCAGGGTCTGAACCCAGTAGCTGAACCGCTACTGGTGTGCCCACCTGTGTGAGGGACTGGTTATACAACTCGGGCGCATACTTGTAGAAAACGCGCGGCGGTAACGTGGTATGGGTCACACGGATAAATTCCGTTACGCAGCGGTCGATACCACCAACTTTGGTTAGGGTTTCACGAATGGGTGCGTCAACTAACCCTTCCATCGGGGCGAGGATTATCCGCATCGTCAAATAGCCCGCTGGTTTACGCGTTCAGACAGCGCCGCAGCACTCTCTTTGCGTTCTGAGTAGCGATCCGTAAGAAACGCGCTCCGGCCACGTATTAGCAAGGTGAACTTCACCAGTTCCTCCATAACATCTACGATGCGGTCATACAGAGGCGACGGCTTCATGCGGTTATTGTCGTCGAACTCCATGTGGGCCTTTGGTACCGACGATTGATTGGGGATGGTCAACATGCGCATCCAACGGCCTAGAACCCGCAATTGATTTACGCTGTTGAACGATTGGGAGCCACCGCATACCTGCATTACCGCCAGGGTTTTGCCTTGGGTAGGACGCACCGCACCGACCGATAAGGGTATCCAGTCGATCTGTGCCTTCATGATGCCCGTCATGGACCCGTGACGCTCTGGTGAACACCACACCATACCCTCAGACCATTCCGCCAGCTCTCGTAACTCGGCAACCTTGGGGTGGGAGGCTTCTTCACTATCTGGCAGTGGCAGCCCGACGGGGTTGAAGATTCGTACGTCGCAACCAAACCAGCGCAGCAATCGCGCGGCTTCTTCGGTAACAAGTCGGGAGAACGAACGTTCGCGAAGCGACCCGTACAGCATCAAGATGCGTGGTGGATGCTTGGGGGAATCCGGGGCGATCAGGGTCCCAACATCGATGGGGTTCAGCATATCGGGATCGATGTTGGGGAGATCTTGCAACGCAGTCATTTATCGCTCGTCCTTATGGAGATTCAGGACGAGCGATTATAACTACCTTCCAAGCGCCTTACGAACACCAGCGCCGTATGCCGGGTCCACCTTATCGAACAGCGCCAGTTGTCGCTCTACAATCTCATCCGGAACGCCGTCCATCGCCCGCCCAATGTTCCCGAATAATCGTTCCTTCTGGCCATCATCGAACAGATTGAACAACGCACGGGGCTGAACAAAGTCATCGTTGTTCTCACGATGGTTGTACCGGTAGCCATCGCCCGTTACCGGGAACGGCGGCTCCACGTATTGCTTATCTTCTACCGGCCCATTGAAGGAGTTCGGCTCGTAATAGGCATCGGGGTTCTCATGAAAGTTATCAAAGAACCGCATGCTGCCGTCTTTGTGATAGTGGTTCACCTGAGATTTCGGGCGATTCACCGGCAGGTGCTCGTAATGGGTGCCCAAGCGATACCTGTGCGCATCTGCGTATGAAAACACCCGCGCCTGCAGCATTTTATCCGGCGACCAACTGATACCCGGAACGATATTCGATGGGCTGTAAGCCGCGTTCTCCACTTCCGCAAAATAGTTCTGCGGGTTACGGTTAAGCTCCATCACGCCCACTTCAATCAGTGGGTAGTCTGCGTGTGGCCACACCTTGGTGATATCAAACGGGTCGTGCTCAAAGGTTTCAGACTGCACCTGTGTCATTACTTGAATGAAGACGTTCCACTTGGGAAAGTCGCCCTTCTCAATGGCGCCGAACAAATCTTCCTGAGTGGTTTCACGGCTCTTGGCAATCGCCTGCTCCGCTTCTTCATCTGTGTAGTGCTTATGGCCCTGCTGAGTTTTGAAGTGGAACTTGCACCACACCCGCTCGCCTTCCGCGTTAATCAGGCTGTAGGTGTGAGAACCGTAGCCGTTGATGTGGCGCACATCAGTGGGCAAACCACGATCTGACATCAGAATAGTCACCTGATGCATACTTTCTGGGCTCTGGGACCAGAAATCCCACTTTGCCGTGGACGAGCGCAGGTTGGTTTTGGGGTGGCGCTTCTGGGTATGAATAAAATCGGGAAACTTATAGGCGTCACGCACGAAGAACACTGGCGTATTGTTGCCTACCAGGTCCCAGTTGCCTTCGTCAGTGTAGAACTTTAACGAGAAGCCACGTACATCGCGTTCCGCATCTGCAGCGCCGGCTTCACCAGCCACGGTAGAAAAGCGGGCAACCATGTCTGTTTTTTTGCCGACTTCAGAGAACACCTTGGCCTTACTATACTGGGTAATGTCGTTGGTTATGGTAAGGGTTCCGAAAGCGCCCCACCCTTTCGCGTGCACAGCGCGCTCTGGAATACGCTCCCGGTTTTGGTGAGCAAGCTTTTCGATCAGTTGATAATCCTGCACCATCAACGGCCCACGTGCGCCAGCAGAAAGGCTGTTCTGGTTATCACCAATCGGGTTGCCAGAGGTTGTCGTTAACTGTTTTTTATCGCTCATTGGGTCGTCTCCTCGTTTGTCCTTAGTAGACTCACAATAGGCTAGATAGTGACGACGGGATAATCAATTCGGAGAAAGATTGCTAAAGTTTTTAACTATCGATGGAAAGGAAATGCTAAATACGTTCAATGAACTCAAATTTACCTTGTTCATTAAATACGATACGAAAGGAGCCGCGAACGCCGTTGCGTAGATAAAAACGGGAGAGGATACGGGCCGGGAAGCGAACAGAGCGTCCGTCCCGGGCCGTGGTGCGAACATCAACGGCAACGCCCTGATAGAGCTTTATCCACTCATCAGGGCTGATGCTTATGTCCACAATAATCTGGTGCATAGAACTTAGTTAGCCAGTTCCAGCAACAGACGGTTCAGGCGGGTTACATAGGCACCCGGGTCCTGCAATTGCTCACCGCTGGCCAGTGTGGCCTGGTCTAACAGAACGGCAGAGAGCTCGCTGAAACGCTCATCACCCTTCTCGCTTTCCAAACGCTGAACCAGCGGGTGGTCTACGTTAATTTCAAAGATCGGCTTGCTGTCCGGAACCTTCTGGCCCGCCGCTTCCATGATCTTCTTCATCTGGGCTCCCATATCAAAGTCACCCACTACCAAGCACGCCGGTGAATCGGTCAGGCGGTTGGTTACCCGCACTTCCTGCACCCGGTCGGTAAGGGAGGTTTTGATACGCTCAAGCAGGTCTTTGTGCTCTTCGGCAGCTTCTTCCTTGTGCTTCTTGTCTTCCTCGGTTTCTACCTCGCCAAGATCAAGATCGCCGCGGGCAACGTCCTGAAGCTGCTTGCTGTCGTACTCGGTGAGATAACCCATCATCCACTCGTCGATACGGTCAGAGAGGATCAGCACCTCGATGCCTTTCTTACGGAAGACCTCCAGATGCGGGCTGCTCTTGGCAGCCATGAAGTTATCAGCGGTAATGTAGTAGATCTTGTTCTGACCTTCTTTCATCCGCTCGATGTACTGGTCCAGAGACACGTTTTGGGTCTCTTCACCTGTGTGGGTTGACGCAAAGCGCAGCAGGCCGCCGATTTTCTCGCGGTTGCTGAAGTCTTCCGCAGCGCCTTCCTTAAGAACCGTGCCAAACTCGCCCCAGAACTTCTGGTACTCGTCTGCATCTCTCTTTGACAGCTTCGACAGCATATCCAGCACACGCTTGGTAAGCGCAGTGCGGATGCTATCCACGGTGGCATCGTTCTGCAGAATCTCACGGGACACGTTCAAGGACAGATCGTTAGAATCCACCACACCTTTGGCAAAGCGCAGGTATAGCGGCAGGAACTGTTCGGCGTCGTCCATGATGAACACGCGCTGCACGTATAACTTCAAGCCACGGGGCGCGTCGCGGTTGTACATATCGAACGGCGCGCGGGCCGGGATGTACAGCAGGCTGGTGTAGTCGAGCTTGCCTTCAACCTTGTTGTGAGACCAGATCAGTGGGTCTTCAAAGTCGTGAGCAATGTGTTTGTAGAACTCTTTGTATTCCTCGTCCTTAATCTCGGTACGGGGCAGAGTCCACAGCGCGGTTGCGTCGTTAACGGTTTCGTCTTTGCTCTCTTCGCCTTCTTCAGTCGGCTCTGACTTCATGATTACTGGGAAGGAAATGTGGTCAGAGTACTTTTTCACCAGGGTGCGCAGGCGCAGGCCATCAGCAAAATCGCTGGCTTCTTCTTTAAGGTGGATAACAATCTCGGTGCCGCGCTTATCGCGGGCAACTTGCTCAATGGTGAATTCGCCGTCGCCGGCAGACTGCCAGTGAACGCCCTCTTCGGCTGGCGCCCCTGCCCGGCGGGTGAATACGTCTACTTTGTCGGCAACGATGAAGGCAGAGTAAAAGCCCACACCAAACTGGCCGATTAGCTGGCTGTCTTTTTTCTCATCGCCAGATAGCTGCTGCAGGAATTCTGCGGTGCCGGAGCGGGCAATGGTGCCCAGATTCTGTACAACGTCATCACGGGTCATGCCGATGCCGTTATCGGATAGCGTGATGGTGTTGGCTTCTTTGTCGAAGTCCAGGCGGATTTGTAGGTCGGATTCGCCTTCGTATAGGGCGTTGTCTTTCAGGGCAGCAAAGCGCAATTTATCTTCGGCATCGGAGGCGTTGGATATCAGCTCCCGGAGGAAGATTTCTTTATTTGAGTACAGGGAATGGATCATCAGCTGAAGTAGCTGCTTTACTTCGGTCTGAAAACCTAGGGTTTCTTTTTGCGTTTCAACTGTCATCTATTTGTCTCTCCTGCTTAGAGCATGTGAGGGGAATGAGTCTTGCAGCAAAAGTGGGGGCGTGCCGGGGCATTTCAAGGCCCCGGGTGCGAACCAGATCAGTCTTCTAGTAGGAAGTGTGCTCTTGCGGTGGAAATAGGTTTGGTTCGGGATTTTTGCCAAGCGGTGATCATTACGTTTGCTACCCGGTTTCCCTGGCGGGTTAGTTGGCATTCTGCGTAGGTTTCTCGATCCAGGCCGGCGCGCAGGTAGTCCAGGGAGAAGTTGACGATTCTTGGCATGCGGATGGTTTCTTGGGCGAGCATTAGGTAGATAGCTGCTGAAAGCTCCATAAAACCACCAATTACACCGCCGTGAATCGCGGGTAGCACCGGGTTGCCGAGGTTCTGGTCCTTTGCCGGTAGGCGGAAGATTAGGTCGTCGCCGAATTGGTCACACTCCAGGCCGATGAAGCCTGCGTATGGAATGCTTTGGATCAGCCGGGAGAAATCGCCGGTGTCGCGAGTGTAGCGCAGGATTTCTGGGTCGGTCATACCGGGCCTCCGGTGATTTGTTCGCGGTAGGCTTTTGGCAGGGCTTCGGGGCCGATGCGCATAAAAGTGCCCACGCAGTTAGCCACCGTTTCGCCACCTTCTTGATAGGCCTCGCACCGGGTAAAGATGATGTTTCGGGTCATTTTATAGACCTCTGCCCGGGCGTAAACAGGTTTGCGCGGCTCGGCCGGGCGCATGTAGTCCACTCGCAGATCCAGCGTGGGGCATAATTCAAATTCGTCCAGGGCACATATAAAAACCGACCCTGACGTGGTGTCCATCAATGTTGTGATGGCACCGCCATGAATCACGCCGGTATCCGGGTTGCCGATAATCCGGTCGCTGTATGGCAGACACAAGGTAAGACTGTTCTCGGTGGCCTCGGTAACAGCCAGACCAAGCTCTTTAGCTTGATTGAGCGTTTCGATAAACCGGGTAACCCGGTCCGCTCGATTTTGATCGTTCATTCAAAACAAACCTGTGGTTCGTGTATTGGTTTTGGGCCTTCGGTATTTAAAGCCGGCAGTAGCCGTGTAATTATATCTCTCAGGATATTCAATTACAGGAGTCGAGAGTGAAAAACGCCATCTTGCAACGCTGCGCCCCAGTTATGGCACTTGTGCTGCTGCTTACCGGGTGCTCTGTAAACCCGGTAACTGGTGAAAACCAGCTTTCGTTGATCGGCGAGAGTCAAGAACTTGCCATGGGCGCAGAACAATATACCCCTACCCAACAAACTCAGGGTGGGCAGTTTTATATCGACCCTGAGTTGACCCTGTACGTTCGGGAAGTTGGCAACAAGCTGGCCCAGGTAAGTGATCGGCCCGACCTTCCCTACGAATTTGTAGTGCTCAATAGCAGTGTACCTAACGCCTGGGCTTTACCCGGCGGCAAGATTGCCGTTAACCGGGGACTGCTGACCGAGCTTGAGGATGAAGCGCAACTGGCTTCTGTGCTCGGCCACGAGATTGTTCACGCGGCGGCGCGACACAGTGTTCAACGCATGCAGCAGGGAATGCTGATCAGCGCCGGGGTGGCTGGCCTTGGGTTTGCACTATCTGATAATGAATGGGCGGGTCTGATCATGGGCGGTGCCGCAGTGGGTACCCAGCTTGCACTGGCGCAATACGGCCAGGGCGATGAACTGGAGTCGGATCACTACGGTATCCTCTATATGAAAGAGGCCGGCTACGATCCACAAGCTGCGGTAGAACTGCAGGAGATTTTTCTCAAGCTTTCCGAGGGCCAGCAGGCAGGGTTTGTGGATGGTCTCTTTGCCACGCACCCACCTTCTGCCAAGCGTGTCCGCGAGAACAGCAAACTGGTTGATGAGATAGGCAGCGGTGGCTACCGTGGTGCCGATGTTTACAAGAAGAAGACCGCTATTCTGCGTGAGGCTCAGCCTGCCTATGAGGCCCACGACGAAGCCATGAAACTTGCCTCTGAGGGCGATATGAATGCAGCCCTAAACAAGGTCAACCAAGCTATCAAACTGCTGCCCCGCGAAGCCATGTTTTATTCCCTGCGTGGCCGAATCTATCAGGAGCAGAAAAAGTACGATAAAGCCTCGGCCGATTTCGACAAGGCGGTATCCATGTACCCTGAGATGTTCATGTATCGTCTTAACAACGGTCTAACTGCGCTGCAGCTAAACAATCTGGATAAGGCGCAGGAAAACCTAACCCGAGCAAACGAAGTTGTGCCTACCTCTATCGCTTTCCTGCGGCTAGGGGATATTGCCGTGAAGAAGAACAAGCGCAACGATGCCATCGCTTATTACAGCAAAGCGGCGGAATCCAGCGGTGAAATTGCAGAGGAAGCACGCCAAAAACTGGCTGCCCTAACCCAGTAACACAGCTGTGCTGCACGCTTAAAAAGCGTCGCAGCTCTTTGTTTAAATAGGTCGGAACCCTTTGGGTTTCGGCCTTTTTTCGTTTCTGACTATAGGGTTGCCGGCAAGGCGCCAGTGCACCGTCACCATGAACATTGACTTTTAGAGCAATAACTCTAAAAATCAATCATCAATAACTCATATCGGATGACGATCATGTTAGCGAAACGTATCCAACCTTTGGCTTACCAGGCGCGCCGCCTGTATGTCGAGCTGATGTTCCAGGTAATGGGGCGGGCTCTTCAGGCGGTCAGTGAAGTTGATCGTGAAGTGCGCGAAGAAGCGCAAACGCTGCCAAAAGGGTTCCTGTTTGAAATGATGGTGATGCCCGATGGTGCCAAGCTAATCGTGGAGCATATTGGTGAGGGCCACTTTCATTATCATCGCAACTCAGCCCCTCGGCCGGTGGACGTTTCCATCAGGTTCAAACACGTTGCCCACGCTTTTTTGGTGCTGTCGTTCCAGGAAAAGACCGCTGTCGCGTTTGCCAATGACCGCATGCTGGTAGACGGAGACGTAAGTTATGCCGTGCGCATGACCCGGGTACTCAATCGCCTAGAGTCGTTTATCTTGCCCAAGATCGTCGCCAAGCGCGCGGTAAAAGAATATCCAGAAAATCTGCACTTTCCGGAAAAACTGATCAGTGCTGCTCAAATTTACCTGAAGGTTGCCTCCCACTTTGCCCAGACAGCGAGAGCCTAATGTCCCACACTTACTATGAGTTCTTCTGCCCGGTAAAAGTCATTGCCGGCAAAGCCGCCCTTGAGCATATCCCCTACGAGCTAAATGGTCTGGCAGCCAAGCGCCCGATGATTGTGACCGACAAGGGTGTTCGTGCTGCCGGCCTGCTGGAGCCTGTAATTGCAGCCTGCGAAGAGAGTGGCCTGGACATCATCAGCATTTACGACGATGTGCCGCCAGATTCCTCAACCACTGTGGTGCGTGATATCGCCGCCATTTACCGCAAAGAGAAATGCGATTCTATTATTGCGGTAG
>NZ_JBQDKB010000065.1:0-21226 GCF_052094685.1 Marinobacter sp.
CGCTCACTCCGCGCCTTAACCACCGCCTCAGCCAAAAGACAAACATTATCCTGCGCCTGCGCATAACCATGCCCAAACGCCGCCGATTTCAGGTTGTCAGCTTTAATATGAGGCACACCCCCGTCTGTTCTCCTTATAGTTGCTTCAAGCTTGCCATCCGCCGGAAACAAGTTGGTGTTGAGTTCCGGCTTAGACGATCCAGATGATGAGCTGCCATCAAAACAACCGGTAAGCATGGTGCCGCCTAACAGCACCAACGCTGCGCCGCGCGCTGCTCGCGCGGTTCGATGATTCCAGGTTTGCATAGTGTCACCCTTATAATTGTTAATTACGGGATTCGCCGTCATCGGCGACACTATTAAACCTAGCAGAAGCGCTAGAAAACTGAACTCCTATTCACGCTATTTCGGAACAAATCATACTTTCAGATTACTTCCCACCTAGCGGCTGTCCAATACAAGTAGTAGAAGCGGGCGTCTTCTCAAACTTTATCGGAAACCCAATCTGCCTCTGCAGCGTGCCATCTCCCCGATCGACTCCGATCACCATATCCCTAGCTTTTAGCTGTGGATGTTCCGCAGCTTCAGAAATAGTCAGCACCGGTTCCACACAAGCATCCATATCAGCAAAAATAGCCTGCCACTGCTCCAGCGTTTTCTGTAGAATTTTTTCACTGAGCGCAGCTTTGAATTTCACCTGGTGTTCAGGGTTCTGACTGAGGGCAAAGCTCTTCATCTCGGCCAGCTCAAGAATGTCGCACAGCCTTGCGGAGAACTGTGGCTCCAAGCTGCCTACAGAAAGCCAACGGCCATCCTGAGTCTGGTAGTAATCGTAGAAAGAACCACCGTTAAGCATCGCACCTTCCGGCTTCTGTTCCTGCCCGCCAGCAATGGAGGCAGCACCGGCCATGCCGTTGAGCGCGAAAGCGGCGTCGGTCATGCTGATATCCACAAACTGCCCTTCTCCGGTTTGCTGGCGATGGACTACTGCGGCGAGTATGCCCATTACCGCATGGTGAGAGCCGCCCGCTACGTCGGCAATTTGAATGCCCATAGGTGGTGGGCCACTTTCTTCGCGGCCACAATGGCTACTCACGCCGGCAATGGAGAGATAATTAATGTCGTGCCCTGCCCGGTCTTTGTAAGGCCCGGTCTGGCCGTACCCTGTGATAGCACAGTATATGAGCTTGGGGTTAATCGCTTTTAGGGTCTCATAGCCAATACCGAGACGATCCATCACACCGGGGCGGAACTGTTCGATCACAATGTCGTAATCCTTGACCAGCTCCAGAATCTTTTCCTTACTGCCTTCTTTTTTCAGGTTCAACGCAAGAGACTGTTTGCCCCGGTTAAGGAATGCGTGGGAAGTGCTCACACCCGCATCGTGGGGTGGCATCACACGGGTAAGGTCTACCCGGTCTGGGGCCTCTACTCTCAATACTTCCGCGCCCATGTCTGCCAAAAGCATGGTGGCGTATGGCCCGGGCAGCAGTGTGCTGAAATCTAGAATTCGCATTGAGGTCAAAGGACCTGCCATGGGGTTCTCCTTGTGCGTAGTGTGTAATTCTGGCTTGCCCCATGCTGCACGGTTTTGCCATTGGGGCCAACTGCCTGTTACGCCATAACAATTAGCCGATTCTTACAGCTGCTCTGGTTGCAATGTGGCTTGGGGGTTTTATGATAGGTCTCGTTTTAACGAAATGGCGAGTTAGATGTCTGACCTGACAGTTTCCCGGCACTTTGTACACGCGGCTCTGACCGGTGCTGAACGCCTGGGGCTTGATACCGAAGAGATGCTCCGGGATGCGGGGATTTCCACCGATTTGTTGCGCATTGAAATGGCGCGGGTAAGCAGTGACCAGTTCAGTTTGCTGCTACAAATTGTTTGGAATCGTTTAAATGATGAGCTCATGGGCCTTGGCCCCAGACGCGCCCGGGCAGGCACGTTCGCCACTATGTGCGCTCTGGTAATTGACTGCCCTACCTTGGAGGCCGTGTACCGCCGGGCGTATCAGTTCTCTCGCTTGTTCGAGCCTATGGTGACCATGAAGCTCGAAACGGATAACCAGCAGGTGCGATTGGTTACGCACATTGAAGGCGACATCCACGACCCCCATTATTTTATGCGTGAAAGTCTCTTGGTTCTCTGGCACCGCCTTGGCTGCTGGCTGGTCGGGCAGCCGGTGGAGCTGGACAAAGCTGAGTTCGACTACTCCAGACCAGCCCATGGCGACGAGTATCGTCATATTTTTCATTGCCCTCTGGAATTTGAGTCTGATTGCACAGCGCTGACGTTTGATAAGCGTTTTTTGTCAGCACCGGTAATCAGAGACAAGTCGGAAGTGGTTCAGTTTCTGAAAACTTCACCAGCGGATCTGTTATCCCGACCAGATGAGAGCAATACATTTACCGGTAAAATTCGCGCACTCATTGGTCGAGATTTCGCACAACCCCTGCCCGATTTTGAATGGATTGCGGCTGAACTCCACACCAGCCCGCAAACCCTGCGCCGCAGGCTGAAACAGGAAAATACATCGTTCCAAGAAATCAAAGATCTTCTACGCAGGGATATGGCGATTTACTACTTGGGCAGGCAGGAACTTTCTATTAATGACATAGCAGAAAAAGTCGGGTTCACAGAACCCTCTACCTTCCACCGTGCGTTCAAGAAGTGGACAGGGGTTACCCCGGGCGCCTATCGGGAAGGCGAACGGGGTAATACCGAAGCGGAGCGTTAGGAACCTGAAGGGGCCTGCAGGTTGCGGATTAGTTTACCCAGAGTCTGTGCTATCTCCTCTGTTTGGCTTCGATTGGGCGAAAGCTGGAACAGGCGAGAGCCGTCTCGTGGGTCGTATACCCAACAGGCAGCAACAGCCTGCTCACATCCCCACTCTACTTGGGGGTTTACACCAAAAACCGGAATCTGCGTGGTCTTACGAGTAACACCACCTGAGTCGTTACGCCGGATCTCTTGGGTGGAAATAGCATCATTGCCAATGCTCAGTCGGTACTCAATATCCGCTGGCCGATCCAGGCGTACAACAGTCTGATCCTGCCGCCACCCTGCAATACCTAGCAGGCTATTGAGGTGTAGAACAAGCGCCTCGCGATCAGAATCCGCCAGATACAGCTTGCGCAACGAGGCAACTCGCTTATCTCCTGCGGGCTCAATCACGGCGATTCTGGCTTCATCGCCAATCTGTGGCGCCTTAGCATTCTCTTTTCTTGCTCGCTCAATCTCGGTGATCAGCTTCAGAGCGTTCTGATAATGATCGCCTTCCGTACCAGCCTTGGTCACATAAGCTTCAAGCGCCGATTGGGCTTCATTGAAATGAGAAGACTGAAGCATCACTCTGCCACGGTAATAGTGGTAATCGGCTGGTTTTTTCGCGTCCAGGTTCTGCAAGCGAGTTAGATACTCACTGGCTTCGCCCCAGTTTTCAGCTGTTACGGCCTCTTCGGTCGCCAACATCAGACGGCGGCTCTCGTGCTCCGGTGCCAGTGCGGCTGCTTGCCCTGCCATAAGCGCCGACGCGACAACTGCTCCTTGAACCAGTTGGCGGCCTTTTAATGTCCAGGCCGGTAAACGGCTATCCCCAAAACATACTGCCATGGCACTTACTCCTGCTCGTTATCTGCACCAATTGCCTGTTTTTCCGAATCCGGCTCGTTGCGATGTGTTTCCTGATCAAAATCCACCTCCGCCTGATCCGTAACGGCTTTCGGCAATTCCTTTTTTACCCGCACGCCAAGCTCAACAAAGCGGTTAGCTTGGGAAACAAGATTCCCCCGCCCCCTAGTCAGCGTACTCATGGCTGAATCGTAGGTAACCTGTGCGGTATGGAGTTGCCCGCCAAGACGCTCCATGGCTTCCACAAACACCCTAAGTTTGTCATAAACTGCGCCTGCGCGCTCTGCTATCAAGCGCGCATTTTGGCTCTGGCGCTCATACCGCCAGATATTCTCAATCGTTCGTAGAGTCGCCAGCAGTGTTGTGGGTGTTACTACAATAATCTTTCGTTCAAAGGCTTCTGCGAAAAGGTTCTCGTCCTGCTGAAAAGCCGCTACAAATGCCGGTTCTATAGGCATGAAAAGGAAAACAAAATCTGGCGAGTGCAGGCCACTTAACTGGCTATAGTCTTTCTCGCTGAGCGTACGAATGTGGTTCCGAACCGCTTCCACATGATCTTTAAGCGCTTCTTCCCGCACGCTGTCATCTTCTTCCGTCACCCACTTTTGGTAAGCCAACAGGGAGACCTTGGAGTCGATCACCAGGTTTCGACTATCCGGAAGATTCACGACCACATCCGGCCTCAGAAGTTGGTTTTCGCTGTCCCTGTAGCTGCCCTGGGTCTCATACTCAATGCCCTTGCGTAGCCCGGATTTTTCCAAAACCCGCTCAAGTATCAGCTCGCCCCAGTTGCCCTGTATCTTTTTATCGCCTTTCAGAGCCCGGGTAAGGTTGGAGGCCTCTTCGGTAATCTGACGGTTAAGGTCCTGAAGAGATTTTATCTCGCTGCGAAGGGCCTGCCGATCCCGGGTTTCAGTGGTGTATACGTCCTCAACTCGCTTGCGGAAATCCTGCAACTGATCACGGAAGGGGTTGAGCAAGGAATCAAGACTTGTGCGGGTTTGCTGGGAAAAATGCTCACTTTTCTGCTCAAAAATCCGGTTGGCGAGATTTTCAAACTCCTGTTTGAGGGCATCCCGATTGTGCTCCAGCAGTGCAAGTTTCTCAGCACCAGAGCGCCGTTCCTCTTTCAGTATAACTTGCTGCTCTCGCTGCACCGCACGGGCTTCGCTCAACTCAGCCATAAGTTCGTCAATCTTCGCTTGCTGGCTTTGGCGCTCGCTTACCAACTCCTCAATCCGCCGGCCTTGAGCTACCACATCAGATTGTAAACCTGCAGCCCGGCTTTCCGCCCTAGCCTTCGCCAAAAACATGACAACAATAACCGTGGTTGCAAACAGCAGAGCAACCAACGCCGCCACTAATCCCGGCCGGGATACTATAAATTCACTGACGGCTTCTGGCACAACCAATACTCCTTTGGGTTTTCAATACTTATCCAGATTAACGTGAGCTTACGCACGCATTACATTCTATCGGAACACAACCACCATTTCTTCGGCCCCAAAGGCCAGAGACGCACGCACGGCCCGCATCACGACTGCTTGGCAATTTGGCAATGTGCCTGAACCCGACTCTGGACGCGCACCGTAATATCTATTAAAAGGTATATGTCGCTCGCGATTAATAGCATTACGCTTTTTTAACGGCTTTCGGGTCGACGCAGAGCCAAAACGGACAAATAACCATGCTAAAAGAACTCTGGCGAAAGCTCGGCACAGATTTTCTACAGACTGACTGCTCCGACCATGCGTGCAGAGAAGGCATGCCTAACTTTTATGGCTCCGCCGGGTTTCGGATTCTCCCTCATATTACCCACACGGGTGAGTTTCATCTTGATCGCCTGACAGCCTTACTCAAGAGTCGGTATGGCCGGAACCCTGAAGCGGCACAAATCAACAATGACGATACCGTACGGGATCTGATCGTTTTTGCCGCACGGATTCAAGATCAGGATATCCAGAGGGAATTACTGCTGCTATACCTAAACTGCTCCCCAGTGGTTCAAGAGTACCTATGCTCAGACGAAATTCTTGGAACAAGCCACTTTTTATCCAAAAATAACGCCCCTTAACCAACTGTAAAGCAAATACACAGGTTGGTTGTTGTATACTTCCGCCCCAGATATTCTCCGTCATACATTTTTAGACCGTCACATCTACTTTATCCAAATGTGACCGGCAACCGGCTCAGGGGTTTTTCATGCGTTCTAAACGGTTTCGAGCTGGTCTATCGACATTATCCGTTGTGGTTATTGCAGGCACTGTTCTGCTGACGGGTTGCTCGGCAGACAGATATTTCATGGTGCCCAAATCTGATCTGGGCGAGCTGAACACCTCGGTGCAAAGCCAACGCGCCACATTGGTGACCATGGAAAACAACGCTACTATCCGGCAAAACCAGTATTTGAAACATAACGAAACCGCCACGCAGAAGGTGCTGGAGGCCATCGCAACTCAGGTTGAGAAACCCTCCTGTCCGCCCATGCCTACTCAGAAAGCTTGCCCTGCTACCGATAATGAAAAAGGTAGGGCCGACCGACTTAAAGGAAAGGTCGTTGTGGGCGAGATTGAGAATTTCTATCTTGCAGGGCCAGGGCTGGTCTATAAAGCCCGAATTGATAGCGGTGCAGAAACCTCCTCCATCGACGCGCGCAACATTACACGCTTCGAGCGCGATGGCAGTAGCTGGGTGCGTTTTGACGTCCCCGTACCTAACACTGAAGACTTCATGACTCTTGAGAAAGAAATTTCACGGCGCGTGAAAGTCATCCAATCCAGTACTGACGAGGCAGAACGGCGCATGGTTGTTGAGCTTCAGTTCACCATTGGCAACCACCAACAAGTGGCAGAGTTTACCTTGGCGGACCGGAGCAACCTGACCTACCAAGCGCTTATAGGCCGCAACGTACTAAGGGATGTCATGCTCGTTGATGTTGGCAAGGAATACGCCACCGAATTGCCAGATTCCATTCGTATCGATACCAACGGGAAACCAAAGTGAATAGTCCCTCCCGCCTACCGTTTTATATTGCCGTTTTTCTGTTAATTGCTGCAGGTATTTCACTCGCCACGTGGCGACACGTGGAGCTAGGAATCCCATGGTTGACCGGTGAACAGCGCCCAGTCTGGATGGTGGAAGCCCGTGTTGATTTTGACGGTAGCAATGACCCTGTAGTCGCTAGCCTGAATGTTCCCGAACGGCCACCTGGGTTTCAGATTCTGACAGAGCAAGCTGCATCGCCAGGCTTTGGTTTCACCATCATCAATAGCGCCGGTAGCCGCCGGGCTGAATGGACAAAGCGCGAAGCTGCTGGCCCGCAAACCTTGTATTTTAAGGCGCAGTTCATACCTGATCCAGCGGCGGAACCTACGCCGCCAGCACAGAAACCCCAAACTCAAAGACTGTTCTGGGAAGAGCCTCAGGCCACCGCGGTGCGAGAGATCCTGGCACAGGCCGAAGCACGCTCCAGCACGCCAGAAAGCATGACCCGGGAACTCATCCGTCTGATGCAACCGGATACTCGAGTGCAGAACACCACTTTGCTGGTTTCCGAAGATAACTACTTGCCATTGCTCGTTAACATGCTTAACCACTCCGGGATTCCGGCAAGAACGGCCGACGGCCTAAAGTTGGAAGATGCACGCCGGCGCCAGCAACTGACGCCTTTTTTGCAGATATACAACGGCGATCAATGGCTGACGCTCAACCCTAAAACCGCCGCCCAAGGTGTTCCCGAAAATGTACTGCTATGGCGCCAAGGCTCGGAGTCTATGCTCGACGTTGTTGGCGGCGGCAATTCTCAGGTCAGCTTCTCGATGCTTCGGCAAACCATACCCGCGCTTCAGCTTTCGGCCATGCAGGCCGATGGTAATGGCCTGGGCTTTCTGAGTTTCTATGAACTCCCGATTGAAGAGCAGAGCATGTTTCGCATGCTGCTGTTGCTGCCACTTGGGGCACTTGTGGTTGCGTTTATGCGCATTGTGATTGGCATTCGCACGTCCGGCACCTTCATGCCGGTGTTGATTGCGGTTGCCTTTGTGCAAACCACGCTGATACCTGGGCTTGTGGCGTTTTTATCGGTGGTTTCCATTGGCTTGTTAATGCGTGGGTACCTCTCCAGCTTGAACCTGCTGCTGGTATCCCGAATATCCGCACTAATCATTCTGGTGATATTTATCACCGCTGGCCTGAGTATCTTCGGTTACCAGATGGGCTTTAATACGGGGATGACCGTCACCTTCTTCCCCATGGTCATCATCGCCTGGACCATTGAGCGCATGTCCATTCTATGGGAAGAAGAAAGTGGCCAAGAAGTTCTGATTCAGGGTTCCGGCAGCCTGTTCGTTGCCATCTGTGCCTATTTGCTGATGAGCGCACCTTTGGCTGGCCATCTAACGTTCAATTTCCCCGAGCTGCACTTTGCCGTTCTGGGACTGATTCTTTTGATGGGCCAATACACCGGCTATAAGCTCACAGAGCTTAAACGCTTCACGCCAATGAAGGCCTACGACTGATATGGACTGGATCTCTCCACGCTCACTGAAGCGTCTGGGCATGCTGAACATGAACCGGCGCAATGTGGACTACATAGCGCGCTACAACGAGCGCTCGTCCTACCCTCTGGTAGACAACAAGCTCAAAACGAAGCTGGCTGTTGCCGAGTATGGTGTAAAAACGCCAAAGCTTCTGCAGGTTGTAAAGCAGCAGCATGAAATCTCCCGGTTCCGGGAAATGGCTGCAGACCTAGCTGGCTTTGCCATCAAACCTGCGAAGGGCTCGGGTGGTAAAGGCATTACTGTGATCACCGGCCGGGATGGCGATCATTTTGTGAAAGCATCCGGCGCCCGTGTAGGGGCACCTGTATTGGAGCGGCACCTGACCAACATTCTGGCCGGGCTCTATTCCCTTGCAGGTACACCAGATGTGGCCATCGTTGAAAATTTGGTCGAATCCGCCCCCTCATTGGCCCGCTATTCCCACCAAGGCGTACCCGACATACGCATAGTCGTGTTCCAGGGGTACCCAGTGATGGCCATGCTGAGGCTTGCTACGGCAGCATCTGATGGCAAAGCTAACCTACACCAGGGCGCGGTGGGTGTGGGCTTGGATATTGGCACCGGCAAGAGCCTGAACGCTGTGCAGTTCAACCGACCTATCACGCTTCATCCTGACACCGGCTTGGCTCTGGGAAACATCCATATTGACGCTTGGGGTGAGATGCTGGAAATGGCTTCACGCTGTTATGAAGCAACGGGGCTAGGCTACATGGGTGTTGATCTAGTGGTGGACGCCAGCGAAGGCCCCTTACTGCTTGAGCTTAATGCCAGGCCTGGCTTGGCGATCCAGATGGCGAATGGCCGTGGGCTGCTACCTAGATTAGGCGCCGTTGAAGGCCTGAAACGCCCGCACTTCACACCCACAGAGCGGGCTAACTACGCCATGGAAACCTTCGCCAAGCTTTAAGGCGAGAGACTAAAAACCCCCTTTAAGTTTTCTGTCTTACTAAATTATAGGCATAAAAAAACCGGAGCCAAAAAGCTCCGGTTTTTTTATGCTTCACTGCTTTAAGTCATCTCGCCCCTGGCGATCAGCAGCTTCCGCTCATGGGTCAGGCCTTTCAGCAAGCCCCAAGTCATAACCAGCAGTATTACCGTAAATGGTAAGCCTGCACTCACTGCAGTCGCCTGGATAGCACCCAGAGCATCGGTGCCGCCACCAAATATCAACGCAGCCGCAATAGCCCCCTCCATAACAACCCAGAACACACGTTGTGCGGTGGGCGCATCGGTTTTACCACCCGCAGTTATGCTGTCGATAACCAGCGAACCAGAATCTGAAGAGGTTATAAAAAACACCAATACCAGCACAATACCAATAAACGAAAGGATCTCAGTCATTGGAAGGTTTGCAAACATTTGGAAGGTCGCCAGAGAAACCTCAGTGATGCCATCTTCCGCAAGCGCTCCAATACCCTGGTCAATCTGCTCAAGTGCCGCGCCACCAAAGGAACTCATCCATACCGCAGTAATCACAGTCGGAATAATAAGAACCGCCAGTATGAATTCACGAACTGTTCTGCCCTTGGAAACTCGCGCAATAAACATGCCCACAAACGGCGACCAGGAAATCCACCATGCCCAATAGAACACAGTCCAGCCACGCATCCAGGCTTCATCTTCACGGCCAAACGGATTACTGAATGCCACAACGTTGGTTACATAGCTGGTACTCGTTACCCATAGGTTTTCCAGTATGCTCATGGTGGGGCCGGCAAAAATAACGAAGAACAACAGAATGCCTGCCAGCGACATGTTGATGTTGCTCAGCACTTTAACGCCGCCGTCGAGGCCTCGTAGCACTGAGAGAAGCGCAACAGCTGTTACACCAACAATGATAGCCATCTGAACGTTGATGCCTGAGCCCATGCCAAATAGATAGTCAAGGCCTGAAGCTGCTTGCTGCGCGCCAAACCCGAGCGAAGTCGCCAGGCCAAAAATCGTGGCCACAACCGCCAAGCTGTCAATGATATGACCAGGCCAGCCCCACACTTTGTCTTTCAGCAGCGGGAAGAACGCCGAGCGAATGGTCAGCGGCATGTTCTTGTTGTACGCAAAGAAGGCCAGAGAAAGCGCAACAATCGAATACACAGCCCACGGATGAAGGCCCCAGTGGTACATGGTGCCACCCATGGCAAGATTACGCGCTTCTGGCGTGTTCGCCTCTGCGCCAAAAGGTGTGCCGAACCAGCCCGTGTAATAAGCCACCGGTTCTGCCACAGCCCAGAACATCAGGCCAATACCCATGCCGGCTGCGAAAAGCATCGCAAACCAGGAGATGGTAGAAAACTCGGGCTTCGCATCCATGCCACCCAAGCGGATCTTACCCACCGGCATAAAAATTAACGCAATACACACGATGACAAAAACATTGGCACTTAACAGAAAGAACCAATCAAAAGTTTCGATAATGTCGTTCTTGGCGCCGTCCAACAAGTCTTTAGCTACTGTCGGAAACATCAACGTTCCAATAACAAACACCACCACCAATATTGCCGTAATCGGAAAAACCGGTGCGTGCAGATCCAGCCCGAATGGTCTGATATTATCCTGGCCAGCTACGTAATCCGTTTGATACTCGTCTTTAATTACGTCGCCCACGTGTTGGCGCCTCCTAATTTTGAATTTAGTACCGAAATCCCCCTAGCAACTGAGGGTTAGAACGTTACAAGCGCGCCATAATAATGTTTTGAGCTCAAAACATCAAAAACGTGAAAATCTGACACTTCCGCGCTGAAACTAGATCAAAGTCGAAACTGCAAATACCGAAAGTATAATCAATCGGATAGCAGTTAGGCGCCGTATCGATATACTGGGCGCCAACAAAATGATGCAAACCACTCACCATATCCACGAAGTAAAGTGAGAGATCCATGGAAAAAACAACCACTTTCCCGATGCGCTACTCAGCCTTCATCATAAGCATCACCGGCTTCATTACCTCACTGGCGCTCAGCCTGCACTATGAAGCATGGTATCTAATCCCCGGTATATTCGGCGCCCTAGTCATTCTTGGCACCTACGATGTGCTGCAAACCAAACATACGATCAGCCGAAACTACCCCATCATGGTGCACTTCCGCTATCTGTTTGAATCCATAGGGCCAGAGATTCGACAGTACTTTATTCAGTCTGATAACGACGAGCAGCCATTTTCCAGGGATCAGCGCACCATCATCTACCAGCGCGCCAAAAACGTACTGGACAAGCGCCCCTTCGGCTCACAATTGAAGATGTACGAAGAGGGATTTGAGTGGATCAATCACTCCCTGAAACCGTCTACAATTCCAGACAGCAACTTTCGTGTTCATATAGGCCCCCGCTGCGCCAAGCCATACAGTGCAAGCGTCTTCAACATCTCGGCCATGAGCTTTGGCTCACTTTCTGCAAACGCCATTCTAAGCCTGAACACAGGCGCAAAAATGGGCGACTTCTATCACGACACAGGTGAAGGCTCTATCTCCCGCTATCACAAACAGCCCGGTGGCGACCTGGTGTGGGAAATAGGCTCAGGCTATTTCGGCTGCCGGAACGAAGACGGCTCGTTTAGTCCTGAAAAGTTTGAGAAGAACGCGACGCTCGACCAAGTAAAAATGATAGAGGTCAAACTATCTCAGGGTGCAAAACCAGGTCATGGGGGCATTCTCCCAGGCGCCAAGGTAACACCGGAAATTTCGGAAGCCCGGGGTGTATCCGTAGGCGAAGATTGCGTTTCACCGGCCCAACATTCTGCCTTTTCAACACCAATAGAGATGCTCGAGTTTCTGGATCAGCTCCGCGACTTGTCTGGAGGCAAGCCGGTAGGTTTTAAGCTGGCCATCGGCCACCCCTGGGAATGGTTTGCCATCGTGAAAGCAATGCTTAAAACCGGTCGCAAGCCAGATTTTATCGTTATAGATGGCGGTGAAGGCGGCACTGGGGCCGCACCTCTGGAGTTTATTAATCGCATTGGCACCCCCATGACAGAAGCGCTCCTTCTGGTGCACAACACGCTGGTGGGCACCAACCTCAGGGAAGACATCTCTATTGGCGCCGCGGGGAAAATCACCTCAGCCTTCAATATCGCTCGCACGCTGGCCCTGGGCGCCGACTGGTGCAACGCGGCTCGTGGTTACATGTTTTCACTGGGCTGCATTCAAGCCCTGAGCTGCCATACAGGTCGCTGCCCCAGCGGTGTTGCGACGCAAGATTCCAGAAGAAGCAGCAAACTGGATGTAGAGGATAAAAGCAAAAGGGTATACAACTTCCACAAAAACACTCTTGAGGCCCTGCAGAACCTGCTGGAGGCATCAGGCCTACGCCATCCTGGCGAACTGGGGCCCGAGCACATCGTCCGTAGGGTATCGAAAACAGAGGTACACTCGTACATTGATTTGTTCCCCTTCCTGGCTCCCGGCGCCCTGCTTGAGGGCAAAACTGGCCTAGCTGTGTTCGACAAATACTGGGCAGAATCCCAGCCGGAGACGTTTGACCCGCCGGCGTTCGTACAACAACTCAGAGAAACCAAGCTTCGGTAAACAATATAGGGGCGAACCCCACAATGCCTGTTTATTTTTACATTGGGCTAGTGTAGACTTCGCTCCCGCTAAGCCACTGAGATTCCTCTTTAAGTCTCACTGGCACATGCCATCAAAGCCCAGCTTTGAAAAGGTAGGAATTAGCAAATCGGGGCGTAGCGCAGCTTGGTAGCGCACTTGCATGGGGTGCAAGGGGTCGTAGGTTCAAATCCTACCGTCCCGACCAAATTACGCAAAAAGGCAGGCACTTAACGGTGACCTGCCTTTTTTTTGTTTTTTTGGCGACCTATCCTAAATTCGACGAATGCTACAGACTGCCTTTGAACTGACTTACCGCGTCGACAACCTGTCGAGCGCCATCCTGGATTTCATTCATTACTTGCCCAGCTTCGCTTGAAAATGCGAGTGCTTTGTTAGCCTTCGTCAGGCTTTCTTCAATTAACGAAACAGCTTCTTCAGTTAGCTTTTTGTTTTCGGACACAACATCTACAATTTGCGCTGTCGCTGAGCTGGTTCGGGAAGCAAGTTGCCGAACTTCGTCCGCAACGACAGCAAATCCCCTTCCCTGCTCGCCGGCCCTAGCCGCTTCGATTGCGGCGTTGAGCGCAAGTAGATTAGTTTGATCCGCTATACCACGTATGCTTTCTACCAGCGCGAACACCTTGGCTGACTGGGCGTCCAAGGCGAAGATACCCTTGCTGGCGTTGTCCATTTCTTGGGACAGCTCATTCATAGTTTGAACAGTCGATTCAATGACACGAATTCCCTTTGCAGCGTTTACATCGGTCTTTTTAGAAATGTCGTGGGCAATCTCCGCAGTCTGCAACACTTCTAATTCTCGATTCATTTGCCTCGTAATGACCGTTGCAAATTTAACCACCTTATAAAGATCACCGTCGTCGTCATGCACTGGATTATAGCTGGCCTCTAACCAAACAACGTTTCCCTTGCTATCTAAACGTTTAAACCTGTCGGACACATACTCCCCAGATGCCAAGGTTTCCCAAAAAACCACGTAAGCTTGAGAGCTCGCCTCTTCTGGATCACAAAAAATCCGATGATGCTTGCCAATTACCTGGCTTTTTTTGTAATTCACACTTTTAAGAAAGTTGTCATTCGCGTGCAATATCGTGCCATCCAAACTGAACTCAATAATGGCCAACGACCGATCCAGGGCAGCCATTAGGTCTTCATGTTCCCGGGTCGTTGATATCGTTTTGGTAAGCTCTATAGAATAAACCGCTAACTCGGCAGGCTCATTACCGAATCGACTCTTAGGCTGTACAATCGATCGATACCATACATCAGCACCGCTTTTAGTCTCGAATTGCAACGCTCCATGCCAGTGACTTCCCGTTCGGATCGCCTCAAACATTTGTTTGCAATAATCTCTATTGAGAGATTTATTCACAACAAACGCTTTAAAATTTGCATGAATGATTTCACTGGATGAATAACCTGAAGACTGCAAAAATTGCTCGTTAGCTTCGAGAAATTCTCCGTGATGATCCAGTGAAAAATAGATCATCTCTGCCCGAAGATCACTTTGTATTTCTTGAAAAACCGCCAACTCAGCTTCCAAGCCATTGATTTTCGATTGCAATTTTTTACTACTAAACAGCATATTCTGATCCTGAGTATTTTAGAGCGAAGCTGAAGTGGCAGCCGCAAAACGACTGCATTAGTTATTTAGCGGCCCCGGAGGGCAAAACTCGAGGGCTTAGACTCAAAAATCAAGCAATCTGTTACTATGGCCCAAATTCCCAACAAAGAGCTGAGCCATGATGGATTCAACCAAGTTTTACATTAATGGGAAATGGGTCACACCTGCGGGAACCCAGCACCTAGAGGTTATCAACCCCTCTGATGAGAAGGGCTTTCCCCAAATCACATTGGGCTCCCAAGCCGATACAGATAACGCTGTTAGTGCTGCAAAGATGGCTTTCCCGGCTTGGTCGGCCTCTACCAAAGAACAACGTATTGAACTTCTGGAACGCCTGTTCGAAACATATAAGGCGCGGGCAGACGAGATGGCACAAACCATCAGCCAGGAAATGGGGGCACCCATTGATCTTGCGAAAACCGCACAGGTTGGCGCTGGCGCGGCTCATCTGAAAAACACCATCCGTGCGCTAAAATCTTTCGACTTTGAGCACCCGCTTGGCGATCACGCTCCAGATAACATCATTGTGCACGAGCCCGTAGGTGTCTGTGCGCTGATAACACCTTGGAACTGGCCAATGAACCAGGTGATGCTGAAGGTCGCTCCTGCACTGGCTGCCGGCTGCACAGTGGTGCTCAAGCCATCAGAAATCTCGCCTCTGTCTGCCATGCTTTTGGCAGAAATGATTGATAGCACAGGTTTCCCGGAAGGCGTATTCAACCTTGTTAACGGCGATGGTGCGGGCGTTGGCTCGCAACTCTCCGAGCACCCAGATGTTGATCTGGTCAGTTTTACCGGCTCAACCCGTGCCGGCAAAGCCATCACAATTGCAGCGGCTGACACCATGAAGCGGGTCGGTCTAGAGTTAGGTGGCAAAGGTGCCAATATCATCTTTGCAGATGCTGATGAGAAAGCTGTGACTCGCGGTGTACGCCACTGTTTTGCCAATTCAGGCCAGTCTTGCAACGCCCCCACTCGCATGCTGGTGGAGAAATCTGTATACCAACAGGCAGTTGAAACCGCAACAGCGATTGCCAATAAAACCGACGTGGGCCTGGCCAGTACCGAGGGCCGGCACATCGGGCCCGTGGTCTCTGAGCAACAGTTCCTCAAGGTTCAGGGGCTGATCAAGCAGGGTATAGAAGGGGGCGCCACTCTGGTGGCCGGCGGTGAAGGTCGCCCAGAAGGTTTTGAAAAAGGCTATTTCGTAAAGCCAACCGTTTTCGCGGATGTCACGCCCGAGATGACCATCTGGAGCGAAGAAATTTTTGGCCCGGTTCTAGCCATCACGCCTTTTGAAACTGAAGAGGAGGCTGTAGAGCTGGCTAACGACACTCTCTATGGGCTTACCAACTACATCCAGACCTCTGACAAAACAAGAGCCCACAGGCTCGCCAAGCAGGTCAGATCAGGCATGGTGGAAGTCAACGGCAAGTCTGGATCAGCCGGCTTCCCATTTGGCGGTATGAAACAGTCAGGCAATGGCAGCCGTGAAGGCGGCGTCTGGGGCTTGGAAGAGTTTCTGGAAGTTAAATCCGTCACTGACTGGTAAGCTGCCTAGCTTATTACTCGCAATACCCGAAAGCCGGAGGCGCCAGTGTGCTTGCCTCCGGCCCCGGTACCATTAAACATTCTCCCGTACACAGTTGCAGCCCATCCTAGTAGGATCCCAATGAAAAAGACCTATAAGTTAGACCACCCGAAAATCAAAGTGCCTCGCGTCGTCGACTCGGTAAAGCACGACATCAGAAAATTCCTGAAAAAAGAACGTAAAAAACCCCTACCTTCCGGCGCAATATATTGGGGCTTCGATTGCAAATTTGGCCAATCGGAAGAAGCAGCGGCTGAGGTGCACCTGTCATCGCTCATGAAATATATTGATGAGCTTGTTGCAAACAACATTATGACGCTTTATGTGGAAATTACACCGAAAGCAAT
The DNA here is from genome assembly GCF_052094685.1 of Marinobacter sp. Taxonomy (GTDB): domain Bacteria; phylum Pseudomonadota; class Gammaproteobacteria; order Pseudomonadales; family Oleiphilaceae; genus Marinobacter. The sequence goes on from NZ_JBQDKB010000065.1 coordinate 16,308, forward strand.
TGCGGCCGATGACGCCCCTCCTGCAAGGGAGAGCTAGTTATCAATGATGAGAGTAGGTTAATTCAGACACAAAAAAGCCGAAGTGATGGGAAATCACTTCGGCTTTTTTGCTTGAAGAGACGGTCTATTTTGCTGGCGCGTTAAGTACGTCCAGAACCTCTTCCAATTCACTGATCATCTGCCGAATAAGCTGCTTGTACTGAGTGGTGTCATCTTTAACCTCATGGCTGCTAAGCTTCTGCTTGGCGCCACCAATGGTATAACCCTGCTCGTACAGCAAACTGCGTATCTGGCGAATGGTAATCACATCTGCCCGCTGATAATAGCGGCGATTACCCCGGCGTTTTACCGGTGACAGCTGCGGAAACTCCTGTTCCCAATAGCGCAGAACGTGAGCCTTCACTGCGCACAGCTCGGCAACCTCACCTATTGTGAAATAGCGTTTCCCGGGTATAGCGGGGAGTTCGTTGTTATGACTCGGTTCCAACATACGCTTCTACTTTTTGCTTCAGTTTCTGTCCCGGGCGAAACGTAACAACACGTCGTGCGCTTATCGGAATCTCTTCGCCAGTTTTTGGGTTTCGCCCCGGACGCTGCTTTTTATCACGCAGATCAAAGTTACCGAAACCCGACAATTTTACTTGCTCGTTGTGGCTGAGTGCGCCTCTGATCTCATCGAAGAAAGCTTCAACCATTTCCTTGGCTTCGCGTTTGTTCAGGCCCAATTCCTCATACAAGCGCTCTGCCATTTCCGCTTTCGTCAAAGCCGCCATTTCTCAACTCCTTAGTGTTGCCCTCAGCTCATCCTTCAGTGCGTCGATTACACCGTTGAAGAGCGAATGCACTTCATCTTCATTCAACGTACGTTCAGGATGCTGCCAGAACAGACTAAGCGCCAGGCTTCGGTTACCCTCGCCTAAGCTCTCTCCTTCATAAACATCAAACGCACGCAACGCTGTCAGGCGCTCACCGGCATATTTTCGGGTTACACTTTCCACGTCGGCAAACGCGACATCACCACCGATAACAATTGCCAAATCCCGACGAACTTCCGGGAATTTCGAAATTTCTTTGAAATTAGGCACATATCCGGTAACGATCGAATTTAAGGATAGCTCAAACATAAGGATCGTGCCATTAAGTTCAAGATTTTTCTGCACTTGCGGATGCAAGGTGCCCAACCAGCCTACATGCTCGCCATCCCGAACCAGCTCAGCTGTCTGCCCCGGATGTAATGCCGGGTGCCTGCTGCCGACAAATCTAATTTCAATGCCCAACAAACTAAAGAGCCCTTCTAGCTCTCCTTTTACATCAAAGAAGTCCGCAGTTCTACGACCGTTCACCCAATTTTCAGGATACTGAGAACCAACAACTACACCTGCCAGCATGGGCTGCTGATCAATACGCTGGTCTTCCTGCAGAAAGCGCAAGCCTGTTTCAAAGAGGCGAATGCGCGGTTGCTGCCGATTCTGGTTGTGGGCAACCGTTTTCAGTAGGCCGCTCCAGAGAGTCGTCCGCATAACCGACAGGTCTGACGAGATCGGGTTTGCCAGGGCAATTCCTTTACGCTCTGGATCTATTTGCGCCTGGACCTTCGGATCAACAAAACTGTAAGTGATTGCTTCCTGGTAGCCATGAGACACAAAATAATTTTGTATGGCCGCCAACGGGCGCGTCGCTTCGTCGTTTACTCTGAGACCCAAGGAACCTATCGGCTCAGTAACCGGCAAGTTGTTGTAACCATAGATGCGGCCCACTTCTTCAATGAGGTCTTCCTCGATCGAAATATCGGGGCGGAAGCTGGGAGCAATGATGCGCCAACCGTCTTTTAGCAGCTTATCAACACGCAAGCCCAGCCGAAGAAGAATCTCTTCAACCGTGGTGCGATCAATGCTTAGGCCCAACACATCCGCAAGACGCTTTGAGCGCAGATCAATTGAGCGTACTTCTGGCAAATGCTTTGCACTGGCAACTTCAACAATTTCGCCGGGCTCGCCGCCTACAATGTCCATCAGCAGCCTTGTTGCACGCTCCATGGCGTCGCGTGCCAGCTCATGATCCACTCCACGCTCGAAGCGATGGGAGGCATCTGTGTGCAGGCCGTAATGGCGAGCCTTGCCTGCGAGAGAGATTGGCTCAAAATAGGCAGACTCAAGCACAAGATCACGGGTGTTGGCGCTTACACCTGAGTGTTCACCGCCCATAATGCCCGCAATGGCGATGGGCTTTTCATGATCGGCAATCACCAGGGTCTTTTCAGTTAACTCAACTTCTTGGCCATCCAGTAGCACCAGCTTCTCTGCGGGCTTTGCCATGCGCACCACAATACCGGTATTGATCTCTTCTCGATCAAAGGCATGCATAGGCTGGCCCTGCTCCAACATTACGTAGTTGGTTACATCCACCGCGGCATCAATCGACCGAACGCCAGAACGACGAAGTTTTTCCTGCATCCACAGAGGCGCCTCAGCCTGCAAATTTACATTGCGAAGTATGCGGCCCAGGTAACGCGGACAACCCTCGGGCGCATCCACCCGAATATCCGGTACTTCTGAGTGTACGGCTTCCACGGGATTAATCTGGGGAGCATTCGGAACCAAACTATTCAAAACACCCACTTCCCGAGCGATACCTTTAACGGACAAACAATCGCTTCGGTTGGGGGTCAGGTCTACATCGATGGCAACATCATTCAGCTTAAGGTAATCCGTCAGCGCAGCACCGACCGGAGCCTCAGCAGGCAATTCCATCAGGCCTTCGTGGCTGTCGGACAACCCCAGCTCAGATTCCGAGCACAGCATGCCTTCAGAAGGTTGGCCACGCAGCTTGGCTTTGCGGATTTTGAAATCTCCCGGTAGCACAGCGCCAACCACAGCAAAAGGTACTTTCAGCCCTTCACGAACGTTGGGTGCGCCGCAGACAACCTGAACGATCTGGCGGCCATCATTAACCTGACATACCCGCAGTTTGTCAGCATCCGGGTGGGGCTCAACCGATTGAACCTCCCCAACCACTACGCCTTGAAACTTGCCAGCTACGGGTTCGAAGCCATCAACTTCCAAGCCGGCCATCGTAATTTGATCCATCAATTGCTGAGAATTAATGTTTGGGTTAACCCACTCGCGCAGCCACTGCTCACTGAATTTCATGGTTATTGCCTTGTCCTGATGCGGTTTCGACTATTGATTCAAATGCCGTAAAAGTCGTATTAACGGAACTGACGAAGAAAGCGCAGGTCGTTCTCAAAGAACATGCGCAGATCATTTACGCCATAGCGGAGCATAGCCAAGCGCTCGGCACCCATGCCAAATGCAAAGCCCCGATACTCCTCGGCATCAATACCGCAGTATCCAAACACTTTCGGATGCACCATGCCGCACCCCATAATTTCTAGCCACTTTATGCTGCCATCGGCTTCACGACCCCACTCGATATCCACCTCTGCGGAGGGCTCGGTAAACGGGAAGTAAGATGGGCGGAAACGCACCTGAAGATCGCGCTCGAAAAACACCCTCAGAAACTCTTCCACGGTGCTTTTCAGATCTGCAAAACTGACATTCTTCTCGACTAACAACCCCTCAACCTGATGAAACATAGGCGTGTGAGTCATATCGGAATCACACCGATACACGCGGCCTGGACAGATCATACGGAACGGAGGCTTGGCCGCTTCCATGGTGCGAATCTGAACCGGCGAAGTGTGGGTGCGCAGCAATGTGCCAGGGTTGAAATAGAACGTATCGTGCATAGCACGGGCGGGATGGTGGCCGGGGATATTGAGCGCTTCGAAGTTGTGATAGTCGTCCTCAATCTCTGGCCCCTGCTCTACGGTATAGCCGGCACGGGAAAAGAACTCTTCAATACGCTGAAGTGTACGGGTAACTGGGTGTAACCCACCAAGATCCTGACCACGACCAGGCAGACTTACATCAATAGATTCGCTGGCAAGCTTTTGCTCAATAGCGATACGCTCAAGATCGGTGCGCTTGGCATTAATTGCCTGCTCAACCTGTCCTTTTGCCTCATTAATCTTCTGGCCGGCTGCTGGGCGTTCCTCTGCAGAGAGTTTGCCCAGGGTTTTTGCTTGCTGGGTAATAGCGCCTTTCTTACCAAGGTACTCCACACGAATTTGATCAAGCGCCTGCAAGCTGTCGGCGTTTTCGACCGCCGTTAAACCGTCCTGAACCAGTTGCTCCAGGTTTTCCATTGACCCTGCTCCAAACCAGAAGTGAGGATTTCAAAAGATGAAATCTTTAAACAAAAATAGGGGAAGAGCGTGCCCTTCCCCTATTAAACGGTGCCGATTGTGCTGACTAATCAGCACGGGGCACCGAATCGATTCGTAATCGATGAAAGAGCTAAGCGATCAAAGAGATGCTTTTGCTGTCTCAACAACAGCGGCAAATGCCTGCTGCTCGTTCATGGCCAGGTCGGCCAGAACCTTACGATCGATTTCAACGTTTGCCTTTTTCAGACCAGCGATCAAACGGCTGTATGATAGGCCGTTAACCCGAGCGCCTGCGTTGATACGGGCAATCCACAGTGCGCGGAATGAACGCTTACGGTTACGACGGTCGCGATACGCATACTGACCGGCTTTGATAACCGCTTGTTTAGCAACGCGGAATACACGGCTACGAGCTCCGTAGTAACCCTTGGCCTGCTTTAAAACCTTCTTGTGACGACGACGTGCAACCACGCCACGCTTAACACGAGCCATACTATAATCCTTCTACCTTTAAACCGTTGTATATGCAGTGTGCGCTAATTACGCGAGCATACGTTTTACGGATGCCACATCAGACTTGGCAACCAATGAAGTACCACGCAGCTGACGCTTACGCTTAGGGGTCTTCTTGGTCAAGATGTGACTGGTGAAGGCTGACTTGTGCTTGAAGCCGGTAGCCGTTTTTTTGAAC
>NZ_JBQDKB010000066.1:0-5644 GCF_052094685.1 Marinobacter sp.
AACAAGATCACTTTAAACGCTGTCTGTCAGGTGCAAGTCCGACAGGCTGCTAGGTTCAATAAAGGATGGTTGGCCTCAGATACGAGGGCACCTTGGTCGGCAAGTGTAGTGCCTAGGGCGCGGTAGCCATCGGTAAGTTCCTTCTCAACCGGGCACAAAGGATCCTCCAGCCATAACCCGACCCGTGTTTGCTTTAGCGTATTCAGCCGCGAGGGAGCCATCTCCAGTTGCCAGCACCGGCCATCAACCGGCTTTGGCCCGGCAATAACCTTCAAGAGCAGTTCCAGATCCTTGGCGTTTCGGGCCAGGGCGCCACCTTCAGCCAGGTCCGGCTGTGATTGGGTGCCCGGGGGGCCAGGAATGTGCCCACGAAAAGAGACCAGCGAGCGCGAAGGTTTGTGCCCGAAAACGCCACAAAAATGGGCGGGAATGCGAATTGAGCCGGCTAAGTCGCTGCCGACTTCCAACGGGGTCATTCCGGCCGCCAAGGCTGCGGCCGCACCGCCGGATGAACCACCCGGAGTGTGATTGGCGTTATACGGGTTATTGGTTACGCCAAAGAGCTTGTTGTAGCTTTGCAGGTCGGTGGCATAAACCGGGACGTTGGTTTTGCCCAGAATAATGGCACCGGCGTCTTCCAAGCGCTGCACCACATCAGCATGGCGTTCGGGACTGTAGTTGCGCAATGCGGTAGCGCCGGCTGTGCAGGCCATGCCGGACACCTCCCAAGTGTCTTTTAGGGTGAGAGGTAGGCCATGTAGGGCGCCTGTGGCCGCGCCGGTAGTGCGCTTCTGATCTGCTTCACGTGCTTGCTCAAGCGCGAGAGCTTCGTCTAGCGTAACAATGGCGTTTACCGCCGGGTTATGTTCGTGGATTCTTGCAAGCAGGGCGGTTACCAGCGTTTCGCTGCTCAGGGTGCCGGCTTCAAGTTGTGTCAGCAGCGCATGGGCTGGCTGGTAGTGCAATTCATCCATGGTACGTCTCGTTGGTGTTGTTCTTGTTTTACGGTCTTGGGTGTACTCAGATCGGGCGTTTAGGGAAGCTGTTCCCGCCAGCGCTTGACCCGAACCTGAACCTTAATAGCGTCAATAATTTCGATGATCAGTGCGATCAATGCCTCGTTTCTTTCTTCTTTGTTTTGTGATGCGCCCGGCCCGCGTATAAAGGCATTTACAATGTCTTCAATAAATCCGTGGTTTGAGGAAGAGGCTAGGTCTTCTAAAATCTGTTGAATAACATTGGCAACAATATCGCCCACGGCATCTTCCAGGGTGTCCTTGATAGTTGACCCAACCACCGGCAGGTATTTTAGCCGCGACAGTTCCATATTCTGCTCAAGCGCATGATCGACCCTGGCTTCAAGGTAGCTTCTCAACGCACCACGGTTGGGGATGTAACCTTCCTGTGCCGCCTCTGCAACGCGAGTTGAAATCCACTCGGAAAGCATCTCGCGTCGTGGGTACAGGATGTCATTCTGGATTTTCTCGAACAACGAAGATCCGAGCGTTAGCTCGTGCTGAACACCGCTCAATACCTTGGCTACGATACGATCAGAAAGTTCTTCCATGAACGCTTCGTAGTAGAAGTTTACGAAGCGGTAAAGGCCGGTACCGGTCACATCGATAATCTTGTACTGGTGCAGGCGGTAAACAATCGAAATAACCCGCAGAACCCGCAGGAACCGTAAACTACCCACCGGAATACAGCCGATCAGATCATACCAATGAATAAAGGGGTAAAAATACCAGCGGTCGTACACCTTGGCCTTTAATGCATAGCCCCAGCGCACGAAGAACTCGGTAAGAAAAACCGCAACAAACATCGAGTCGTATAAGATAAAGTTTTCATGTATTGGATGGTAGGCAGCCTGAAGTGCCGGCAGGTGTTCTGCCAGCGCGTTCTGAATAGCGATGAAATTGTAGACGGAATCCCAGATGATGAATGCGAGGTTGATAATGATCAGACCCAGCATCAGGAAGTCGATAATAAACCAGGTAAGCTGGTGACTGGACTTCAGGTTCTCGCGGTTAATCTTCAGCATTCGCGGGTATCCATCGTCTGTGGTGTAATTGAAATCATTGGTTTTTGACAGGTTAGCGTAATTAAACCAGGCAGACGACTTATCGCGGTGCAGATTAACTTGACCGTCTGCTATTAAAGCCACACGATTTAACAGGTAATCTGTTCGCCATGTCCAACACTGAAACCGCGTGATGCTATCACTTGATCATATTATGAAACCGGGCCGGTTCCGGCTTTTAGGGCTGCTGCTGGTCTTGTGCTCGTCATCGGGCCTGGCCGAGCAGGTTGAGGTTCGTGTAAAGGGAGATTTTCCGGGGCTTCAGGAGAATGCGGAAGCATTCATTGGCGAGGTAGAGGGTCGCAGTGCCGCGAACCTTCGCCGTTATGCTTCAACCGCGGTCGATCAGGCAAGTAAAGCGTTGCGCGCATTAGGCTATTACAACCCGGTGGTCGAGTGGCAAGTCGAAGAAGGCGAGGGAGATAAACCGGCGCTGCTGAGCCTTGAAATTACGCCTGGTGACCCGGTCCGAATCAAGTCACGAACCGTCGAGATTCGCGGTCCGGCAGCCTCTGATCCAGGATTTTCTGATGATTTTCCGGTGCACCCCGCGGAAGGCGATATTCTGAATCATGGCGATTACACCAGCCTGAGAAACACTTTCCAGACCCGCGCGCGTGCGCGGGGCTACTTTGATGGGCAATACGTTACTCATACTCTTGAGGTTGATCCCGAAGCCCTGACCGCCGCTATTGTTCTGGTGTTTGAAAGCGGCGAACGCTATCAACTCGGCGATGTTACCTTTGAAGAAGGCCATTGGTTTGAGAGCGACCTGCTGCGGCGGTATGTCACGTTTGAACCAGGCATCCCCTATCACGCCGACGAAATTGCAAAACTCAACAGCGACCTCCTTGGCAGCGGCTACTTTTCAGGAGTGGATATAGATGCATCCCCGAGGAGTGCGGACGATGGGGTGATTCCGGTGGGCGTAGGTCTGACCCGCCGTGATCGCCGCTCGATTGCCACCGGACTCGGCTTTTCCACCGACGTAGGGCCGCGTTTTCGAGGTACTTGGCGCGAACACTGGATAAACCCTATGGGGCATTCCCGTGGTGCAGAGACAGAGCTTTCTGCGCCCAGGCAGAATGTGAGTGGTTGGTATGAGTTACCGCTGGACCCGCCCATGACCGATTCGATCCGCCTGACCGCAGGGTATCAGCACGAAGATATTGAAAACGTTGAATCCGAGCTGCTTACCTTTGGGCAGCAGTGGCAGCACCAATTTGATAATGGCTGGCTGCAAGTATTGTCCATGCGCTGGGAAGGTGAACAGTTCAATATCGGCGACGATGAGAAGGGCACAAGTAGGCTGCTGTTGCCAGGCATCGGCTACTCAAAACTGCACGCGGATTCGCCGCTGGACCCCTCGCGTGGTTACCGGTTGCAGTTTGATCTGAGCGGTGCACACCGTGCTGCGCTGTCTAGCGTGGACGTACTGCACGTGAACGCCATAGCAAAAGGCTTGATTACTCTTGCGGGAAATCATCGGTTTCTGACGCGCTTTCAGTTCGGCGGTATCGCAACGAACCGGTTTGAGGATGTACCGCCTTCGCTGCGTTTCTTTGCCGGCGGTGACCAGAGCGTGCGCGGTTACGGTTACCAGACGCTCTCGCCGGAGAATGATAATGGCGTGCCAGTGGGTGGCCGATTTATGATGGCGGGAAGCGCAGAGTACCAGTATCAGTTCGCCGATAATTGGCGTGCCGCGATGTTTGTTGACCACGGTAACGCCATTAATGATTTGCTTGATCCTCTGGCGACCGGTGCTGGTGTGGGTATTCGCTGGATCAGTCCGTTGGGACCATTGCGCCTGGATATCGCCAAGGGGCTTAACCCGGAGTTTGGCGGTGAGTGGCGGATTCACTTCTCGATGGGGCCTGAGTTGTGACGCAAGCGCGTAAAGAAAACGAAAACGTTGATAACACTGAGCAACCAAAGCGAAAGCGAAGAAGTCGTCTCCGCTTCTGGTTGTTGGTGCTTCTCGGCCTGTTCGTGCTTCTGCCGGTTATACTGGTGGTGGCTGTTCTGCTGGTCCTACGCTCTGAAACGGGCACCGCTTGGGTAATCGACCAGGTCCCCGGGCTTGAGGCTGTTAATGATCAAGGCTCCTTGTTTGGAAATTGGCAGGCGGATCGTCTGCGGTGGCAGGGCTATGGTGTGGATGTGTTGGCGGAGTCTCCGCGTGTGGACTGGTCGCCCTCTTGTTTGTTTGATTTGCAGCTGTGCCTGGATACGCTCCACGTAAAACAGCTGGACGTTAACGTGCAGCCTTCCGAGGAAGATCCGGAGTCAGGCCCAGCTGAGGATATCAGCCTGCCGGGGTTTGAATTACCGCTGGCATTGCGGGTAGATGATGTACGGCTGGGCAGGTTCACTTTCAATGGCAGCAAGGTGTGGGACAGGTTTGAGCTGGATGCTGGCGGGTCGGGTGCAGATTGGCAGCTTGAGCGGGTCTCCTACCATCTCGACGATATCACCGTGCTGGCCTCTGGCCGTGTGGAAACCCGGCGAGACTGGCCGGTCAATCTTGAGGTCAACGCGAACCTGCCGCCGCCCTATGGTGATACTTGGGACATTGATTTGGCGCTCTCGGGCAGCGTTCGGGATCTCGCGATAGCAGGGCGCAGTCGCGGCTACCTGGATGCACAGCTGAAAGGCAAGGTCGAGCCGCTGGCCTCAGACCTGCCCGCAAACATACGGGTATCCTCAGCGCGGTTCCAAGCAGCCGAAGCGCTGCCGGAAACCCTGGTATTGCAAGACTGGTTTGTTGAAGCCGTGGGTAGCTTGCAAAACGGCTTTAAAACTCGGGCAGAGGCGACCTTGCCGGGCACCGAGGGGCCGGTAGGCCTGGCACTTGATGGGCAGGTCACAACCGCAGGTGCCGAGAATGTCCGGCTGGAACTTGCGACGCAAAATAGTTCAGGCAAATCGACTGAAACCGAACCTGAAACCCTGGTGGTTACCGGCAACGCGCAATGGCAAGATGGCATCAGCGCAGAGGCGAAGCTACAGTTACGGCAGTTTCCCTGGTATTCGCTACTGCCCGATATAGACGAGCCACCCGTTGTGCTGCGCACGCTGGATGCCGATGCGTCATGGCGTGATGGGCGTTATCAGGCCAGCTTGACGGCCGACGTGGATGGCCCCCAGGGCCGTGCTGAGTTAGCCACGGTTGTGGATGGCGATACCAGCCAGGTTCGCATAACGGAGCTTTCAGCGGTAACCGGTGCAGGTTCCCTGTCTGGTGACGGAGCCGTTGATTTTTCTGGGCCCTTATCCTGGCAGGCGGCTCTTGAGCTTGAGGATTTCAATCCGGGCTATTGGTTACCGTTGCTGGAGGCGAACCTCAGCGGCGATGTAACCACACAAGGAAAAATGACCGATGGCCCGGTGCCGGCAATGCAGGCAAGTTGGGACCTGGAGGGCCAATGGCGCGCAAGCTCTACGGTCGCTGCGGGCCGGCTAGATACCTCAAGCGGAGACTGGGATGTGCCCGAGCTGAAGCTGGTTATTGGCGATAACCGTCTTGAAGGCAGCGGATCCTGGGGCGACGAGTTACAGGCC
>NZ_JBQDKB010000066.1:5744-19313 GCF_052094685.1 Marinobacter sp.
GGCCTGGAGTTAGAGTTTCAAGGGGGCGCGGGTGAAGCCTGGGCAAGCTGGCAAGGTGAGCTTGCCCGAGGCGTTATTGATGTGCCCGGGCAGGATCAGGACTGGGTGCTGGAATCTCCAGCCGAACTGGCGTATGCGACCAGCGGTGAGCTCAGTCTTGCAGCTCATTGCTGGAACTGGCGGCAAAGTTCGGTGTGTGCAGACGATCAGGTTCTGCTGCCTGTGCCCCGCATTGCCTACCGCATAGACAATTTTCCAGCCGAAGCGTTGGGCCCGGTACTACCCGAAGCGCTACGCTGGTATTCGAGCATAAATGGCAAGGTTAATTTCACGCTCACGGATAATGGCCCAGACGGCCGGATAGCGGTGGATGCCGGTGAGGGTAGATTTGAGTTGTTGCTTGATGGTGAGTGGGAAACTTTGAGTTACGACACCCTGACGACGGATCTGGATCTTGCCCCCGGTGAGGCGAACCTGGCTGTGCGATTGTCGGGCCCGGAGCTTGGCCAGCTCGCGGTGGACATGGCGTTAGATCCGATGGCCGAAGAGCGCACGGTTGAGGGGCAGTTCAAACTGGATGGCCTTGATATTGCGCTGGCTGGACTGTTTACCGGGCTTGAAGAGGTGGCCGGAGAAGTGAACGGTGAGGGTACGATCTCCGGACCGTTGATGAAGCCGGCAGTACAGGGAAAAATTGCGTTGACCAACGGCCGCGTGGTGGATCCTCGGCTGCCTTTGCCGATGGAGGAAGTAGGTGTCAGCGTGGAACTTGATGGCTACTCGGCAGATATCCGTGGCCGGATCGCCAGTAATGACCGCAGTGAGGCGCTTATAGAGGGTGAGGTCGATTGGCAGGGCGCGCCTGGCGGTGAGGTTCGTATCACCGGGGATAGGCTACCCATCAGTATAGAGCCCTTTGCCCGACTGGAAGTGGCGCCGGATCTTACCATTGCATTCCGCGATGGCGCTCTAGGCGTAAGTGGCCGAATTGAGGTGCCCCGAGGGGAGATAATAATAGAAGGACTACCGGAACAGGCGGTTTCGGTATCCGACGATGAAGTGATTGTGGGAGTGGAGCCCGAAGAGCCATTGATCCAGTCTCTGGATATGGATGTCACCGTTGTTGTAGGCGATGACCGGGTCAGCTTTGCCGCGTTTGGTGTAACGGGCGATCTGGAGGGCTCTCTGCGGATTGGTAACGATATGGATACCCGGGGCACGCTGCAATTGGTGAATGGCGAGTTTGAAGCCTATGGCCAGGAGTTGGAACTGCGACGCGCAAGAATACTGTTTGTTGGCAGCTTGGTGGAGCCATACCTGGACATAGAGGCTGTGCGCAAGGTGGATGCGGTTGTGGCTGGGCTGCGCTTGAGTGGTCCCGTTCAGTCACCCACCACAGAGGTGTTCTCCAGCCCGGATATGCCGCAGTCGGATGCATTGTCGTACGTGATTCTTGGGCGAGCGCCCAGAGGGCAGAGCGATGACGGTCAGATGAGCAAGGCTGCCATCTCGCTGGGGCTGACTCAGGTGAACAAGGTTACCGGTAAAATCGGGGAAGGATTTGGTATTCGCGATTTAACGCTGGAGGCTGAGGGTAGCGGGGATGATACATCGGTTGTGGCCAGCGGCTATCTGAGCGATGATCTCAGCATTCGCTATGGCGTCGGAATTTTTGAGCCCATCAGCACCGTTGCGCTGCGTTACGACCTGGGAAAATATTTTTATCTGGAAGCTGCCAGTGGGCTGGCAGCTTCTCTGGATATCTTCTATACCCGGGATTTCTGAGCTCAGTCCAGTTCGAACGTTGCGTTCACTGAAGCGCTGATTTCCCGTTCTCCGACGCTGGAGATTGAGTCGGCTCCTCTTGCTTCAGCGGACATCATCATTGGCATGGGGCGGTGACCACCGTTGATGTTGATCGAGACCACATCTCCACAGCTCTGATCCATCTGTTTTGCAACAAACTCACAACGAGACTTTGCATCGGCAAGTGCCAGTGCAAGCGCTTCCTGTTCCAGCTGAGTTTCGTCAGAGTGGAAAAACTGGTGAGGGCCCAGATTGTAGTTAAGCCCGAGTGCTTGAGCCTGTTGCAGAACAGGGTTTAGCAGCGACAGGTCTGAAATGCTGAAGCTGATAGTCTGCGAGGCAACGGCTCTTTTTTGCGGCTCTTTGTCCCGATTCTCCGAGGGCAGGGTTCGGCTATACAAGTTAACGGAAGCGTCGGAATATTCCTGTAGCTGCGGCAAGTAGTCGCTGATGCCCTCTCGCCATTGCTCCATCATAGACGACACCTGCTCAGTGGCTTTACGTGGCAGCTCGTGTTCCGCGCTGGCGGTAAATTTCAAGCGTGCGCTGTCTGGCTCATAGCGAACAGTGCCCTCGCCAGTGAGGGTAACTTCACCAGCCATTACCAAGCCTGGAACAAGTAGCGGTAACGCATACAGAATACGGGTTTTCGGGTTGTGTCGAGGCATGTTGTGTTCCTCCGCAGAGTCAGGTGTAAGATCAGGTCCCACTGGTTTCAGGTTCCAGTCGAGCCAGTTTGAAAGAGAGCGCAGCCTGTAGGAACTGGCCGAAGATACGTCGGTGTCCACCATGGTAAAGCAGGTATTCAGGGTGCCATTGAAGCCCCATTAGCCATTGGCCCTGAGTGCTTTCGATGGCTTGTACAAACAGATCGTTATCTACTGCCACTACCTTAAGGTGTTTGCCCAACTGTTTGATTGCTTGGCTGTGTATTCGGTTGGCACCGATAACCGGTGCTCCCATAAGCTGCCCGAGCCGGCTTGTGGCTACAAGGCGAACGGTTTGCATGGGCAGCAAGAGCGGACGGTGCCGGGTATTTACCCTTAAGGGAGTTACGTTTTGGCACAGGGAGCCGCCGTGGAATATGTTGATGAACTGCGCGCCCCTGCAAATCCCCAATACGGGAATCCCGACTGCCTCTGCTTGCTCCAGCAACAACTGATCGGTTGTATCCCGCGCTCGGTCATAACGGGCGCTGACCTGAGGTTCCTGGCCATAACGCTCGGGATGGACATGAGTGCCCCCGGAAAGCACCAAGCCATCCAGAAGTGATACGTCCACCCGGGCGCCGGGGCGGATGTAATAGGTGTGTGCGCCTTTTAGCCTTAGCCCCAAACCTATCAAGCGTTGAGCAATACGCTTTCGAGTGGGGCCGCTAATGCCAATTGTTAGGCCAGGGGGGCTGTCTTCAGGGTAGTGCTGTTCAGACATAGCCTTTGCTTTGCAGCCAGTTTTCTGAAGTTTCCTGCCAGTTTCGGGTCAGGTTGCGCAAGTTGATCTTCCGGCTGTCTCGGAATAACGCGCGAAGTTCCGCCAGATCCTCAGCATGATTTGCGAGCTGCTCTACCACTACCCAGTCATTCCACACGCTCGAGAAGTGCCACTCGGGATTATCAATGTCGCAGTCTGGCAGTCGGTAATGCAGCGTAGGCCGGCTTTTGATCCGAGGATCGTCCACGTACTGGTCGAGAAGAGGTTTGTCCAAGTGGGCAAACAACGGCAGCAGATCCAGCGCGCGGTTACGGGTGGGGTTGGATTCCAGGTAATCCACCATCACCTGTTGCTGATCCGGTGCGTAGTCGTCCGCGATCAACAAATCAGTGTAGCGACTGCTCCAAGGTTCTATATAGGGCGTGAACTTTCTGCTGATATCCAGCTGATGGCGTGCTTTTAGCCAGTCGTAAAGCACCGCAAATGCTTGAAAGTAGCGGACTAGTGTCGATGGCTTAAGATCGGGTAGCTCGGGGTTCAGCTGCAAGCCGAATGCGAAATAGATAGCCTCTCTACTGCCAAGAGCACCGGCTTTTCTGAGCTTGTCGACCAACGTTTCAATCTGACTCAGCTTAGAAATCGGCATGGGCGGGCTGACAATTTCCAGCGGCACAATTCGCTCAGCCGTCGCGTCAATAACCTCCATAGCCTGCCCGCCGAGTTCACGAAGGGATTGGGGAAAGCGTTCGTCGGCTAGATCCAGATCCTTAATCGGATCTGAGTCGAGTTCAATAACAAAGCAGCCTTGAGGGGTTTCAAGCTTGCTCACATAACGGGATTCTAGCGTTGCTTTTCCTTCTAGCAGCTCTTCAGCCAGGCTCACAAGTTGCTGGTAACCAAGGCCGGACAATTCGATTTCCACGCCCACCCGGCGTTCGTTCCCGTCAATGGTGTTTAGTATGTCTGGCATTTTACAGGATATAGCTTGGCTCATAAGGCTCACTGGTGATGAATGTAAGATCTTTTCACCATATCACACTACCGAAGTGGCGGTTATTAAGGGCTTGCAAGAAAATAGGCCGCTTGGCTTTACACTGGATAAAACACTGTATATAGTCGAATCACTGTATAAAAAGACAGGATGGTTGGCTCACTGTATACGCCATCAGATATCAGGCCCAGCATGTATAAGCCCTTGCGTACAGAAAGCGGAGTAGCGAAACAATGAAGCTGACAGCACGACAGACACAGGTACTGGAAATAATTCGCCATTCTATCGATGAAACCGGCTATCCACCTACCCGCGCAGAGATCGCCTCGGAAATGGGTTTCCGTTCGGCTAATGCCGCTGAAGAACACCTGCGGGCACTGGCACGCAAGGGTGCAATTGAAATGGTACCGGGTGCCAGTCGTGGTATTCGCTTGCCAGAAGTGGCTGAAGACCCGGGGCTGCCAATTGTTGGTCAGGTGGCGGCGGGCAGCCCGATCTTGGCAGAGGAACATGTTGAAGATCATTGCGCGCTGAAACCTGAATTCTTTTCGCCTTCCGCCGATTACCTGCTCCGTGTCAGGGGGATGAGCATGAAGAACATTGGCATTCTCGATGGTGATCTGCTTGCGGTGCACAGCACTCAAGACGTTCATAACGGCCAGGTGGTTGTGGCCAGAGTGGGGGATGAAGTTACGGTGAAACGCTTTCGAAAAGATGGCTCGAAGGTTTATCTGATCGCTGAAAACGAAGAGTTCGCGCCGATAGAGGTTGATCTGAAAGAGCAGGAATTGTTCATTGAAGGGTTGGGTGTGGGTGTTATCCGACGTTCTGATCTGCACTGATCGGGCTGGTATAACCACAGACGCATTGAAAAACGGGTGATTTATGGAACAACTTAGCTTCAATCAGAACGTGGCGTGGCAGCAAGGTGTATTGCCTTGCCCGGTGCCGGAGTATTCAGCCCGGAAACAGCGCACTGTCATTCGAGCTCGGCATAAGCCGGAAGTTACCAACACGGCTCCGGCTGGCAACGTTACCGAGATCATTCTGCCTGAAGGGCAGGTGGAGAACTTTCAGCTATTGCTGCCTATGCTGACCCAGCTCAATCAGGAAAAGCGTTGGTTGGCCTGGATAGATCCGCCCCAGGCGCTGGTTAGCAAGTGGCAGAAGATGCACGGCATTGTCACCGGAGAGCTTTTGGTTTTGCGCTCCACCGCAGAATATCCGGCTCGTCAGCTTGCCGAGATCGCTCTGAGTGCGGGTACCTGTCACGCAGTGGTTATGTGGACCGGCAAACTGGGTAGGGCAGCTTTCGACTCCCTACAAAAAGCGGCTGCTGAAGGTAACAGCCACGGGGTAGTACTCAGGCAGCGCTAAACAGTGCTTTTAGTGAAGTGTGTAGGCGGGCTGAGCGTCTGAAATGTCCAGCTCGTCGTCATCCCAGTCAATATCGTGAGTAATATTTCCAGCGGCTTCTATTCCGGCGGCAATCATTGCCTTCGCCACAGACATATCCCGGTCTTCCATCATTTCGCGCGCTTCATTCGAAAATGAAATCTTGACCAGTGGCGCGCCGTCGTCGTCAGCGCGACGCAGGGCATAATCGCCGTTGCTCAATTGTACAATCTCGAAAAACGATGGTGACATTTCAATAAACCTTTTAATTAGGCGCCTGAATTAATCGACCATCATATCATTTTCGAGCGCCGATTTCTTTACCCCTTCAGTCTTGGTCTCAAGTGACAATAAAATACAAACATTCGCTTGAAACAGGTGTTTGAAGTTAGCGAGAATCACCCTGCGTTTATGGGTTTTTGGATTGTCTGAAGGAGTAAGGAATGCGGAGTCAATTTGTCGCATGGTTTGCAGTGCTTTTGTTCGGGCTTTCCGGACAGGCGTTTTCAGCAGTATCGGTATCTGAAGCCGAACGGCTGAAACAAGATCTAACGCCTATTGGTGCCGAGCGGGGAGCCAATGCTTCCGGCACTATTCCGGAGTGGACCGGCGGATTGTCTGAACCACCAGCCAACTGGCGTGAAGGTCAAATTGAAGTAGATCCATTTCCTGAAGACAAAGCCTTGTTCGTGATCACCGCGGACAATATGCATCTTTATAAAGACAAGCTCTCTGAGGGCTCGCGCCGGATGCTCAGCCAGTACGGCCCGGATTACTTCATTCCGGTTTACAAGACTCGCCGCACCGCTGCGTTTCCAGAGTATGTGTACGACAAGTCCTATGATAACGCTCTGAGCGCAGAGGTTCTGGACAATGGTAATGGCGTACGTGACACCATTATGACCAGCCCGTTCCCCATCCCCAAAAGCGGGTTGGAGGTGATGTGGAATCACATTCTGCGTTATCGTGGTAAAGAGGTGTCATTCCGCAGCGCCTCAGCTACGCCGCAGGTAGATGGCTCCTACAATCCGGTGGTTAACCATTACGACTACTATCTCGCTTACAGCAAGAAGAATGCAGAGCTTGCTGATATCGACAACAAGATTTTCTACCTCAAAACCGACACCATCTCGCCTTCTACACTGGCCGGTACAATCACCCTTGTACACGAAACCCTTGATCAGATCCGTTCGCCTCGATTGGCATGGCGCTATGATGCAGGCTCTCGGCGCTTGAGACGGTCACCGAACCTTGCCTACGAGACGGATCTGCCCAACTCCTCATCTCTGCGTTCGGTAGACCAGAAAGACATGTATAACGGCGCGCCGAACCAGTACGACTGGGAGTTGAAGGGTAAGCGTGAACTGTTTGTTCCCTACAATGCATACAAGCTACACGATGAGTCGGTTCGACCGGATGACGTCATCCGTGCGGGCCACATTAACCAGAAGCTGGCACGCTACGAGCTGCACCGGGTGTGGGTGGTTGAAGCAACCCGTCGCACGGGCATCAAGCACATCTACGACCGACGTGTTTTCTACGTGGATGAAGACAGCTGGCAGATCCTGATATCGGAAGAGTATAACGATGCCGGAGACCTGTGGCGGGTTTCTGAAGCCCATAACATTAGCTATTACCAAGAGCCGGTGTTCTGGACTACCATGGAGATGACTTACGACATCAAAGCGAAGCGTTATTACATTGATGGCTTGGATAACAACTACCCAGCCTACGATTTTAACCCAGGGTTTCGTGGCAACGAGTTTACGGCTTCCTCTGCGAGACGTGCGGCTCGCCGCTGAGTCTAGCGCAATAGTACAGGCGACCGGTGTTCTCCGGTTGCCTGTTTAGGTCGTACGTTCCTTATCCCTTACTGCAAGGAGAAAACGTGGTGACCGACCCTCAAAACAGTCCCCTGCCTGAGCTTCAAACCCGCTTGGATAACTTCGATCAGCTCATGGCAGATCTTGGTCGCGCTCTGGCGGATCAGGACTGGGACGCTTTGGTTAGTCTCAATACCCAAGTGGAATCTGCGGTAGAGCCTTTGATGACCGCATTGGCGGCTGGTCAGGTGGATTCCGAGCTGGTGCGCACGCGCCTTGAAGAGTTGCGTCAGTTTATGGACGCAGCTGGCGAAGGGGCTACCCGGGCCAAGGCGGAAGCGGAACTGGCCCTTAAAGGAGTGAGCCGGAATAGCAATGCCGCTAAGGCATACCAGAACATTTCAACAAGCCGCCCTAAATAGCGCCATAAAATTGACTCTATTGCTTTTACAGTCTTAAATACCGCACAAATCCTTAAAGAGATTCTTGTGAATGTCTAAAAATAACAAGGTTCTGGTGCTGAGTGAGGACGAATTAAGGCGCCAGGATATGGCGACGATTCTGGAATTCATTGGCGAGGAACAGGTTGTTGCTGGCGATGAAGCTTTGGCGCTCCTCGAATCTGGAGATAAGGAGGCGCTGGCGAATATTTCTGTCGTCGTAGTAAACGGCGAAGAACCGGGTATCGTTAGTACAATTGAAAAGGTGTGCAACGCTGTCAAGGGGGTGGCACTTTTGATGGTGGGCGACCCTGCACTAAAAGGCTTGGCGGAGGCGGATGCGGCCCGCGTTATTGCCCGTATGGAATGGCCTTTGAATTACACCAAGTTTGTTGATTCGCTTTATCGTGCGCAGATATACGTGGATCAGTTTCTTCGCTCTAAAGAGCGTGGCCAGCAGCGAAGCCTGCAGTTGTTCCGCAGTCTAGTTGGTACCAGTCGTAAAGTTCAGCATGTGCGCCAGCTTATGGAGCAGGTTGCAGATAAGGATGTGAGTGTTCTAATCACAGGGCCGTCTGGAACTGGTAAAGAAGTGGTTGCGCGAAACCTTCACTATCACTCGTCACGCCGTGAAAAACCGTTTGTGCCCGTGAACTGCGGTGCCATACCTGCAGAGTTGTTGGAGAGTGAGCTCTTCGGTCATGAAAAAGGCGCATTTACCGGAGCGATTACGGCCCGGGTGGGGCGTTTTGAGTTGGCCGAGGGCGGTACGCTGTTTCTGGATGAAATCGGCGATATGCCGCTGAGCATGCAGGTAAAGATCCTGCGGGTTTTGCAGGAGCGTACGTTTGAACGGGTAGGCAGTAACCGGACAGTTTCTGCGAATGTTCGTATTATTGCTGCCACTCACAAGCACCTCGAGGATATGATTGAATCGGGTGAGTTCCGGGAAGATTTGTATTACCGGCTGAATGTTTTCCCCATTGAAGTGCCGTCGTTGCGGGATCGGGTAGAGGACATTCCGTTGCTGATCAATGAGCTGATTTCTCGTATGGAGAAGGAAAAACGCGGCTCTTTACGGATGAATTCGGCGGCGATCATGAGTTTGTGTCGGCACGACTGGCCGGATAACGTTCGCGAATTGGCGAATCTGGTGGAGCGGCTGGCGATTATGCATCCTTACTCGGTTATTGGGGTGCAGGAGTTGCCGAAGAAGTTTCGGTATGTGGACGATTTTGATGAGAACCGGCCGGTTGAAGATTCGGGTATGCCTTCTGGTATTCCGGGATTGGTGGGTTTGGATGCTCCGGCTTTGTTGCCGGTGAATGGTATTGATCTGAAGGATTATTTGTCCAACCTTGAGAAGCAGCTGATTCAGCAGGCTTTGGATGAGGCAGGGGGGGTAGTTGCTCGGGCGGCGGAGAAGCTTCGGATTCGGCGGACGACTTTGGTGGAGAAGGTTCGCAAGTATGGGCTACGGGAGGAGGAGTCTGAGGAGTCCTGATCGTTTAGGCTATGGTGCTGGCACGGTCGCAGGGTAGTCTTTTTCAAAAAGCGTCGCACAACTCGCTTTGCTCAGGCAAGCGACACATTTTGAAAAAGACTACCCCACACCCGCGCAGAAACTTTTGGGATAGCCATCATTTATTTAGTGACAACAAGACGTCAAAGGTTTGCGGCCTTTGGCGTTTTTTTGGTTTTGGGCGACGTAAAACCGTCAGTCACTATTGGGTGGGCTTTCTTATTCTTTGATATGTATAGAAAATTCTTAGTTGGCACGGAGCTGGCTTAGTGACTTGTAAACGAATCATCCTAGGGGTGCGGCCCGTTGTTGTGGGCTAATCGGGAGTCAGGTTATGAGTCAGGCACAGTTTGTCATTCAATCGGCGGAGCATGAGGCCCAGGCTAATGCGGCGGCGGATGCTAACGATAAGGTTAGGGCGTTGTTTCCGCAGCAGGGCGATGAGGCGGTGGATTCTGCGCTGGATATGTTTAACCAGATGTCGCGGCAGATTACCGATTCTTATCGCACGCTGGAGTCGCGGGTTAATCAGTTGTCTGGCGAGTTGAGCCACGAGTCGCTGCAGCGGCAGCAGGAGCTGGAGCAGAAGGAGCAGTTGGCCGATCGGCTTTCTACTTTGTTGAAGGCTCTGCCGGCTGGGGTGGTGGTTTTGGATAGCCAGGGTGTGGTGTCTCAAACTAACCCTGCAGCTATTGCGTTGCTGGGTGAACCGTTGGGTGGTGAGCGTTGGGTGGATGTGATTCGCCGCTGCTTCTCGCCGCGTCAGGACGATGGTCATGAGGTGTCTTTGAAAGATGGGCGCCGGGTGAGCATTGAGATCCGCACTATGGACAACCAGCCAGGGCAGTTGATTCTGCTTACCGATCTGACAGAAACCCGTCACCTGCAATCACAGCTAGCTCATGCTCAGCGGCTTTCTGCTATGGGCAAAATGGTGGCCTCTCTTGCGCATCAGATTCGTACGCCTTTGTCTGCGGCTATTCTTTACGGTGGCCATTTAACCCAGGACGATTTGGATGAGGAGATGCGCCAGCGTTGCGCCTCTCGGTTGATGTCTCGGCTTACGCATCTGGAGCAGCAGGTGCGGGACATGTTGATTTTTGCACGGGGCGAAACTCGTTTGGCAGAGGAACTTTCTGCCGAAACGTTGGTTTCGGCTCTGGAGTCCGCACTGGATGGGCTCACGCCTGCAGTCGGGTCAGATGTGATGTTGAAGAATGATGTGCCCGCGGATTGCCTGTTGATGTGTAACCGGGATGCGCTGGTCGGAGCCTGTACTAATTTGGTGAATAACAGTCTTGAAGCGGGTGCGACTACCGTTGCTGTTCAGGTGACGTCGAAAACGGGTGAGATGCTGATCCGCGTTATGGACAACGGCCCAGGGTTTGCCAAGACAGAAGCAAACCGGTTGGCGGAGGCTTTCTACACTACTAAGTCCCATGGCACAGGGCTTGGCCTGGCGGTTGTGCAGGCTGTTGTGAAGGCTCATCAAGGGCAGTTTTTCATTGAATCGCCGGAGCAGGGTGGCGCCGTTGCAACTCTGCGTCTGCCGCTATTGCGTGACAAAGGCTGATCGGAGGCAACCATGGCCAAAGCCCAGATTCTGATTGTTGAAGATGACCGCGACCTGCGGGATGCGCTGGTAACCACGTTGGAGCTGGCGAAATTTCGCGTGCGTGAGGCTGCAAATGCCCACGAGGCACTACTGCGTTTGGCCGAGTCGCCGGTGGATATGGTGGTCAGCGATGTGAATATGCCCGGGCTTTCCGGCCATGAGTTGTTGGGAGAGGTGCAACGGTTGTACCCGGGCTTGCCGATGATGCTGATTACCGCATACGGGCAGATCAACCATGCGGTGTCCGCAATGCAATCCGGTGCGGTGGACTATTTGGTTAAACCGTTCGAGCCGAAAGTGCTTGTTGATGCTGTGACCAAGGTGGTAGGTGGCAGTCGTCAGAAAGCCGGCGATGAGCCAGTGGCTGAGGATCCGGTGAGTAAACGTATTTTCCAGTTGGCAGCTAAAGTGGCTGGCAGCGATTCGACGGTGATGATTTCTGGGGAAAGTGGTACGGGCAAAGAAGTGCTATCCCGATACATTCACCAGCAATCGCCACGTGCGGATCAGCCATTTGTAGCCATTAATTGTGCGGCCATACCAGAGAATATGCTCGAGGCGATTCTGTTTGGCCACGAGAAAGGCGCTTTTACAGGTGCAGTGGCATCTGCGCCTGGTAAGTTTGAGCAGGCCAATGGCGGAACGATTCTGCTGGACGAAGTTTCAGAAATGGATCCGGCGCTTCAGTCCAAGCTGCTCCGGGTTCTGCAAGAACGGGAAGTGGAGCGGGTAGGTGGTCGTAAAACCATCTCATTGGATGTTCGTGTGATTGCCACGACCAACCGGGATCTGGCGGACTTCGTGCGGGAAGGACGGTTCCGGGAAGATCTGTACTATCGGCTGAGCGTATTTCCCATGCACTGGCAGCCACTGCGTGAACGCCCGCTGGACATTTTGCCGATGGCCACTTCGCTGCTGAAGAAGCACTGCCGCAAGATGAAGCTTACAGGTATCAGTTTTGCCACCGATGCCCGCAATGCGCTTATGAAGCACAGCTGGCCCGGCAACGTGCGGGAGCTGGATAACGCGATCCAGCGATCGTTGGTATTGCACCAGGGTAATGTGATTCACGCTGAAGATCTTTGCCTTGATCTTGGCGCCACAGGCCGTTTTGATGGCAACAGGGCTGCCGTGGCACCGATAACATCGCCTTTTGCGACTGAGCCGGCTGAAGAAGTGCATCCCAGGTATGCTGAGGAATCTACTGCGCCAGGCTCTGATTCGGGCCTCTCTGAAGCAAATCACCCAGGCCCCGTATCGGTTGAAGTCGGATCTCTCGGAGATGATCTACGCCAGCAGGAGTTCCGGATTATTATCCAAGCGCTCAGGAGTGAGCGCGGGCGTCGCAATAAGGCGGCAGAGCAGCTGGGCATCAGCCCGAGAACGCTGAGGTATAAATTAGCTCAGATGCGCGACGCCGGAATTGATCTGGATGCAGAGCTGGCCATGGCATAAGCCTTTTTTTTTAGCGCCCCTTCATTCGGCACCCTTATGGGTGCTTTTTTATGGGTATTTTTCTGCCTGAAATGTAGTCTGGTCAATTTAACGCCAATTTCCAGCAGGCCCCATTTCATGGTGTTGTAAGACACCTGTCCTTGTCGTGTTAACAATCTTATCCACAGGTATTGTGGGTAACTGTATGTTTGCCCTAAGCGCTGATTTTAGGTGGGTTTTCAGCGTTTTCACTCACACAGCATGTTTTCGCGGCACTTCGTCAAAACTCCGTCAGCAGTGATTTTTAATATGTGGAACTGCATCCTAACTTTCTGTTAATTAATGATTAAATGATTGTGGCCTAAACATTGCTTAGTCTTAATTAATACTGTTAGGACAGCAAGACCACCCATGCCGAGGTGGTGTCAGGAGAAGGTTATGGTTCAGCGTGCCGACATCAACAGCGTTCTTTCCGATATTCGTTCATTGCGCTCGCAAATGAATCAGAATCAGCGCATTGATCAGGATCAGTCAGTGCGTGGCCGTATCGATGGGCCGCGCCAGGTTGACCAGCCCAGAGAGGCATCAAACTTCGGTGATATGCTAAGCAACGCCGTTAATAATGTGAACGACGTTCAGCAAAATGCCAGCGACCTGCGCACGGCGTACGATATGGGCGACCCCAATGTGGATATTACCCGCGTGATGATTGCTGCCCAGAAATCTTCTGTGTCCTTCGAAGCTCTAACCCAGGTGCGTAACCGCGTGGTCAGGGCGTACGAAGACATCATGAATATGCCAATCTGATAACGGAGCACAGACATGGCCAGCGTTCCCGCAGAAACCACCTCAAACATGCCTGTCGCTCAGGGTGGCGATAGCTCCGAGAGCAATAGCGACCTGTTTCTGGGATTTAACCGACTGAACCTTCTACGTCAGGTTGGCCTGATGGTGGGCCTTGCTGCCAGCGTGGCGTTGGGAGTGGCGGTTGTACTCTGGGCCCAAGAGCCTAATTACCAGCCAGTGGTAGGAGATTTGTCGGCGTACAACCCGCAGGATGTGACCACCATTCTTGAAAGCAACGGCATTGATTACAAGATGGATACGCGCAC
>NZ_JBQDKB010000066.1:19413-20931 GCF_052094685.1 Marinobacter sp.
GCCCGCGACCCAACGGCCTCCGTTTTTCTCGAAGTTTTTGCCGGACGACGCCCCGAGCAGGAGCAAATTGCAGCCATCGTAAACCTGGTTGCGGGCAGTATTCCGATGATGAATAAGGACCATGTCACGGTTGTTGATCAGAACGGCAACCTGCTAACTGGCAAAGAAAGCCGTGGTGATGGCGAGCGCATGGAGGATCAGTACGCATATACCTCGCGCGTGGAGGAACGCCTGACCCGACGTGTTGCCTCCTTGATTGCCCCCATTGTTGGCGAAGGCCGATACCGAGCAGAAGTGTCTGCAGATCTGGATTTCTCATCGGTGGAGCAGGCAGAAGAATTGTTTAACCCTGAACAACAGGCGGTTCGCAGTGAGCGGAGCCTTACAGAGCAACGTGCTGCCGGCGCTAACGGCGGTGTTCCGGGGGCGTTGTCTAATCAGCCCCCTGTCAATGCGACTGTACCAGAACAGACAAATACGGAAGTAGGCGATGCTGTGGGTGCAACGGCTCAACAACCGATTAACGTGCGTAAGGAATCCACCCGCAATTATGAGATGGATCGCACCGTCAGCTACACCCGCCAAGAGCTGGGCCGGGTGAGACGGGTGACCGTTGCGCTTGCTGTCGACGATATGAAAGTGATTAATCCGGAAACCGGCGCGGTGACATACGAGCCTTGGGCTGAACAAGAGTTGCAGCGCCTGAGCATGTTGGTGCGCGACGCGGTAGGGTATTCCGCCGCGCGTGGTGACAGCGTTACCGTGATGAACACAGCGTTTGCGCCGGAAGAAGCCTTTGAGTTTGAGGCGCCTGGGTTTTGGGAGCAGCCTTGGTTCTGGGATTTGATGAAGCAGGTGCTGGCCGGTTTGGTTATCCTGGTGTTGGTGCTTGGATTGCTGCGCCCGACCCTGAAAAGCTTGTCTGGTAGCGGACGCCGCGAGCGGGGAGATGACTCAGATACAGGTGGTTATGGTGGCGGCCTTGACGGTGTTGAAGGCGGCGATGCCTTGCGCCAGGCTATGTCATCTCAAGACGACCTACTTTTGCCAGGCGCTACAGACAGCTATGATAGACAATTGAATGCTCTTAAAGGCCTGATTGCCGAGGACCCGGCGAGGGTTTCTCAAGTGATGCGCCAGTGGGTGAATGTTGATGACTGATCAGTCCATGCCGTCGGGCGGTGATGCGTCCCAGAAGACTCAGCGGAAAATTCCGCGAGTAGAACAGGCCGCGATCCTGCTCATGTCGCTTGGTGAGGCAGACGCAGCCGAAGTGCTCAAGCATATGGGCCCGAAAGAGGTTCAGCGGGTTGGCGTTGCCATGGCCCAGATGCGAGATGTGAGCAAAGACGACGTATCTTATGTGATGACTCAGTTTGTGGACGCCGTAGGTGGTCAGACTGGCTTGGGTGTGGGTAACGATGACTATATTCGCGCCATGCTCACCCAGGCTTTGGGAGACGATAAAGCCGCCAGCCTGATTGATCGAATTCTCATTGGTGGCAATACCACCGGCCT
>NZ_JBQDKB010000067.1:0-20538 GCF_052094685.1 Marinobacter sp.
GGGGTGGAGCAGTCTGGTAGCTCGTCGGGCTCATAACCCGAAGGTCGTTGGTTCGAATCCAGCCCCCGCTACCATATAAGAGAAAGGCAGATCAGTAACTTACTGGTCTGCCTTTTTTGCGTTTTGAGTCATAGAAAAGCTTGAAGTATTCAAAGAGGCAGAAAGCTGGCTAGCGCCGAGCGGAGGACTATCTGCTCCCTGCGGCCATGCGGATGCACGAGTGCCTGTCAGGGCAGGCTGGCATCTGTGGCCAATATGTTTGCCTGTCGCTGCCGTTTTTTATTCTGTAGGCGCTTGTCAACGCATTGAGTTTCGTCGTTCAGTATGACCACGCACTCCAGGCACTGGATGCATTCGTCGTAGTCAATTTCACCGTCTTTACGGATGGCATTAATGCCGCAAGCATTCTTGCAGTGCTGGCAAGGGCTGCCGCACAAGTCCACTCGATCCAGCCAACTGAAGAGTCTCAGTCGACCGATAATTGCTAATCCGGCACCCAGCGGACACAGGTAGCGGCAATAGAATTTGTGAATGAACATTCCGATTACCAGTAGGCCGACTGCATAAACAACGAATGGCCAATGGCGCACGAAAAACAGAGTGATGCTGGTTTTGAAGGGCTCCACCTCGACCAGTTTTTCCGCCAGTGTCAGGGAATAGAAAGCCGTGCCCACCAGACCGATCAGAATGGGGTATTTAATAAGAATCAGGCGGCGATGCCAGTGTTCCGGCACTTTAATCTGGCGCAGGCCAAGCTTTTCACCCAGCCAGGCCGCCATTTCCTGCAAAGCACCAAACGGGCACAGCCAGCCACAAAACAGGCCGCGACCCCACACGAATAGGCTGATAAACGTGTATATCCATAAAATAAAAATAATCGGGTCAAGCATAAAGACATTCAGTGAGAAGCCATCCCATATTGCGATGAGAAGCGTGTAAATATTGACTACCGACAGCTGTCCCTGAGCAAAAAATCCGATAAAAAACAGAGTGAAAAACAGAAAGCCCCAACGGAATCGGTGAACCAGTTTCGGGTATTGGCTGAATGTCTTCTGGCGTGCAAAGAATACCGTCAACACAGTAAGCGCGGTTAAAACAATAGCGATCTGCCACCAGCGCTGTTTCCAAAGGCCCACCCAGACGGGCTCGCGCTCATTCATCTCTAATGACGACACATCTACCGTTTCAAAGAGGTCCTCATTGAAGCGGACAGGCACTTCCATTACGACCCGGTCTTTTACCAAATGGTTGCGGGAAAGTTCGATGTTGATATCCATCATGGCCTCTGTGCCGGGGCTAAAGCCAGCGCTCCCACCAACGCGAAAGAAGTTATGTGCGACCAGGTCCGGCATATTGGTCGCCTGTAAGTTCAGGTCCTCGGCGGATATGTTTAAATCACGCATTTCTACGGCCAACCCGTTCTGTTTGAGGCTCAGGCGCTGAGGATTGCTGCCGGGGGTGAAATTCTCGGATACGTGGGGGTAGTCCCCCC
Organism: Marinobacter sp.; assembly: GCF_052094685.1. Taxonomy (GTDB): domain Bacteria; phylum Pseudomonadota; class Gammaproteobacteria; order Pseudomonadales; family Oleiphilaceae; genus Marinobacter. Next base: position 1,493 of record NZ_JBQDKB010000067.1, read on the forward strand.
TGGACATAACGATCATTACCTGGACATCCGGGTCCAGTCTCTCTTTCAGCGTGTTATAAGCATCGTCTCCCAACAGGTTTCGACCCACCATGGGAGAGTTAATATAGCCAAAGAAGAGTTGAGTGAAAGGCCCATCACTGGTATCACCAAAATCCCGGGGATAGTCTGCCAAGGGTCTTCCCAGCTCAGATTCAATTTCCTCATGGCTCAGTTCCCATTGCCCTATGTAGCCGCGTTCGAGCAATTGTTGCCATGTCAGAGGCTGAAAAAAATCGGTCTTTGCTTTTGTTGGTGCGGCCTGTGCGAAGCCTTCAAGTTTTCTGCGCGCTACCTGCAAAGCCGACGAAAGTACGGTGTCGTTAATGATCAAAACCGAAACCGTGGCTTTGCTGACGCCGTCAAAATACACGGTGTCACCATTGTCAGCCGATCGCCCGGAGCTTCCTGTATTAGAGGTGTTGATGATGATCTGTTTGCGCAGTGATCTGCCCTCATACTGATCAACGAACTCAAAAAGTGGCGCCTCACCCAACCCGTGCAGAAATACCGGCTCGTGATGGTGCAGCACTTTTACCCCGGTAAATCGGCCGTGTGTGTCCAGCCCTATCAACATACTGATGGGCTTGCCGGCAAAACCCTGAAGCGGGCTAAGGTCCACTGATTCGTAAGCATAGCCCAACAGCTCCTGGAGCTGGTACACCGGATAGACAGGAAAATCGGAGAGTTTGTCCTCAATAACCGTTGCTGATGGAAAGAGTTGTTGAATGAGGGCTGTCTTCTGCTCGGAAAGTTCCGCCCGGGCGCCTGGGAGAAACATAAAGATGCAGATAAAAACGAGCATTGCGCGCCCGGCCATGGATTACCCCTGATATTTTTTTTGTAGGAGCTCTCATGCTATGGGGTTTGTATGCGGACTCAATGCGACCTCCGAACCGGTCACCTGCTACTTTATGGTTGGCCTTATTTTACGTCTTAATCCCAAAGTGCTGTTTCCAATACCTTCCAAGTAACCATAAAACCGACTCCCTCGGCCGATATCTCGGGTTTCTGTATTAGCCGATTATGGAATTCAAGCGAAAGATCACGCTTGTGGCACCTGCAACAGGGGCCATACCCATAATGTCTTTAATGTTCCGGGGGAAATATGAATAACAAAATCAGAAGATCTGGACTGGTAGTGGCAATGGCAGCTGCAATGGGTGCCAGTACTGGGGCAAACGCCGCGGTAGAGCTGTATAACGAAGATGGCACAACATTTTCAGTCGATGGATACTTCAACGCTTTCTATGTTAATCGAGACAACGATTTGGCTGACACGCAGGATTCCCGTATCAAGATGGGCTTTCTGCCAAACACGATTGGCTTTAATTTCAGCAAAGAAATGGGTGACCTGACTCTGGGAGGGCGCTCTTCGTTCTGGACCTCGATCAATGACAGTCTGGACTCACCGACCGACACCTCAATTGATGTACGCCAGTTCTACGCAACCGTTGATGGTAGCTTCGGGCAAGTGTTGATTGGTAAAGATTTTGGCCTTTATGCGCGCTCCAATATATTCCTCGATGAAATTCTGATGGGCTTCGGTTCGCCGGGCGCGCCCGGGGGCGTATCTTTCGGCAACATTGGCGCCGGCTATGCGTATCCGACGCCATCCGCTCAGATAACCTATCGTGCTCCGGAGATGTCTGGTTTCAATATTGCGGTTGGTGTACTTGACCCAGCGGACACAGTGACCGGTGCAAACGACGAGAACTCAGCTCCGCGGTTTGAGTCGGAAATAACCTACAGCACCGATGTGAACGGATTGGGGTTGACCGGTTGGGTCAACGGCCGCTATCAGTCGGCGGAAAATGCCGGCACTACAATCGACAGTACAGGTGTTGGCTACGGCATCAAAGCCAAATTGGAGGGGCTGACTCTGGCCGCGTCGGGATTTACCTCAAAGGGTGACAATCCGGTGTTGATTTCCAATGGTCCAGTAACAGAAGACGATGCTGACGGTTATCTCGTTCAGGGCTCCTACACCTTTGGGCCCAACCGTCTGGTCTTGTCTTACGGTGAGACCGACGCCGAGATTCTGAATCTTGAAACGGAAAGCACAACGATTGGTTTCTTTCATGATGTGAACAGCCATTTCAAACTTGTAGCAGAGTACAACATGTTTGAAGGGAAGAATCGGACAACTGACGTAACCAGTTCTGACATCGATACAATTGCGCTCGGCGCAATCGTTACCTTCTGATCGGTACTTGCGGCGGACGGTTTGATGGGTATCCAGCCGTCCGCCCGACTTTATGGCCTAGGACTAAAGTGCCGGTTTTTCTTGTGTAGTAACATCGGGTACTGATACCGGGGTAGTCTGATCAATGACTTACGATCATTTCGGCGCACCTGTAAAGAGCACTCAAGTCGCATTGGCGGGTTGCGCCGAGGCTGTACAATGGGCGGAACGTTCTCGTTCTGCGGAAGTGCTCTCCATGTCATCAGTAACGGACTTGCCTCCCGCCCAGGTCGCCAGCACTTGCCTTCGTGATCCGGTCCTGGCGGCGAAGAAACTTGCCAGTGAACTCAATCATTCCTATCTCGGCAGTGTTCTGTTTTTCTGTTCTGCAGAGTACGACCTTGCATCTTTGGGCCCGGCTCTTGAGCAAGCATTTCCGAATGTGCGTCTTTCGGGTTGTACCTCGGCCGGAGAGATAACAACCCGGGGCTATGACCGGGGTAGTATCACCGCTATCGGCTTCGACAGACGTTTCTTTTCGATTGAATGTGCTCTGATTCGTGAAATGGATCAGTTTTCACTGCATGACGCTCAAAGCTTGATTGATCGCCTGTTAAACAATTGTCGCAATGCACGACTGGCACCCATTAAAGGCAACACCTTTGCGATCACGCTACTGGACGGTCTTTCCAGTCGTGAAGAACTCGTGCTTTCAACATTGAATGCCGCGCTGGGCAGTATTCCGCAGTTTGGTGGGTCAGCGGGCGATGACGAGCGCCTGACAAACACTCATGTATTTTACAACGGGCGTTTCTACGCTGGCGCGGCAACCGTTCTGTTGGTGAACACCCCATTGGATTTCCGTGTATTTTCATGCCATCACATGATGGGAGGCGATGAGAAGCTGGTTGTCACTAATGCCTGTTCTGACAGTCGAACAGTTTATGAACTGAATGCAGAACCGGCGGCTGATGCCTATGCCCGTGCTGTTGGTGTTGCGGCTGATGAACTGGACAGCACGGTGTTCGCATTGCCGGCAAGCTGACGCCCGACATGCCGGTGTACTTTACCACCCTGGGCAGCCAGCAACGACGCTGGGAGAGCCGGTTGGACCGGCTGGAACCGACCCCTGTGGTGGAGAACAACGTGGTGCTCTACAACGCGGTGTTTGAGGTGCCCAACCCCGAGGGCCGGCTGATGACGCAAATGACAGCCCAGGTGTTCTTCGTGAACGCCGAAGCCCGAGGGGCTTTGCTGGTGCCGGTGACGGCCCTGAGCGGGCGGGGCTCGGGTGCCACCGTTCAGGTGCTGGGCAGCAACGGGCAGCCGGAACAGAGGGGAGTAACCGTCGGCGTCACCAACCGGGTACAGGCGGAGATTGTGGATGGCCTGAAAGAGGGCGACCGGGTTGTGAGCAGCCCGCGCGGTGCTGGCAGCACAAACAGTGACAATGGCCCGCGCCGCATGCTTGGTATGAGGATGTAGGCATGCCCCACCCATTGATTGAACTGCGGGACATCACCCGCACCTACTATAACGGCGAAGTGTCGGTGCCCGTGCTGAGGGGCATCAACCTCAGCATTCATCGCGGCGAATTCGTGGCCATTATGGGGGCATCGGGTTCCGGCAAATCTACCCTGATGAACATCCTTGGCTGCCTGGACCGGCCGTCTACCGGCGAGTACTGCTTTGATGGGCGGGACGTGTCTACCCTGGACAGCGATGGCCTGGCCCGTTTGCGTCGGGAATCCTTCGGTTTTGTATTCCAGAGTTACAACCTGCTGCCCGGTATTTCCGCCTGTGAAAACGTGGAGATGCCCGCCAGTTATGCCAGCCTCAAGGCCCGGGACCGTCAGGCCAGGGCCGCGACACTGTTGCAGCGGCTGGGGCTGGATGAGCGCATGGGCCACAAGCCTGGCCAGCTGTCCGGTGGCCAGCAGCAGCGGGTGTCCATTGCCCGGGCATTGATGAACGGTGGCGAGATTATCCTGGCGGACGAGCCGACGGGCGCCCTCGACAGCCACAGCGGCCGGGAGGTTATGGCGCTGCTGAAAGAGCTGTCCGCGGAAGGCTATACCGTCATCCTGATCACCCATGACAGCAACGTGGCGGAGCATGCCCACCGCCAGATCCAGATCGCCGATGGCCAGATCATCAGTGACCCGGGTACTGCAGCGTCGTTTCCGGATACGCCATTGCAACGGCAACCCCTGGCACACCGACCTTCCGTCGCCAGGGAGCTCTACCAGGGTGCCCACACCGCCATCCGGTCGATGACGGGCAACCTGTTCCGCACTGCCCTGACTCTGCTGGGCATCGTGATTGGCGTAGCCTCGGTGATCACCATGCTGGCCATAGGCGACGGTGCTCGGGAATCGGTGGTGGAGCGAATCAGTGCCATGGGCAGCAACCTGCTGCTGGTTCGCCCCGGAGCTCCGGGGCAGCGGCGGGGGGGCTGGAACATCGCCACCCTGGTGCCGGAGGATGTCCACGCCATCAACACCCTGCCCAATATCACCGCCGCGATTCCGGAACTGACTGGCAGCCAGACGCTGAGATACGACAACGCAGACCACCAGGCAGAGGTGAATGCCACCTCCTGGCAGTTCCCGGTGGCACGCCAATGGCCGGTGGCGCAGGGCAGTTTCTTTAGTGAAGCGGATGAGGGGGAATACGCGCCAGTAGCGGTGCTGGGCAAGACCGCGTCCGAAGCGCTGTTTGGCCAGAATGACCCGGTAGGGCGCTACATCTTGATGAACAATGTACTGTTCCAGGTGATCGGCGTAATGAGCGAACGCGGCGCCTCGCCCATGGGGCAGGACCAGGACGACGTGGTACTGGTGCCCTACACCACCGGCAGCATGCGGATCTTCGGCCAGCGTCACCTGCGCAACGTCACCATTGCGGTGGACGACACCTCGCTGATGGATGAAGTCCAGGCCCAGGTGCACCAGTTGTTGCTGCAGCGCCACGGGGTGGAAGATTTCCAGATTCGCAATATGGCTTCGCTGATCGACACCGTCTCCGAGACCCAGGATACCTTTACCTGGCTGCTGGGCTCGGTGGCTGCCATCTCCCTGTTGGTGGGTGGGATCGGCGTGATGAACATCATGCTGGTGAGCGTAACTGAGCGAACCCGGGAGATTGGTATTCGCATGGCCACCGGCGCCCGTGCCCGGCATATCATGCAGCAGTTCCTGCTGGAAGCCCTGGCGGTTTCGGCTCTGGGAGGATTGATTGGCGTCGGGCTGGGGCTGGGCGCGGCAGCCGTGGTGGCCCATTTTGGAACACCGGTAAGCTATTCACTGTTACCGGTATTGCTGGCGTTCGGATGTGCGTTTAGTACGGGCCTGTTGTTCGGTTTCCTGCCGGCGCGCAAGGCGGCGCGGCTGGACCCGGTAGCAGCGTTGGCAACGGAATAAGGTGTTATTGAATGGCTATTGATACGAGACAGACTGTGTTCCGCGCGCTTCTTCTGGCAATGGCGGTTGGAGCACTCGCCGGCTGCGCCACGACGTCCCCGATCGATCGGCCCAAGCTGGCGATGGGGCAAACCTGGAACGCCCCGGAAGTCGCCACCGAAAACACCGTGCCACCGGATTCACTCTGGTGGCAGGCCTTTGGTTCGGCGGAGCTGGACCGGCTCATTCGGCAGGCTTTCGACCAGAGCCCGGACCTGGCCGCCATGGCCGAGCGGGTGTTTCAGGCAGAACAGCAGGCCCGCATCGCCGGTAGTAGCCTGTTACCATCATTGAACCTGAGCGGCGGCACGGGTGCCCGGGTGACCGATGGAGAGGGTACATCCCGGCGAAGCGAATCCACCTCTGCCACCCTGAACGCCAGTTACGAGCTGGATGTCTGGGGCAACCTTGCGGCCAGTCGGGAGGAAGCGGAAGCCTCGTTCCGGACGACGGCGTTCGATTACGACACCGTCCGCCTGACTCTCGCCAGCAGCGTAGCCACCTCCTGGTTCCAACTGCTGGCACTGGAAGAGCAACTGCGGGTGGCCCGGGAAAACCTGGGCATTGCCGAGCGCACCGAGCAGATCGTGGATGCCCGATACCGCAACGGCGCCGCCAGCCGGGCGGAACTGTTGCGCCAGCAGACGGAAGTGCTGAACCAGAGAGCCAGCCTGGTGCCGCTTCAGTTGCAGTACCGGCAAACCCGATCTGCGCTGGCGGTTCTGGTGGGTGCCTCGCCCCTGGGATTCAATACGGATACCACTGGCAAGACACTGCTGGCCATAATGCTGCCTTCCGCTGATGTCGGTGTGCCGTCCGACCTGCTAACCCGGCGGCCAGATCTGGCCAGGGAAGAGGCCAGGCTGCAGGCAGCGGATGCCAATGTGGAGCAGGCCCGCACCGCCTTTCTGCCGTCCGTCTCCCTTGGGCTCAGTGCCGGTGCCAGCAGCGCAGACTTGCTGACCCTGGCAAACCCGGTGGAAACCGCCGGCTGGACCCTGTCGCTGGCCCAGACCCTGTTTGACGGCGGGCGCCTTGACGCCCAACAGGCGATCAGCGAATCCCAGCGGCTGGAACTGGTGGAAAACTACCGCAGCGCCATCCTTACCGCGCTGCAGGAAACCGACGGCGCCCTGGACCGCGTGCAGACCAGCCAACACCGGGAAGAGCTGCAGCAAACCGTCAACGAACGCGCGGCCCGCACTCTGGAACTGACCGAGCTGCGTTACCGGGAAGGCAGCGACGAACTGCTGACCCTGCTGGACGCCCAACGCACCCTGTTCCAGACCCGTGACCAACTGGTGCAACTGAGGCTGGCCCGGCTGGTGGCAACGGTGGATCTGTATAAGGCGCTGGGGGGTGGGTGGAGTTACCCTGCTGGAAACAAGTAGAGTGCTTCGCGAGTACGCTCTATGACTCGGCAGCAAGATACGTCTTGTTATGCGTCATAAAGTAGCTGGTCCGGACACCCTATGCGGGTTTACAGCCGGTCGCCTTCCATATGGAGGGCTTTGGAATCCAGGTTCATCTGCGGAAACCGCTTGAGAAAGTCCTGCTCTGCCAACTTCTCTGCTGATAAGGCAATGCAATAGTTGCGACGCCAATGCCGTCGCAGGGGAGGCTGTTGGGGTCGCAGGCGATGGCGATACTGGGATTGGCGAGCCCTTTTTCCATCCCGACCAGCATTCCCTTGCTGATGCCCGCACGTCGGGATAGCTCGTCGAGGGAAAGCTTTTGCTCTTTTCTATACGCGTTGAGCTTGCTGGCGACGGCCTGGCTGATGGACTCCGCATCGGCGCCCGGATCGGTCGATATATTGACTTTATTGGTCATTGGTCACTAATGTGGCATTAATTGGTCACTGAAAGATTCTCCAATGTATTCCGTCTTGCCGTCAATTGATTCAGGGATATCCCGCATCGCACCGGGATTTCGTGCGCTAACACGGGTATAGCATCCGAGGCCCTGTCCCATGCCTGCCGAGCATTGATCCCGTCGTTGATCTATACAAGGCGATCAGTATCAAGTATGCACAGTCGGCGATGGCTTTCATGGTCGTGAAGTACCTCGGGGCAGCTTATCTGGTCTATCTGGGTGTCAAGATGATCTTGTCCAGTGGGGAGGCTTCAGCACCATTTGCCGTGAGGCGAGCCGGTCCTGCCAAGGCATTTAGGGATGGCGTCATAGTTGAGACGCTGAACGTGAAGACTGCCATGTTCTTTCTGGCTTTTATTCCCCAGTTCGTATCAGCGCAGCAGGCTATGGCCCCTCAGTTTATCCTGCTCGGGAGTATATGTGTCTTGCTGAACAGTACGGTGGACCTGGTTGCTATTTTTGCCGCGAGCCGAATCGTCGGGTCGGGGGCTGCCAAGGCAGCCAGGGAGCGCCTCCTGTCCCGGCTGTCAGGGGCCACCATGATGACCTTGGGAGTAATAGTGGCGATTGCCAACCGTGAGGCCTGATTGGGAGGCGCGTGAGTCGTTCTTCCAAGGAGTATGCTATTTCATGATGGAAAGCTATAGCACTGTAGCCGGTCAGTTTTTTGGTCTGGTATCGCTGGCACTCTGCATCTGGGCCTTTTCCAGCAAGCAGGACGATCGGCTATTGATGCTGCTGCTCTCCGCCAATGTTGCCTTCGTTTTACAGTTCATGTTTCTTGAGAGCTGGACTGCCGCTGCGTTGTCATTGCTGGTGATCGCTCGCATTGCACTCGCACGCCGCTATCCGGGCAGTAAAGCGGCAATGGCAATCATATTGGCGGCAAGTGGTGCAGCTTCCGTGCTCACCTGGCAGAGCTGGGCAGATCTCCCCGCCATCGTGGCGATGGTACTGGGTACGATGGGCATGTTTCTGCTCCGGGGTATCCCGATGCGTGTCTCTCTGGGGCTTGCGGCAGTCGCATGGATGCTCAGTCATCTCCTGGTAGGCTCAGTAGGTGGGACACTGGCCGAAGCCCTCGTGCTTTTCACCAATGCAATTACCATTTATCGCCTCTACCGAGCTAAACAGCGCTATCCAGAATTCATCGATTAGCACTTGTCTGAATGCATTACTCCATCCCAGCGGTTCTGCCTTTCTTGGATATCCGGAATACCTGGCTGACCTCTTCCTTTAACGGTTAACCAAAAATTCATTTTCTCAACGGGAAATATGGTTGATCAACTGTCCCTCGCGGACTAGCATGGCCCTTTCCAAAGGAGGACGACCTCCCCCCTCTTGGGCAGTAATGACCAGGACGACCTGGCCCTGTTAGATTTCGGAGGGGTCATGCCTTGGCTCTATCTTCTCGTTGCCGGTGTCCTTGAAATTGTGTGGGCTTACACAATGAAGCAATCTCATGGCTTCAGTCGGCTCATACCATCACTCATCACGGTTTCTGTAATGGTGACCAGCTTCTGGCTGTTAGCCGTCGCCATGCGAACGATTCCGCTCGGAACCGCCTACACGATCTGGACTGGTATAGGAGCTGTAGGCGCTTTTCTTGTTGGAATTACTTTTTTGGCTGAGCCGGTCAACGCAGCGAGAATCATCGCTGCGATCCTCATTGTTTCAGGATTGGTGTTGATGAAGCTATCAAGCGCCTGAAGCAGAGGTTATTAACAAAGGACCCATTGCCTGCGAGAAGTACCAGCCAGTGCTGATCGGCCCTGCCTGCCTTCCAGGCCTCATGGCCGACATGCAAGGCTCGATTTCAGATCCTCAGCAAAGCGTTGTGCCTGGCCGTCCTGAAGCTTGGATACGGTGACCCGAATCGCCTGAGCCGGGCTCTGGACCTCGAACGCGCTGCCCAATCGAACCAGCCAGCCTTTCTTGGCGAGGGCATAGGCCACCTCCTTCGCGTCCCGGGGCAGCGGCACCCAGACATTGAAACCACCCGTGGCAGGCGACACTTCGATTCCCTGGGCCTGCAAGGCCGTACTCAACTCGTCGCGGCGGCGTGCGTACTCGCCGCGCGCGTTGTCGAGTCGCTTGCGCACATCCTTGGACGCCAGGCAGGCGCCCACGAGCGCTTGGAGAATGTGGCTGACCCAGGTCATGCCAGGCGCCAGTCGGGTCCGCAGTCGATCCGCCGTTGCCGGATCGCAGGCCACGAAGGCCAGGCGCAGGTCCGGCCCCAAGCCTTTGGAGGCAGAGCGTATCAGCGCCCAGCGGGCCGTTGTGGCCGTGATGATGGAGTGATACGGCGTCTCGGCCAACAGGGCAAAGTGGTCATCGACGATGATCAGCACAGTCGGATGCGCCGCGAGAATCCGCTTCAATGCGTCCGCGCGACGCTTGGACAGGCTGCATCCGGTCGGGTTGTGAGCGCGCGGCGTGATCAGCACCGCCCGCACGCCCTTGTCCAGGGCTGCCTCCAATGACTCGGGGCGCATTCCCGCGTCGTCGATTTCAACGCCCACCGTCTGCATGCCGGCCAAGCGAAATGCATTGATGGTGCCCAGGAAGCAGGGGTCTTCCACGGCCACTGGGTCGCCGGGCACCAGATGCGCTACCGCCAGGCGTTCGATGGCGTCAACAGCGCCATGCGTCAGCTCCAGCTCGTGATTGGGCGGGCAATCCGGCTTAAACCAATCAAGGCCCCATTGGCGTAGGTCGGGAAGTATCGTGTCCTCACCATACAGAAACGGCTTAGGCAAGTATTCGGCCAAGAGTCCCTTCAGCTCGGGTAACAATTGCGGATTGGGGTTTCCGTGGGCGAGATCGACCAATGCTGTTTCGGGACTTAATCCCTCCTGCTCGCCTGCCTGGGGCGGCGCGCAGATGGTCGTGCCCAGGCGTCCCTGGGTGATGGCGATACCCGCTTTTGTCAGGCGCTGGTAGGCCGCCGCGACCGTATTACGGTTCACATCGAGTCTTGCTGCCAGCTCACGCACAGGCGGCAGTGAGTCGTTGGGCAGCAGGTCGCCTTTCTGCACCATTGCACGGATACAGTTGGAAATTTCCAGAGAAGTCTTACCGTTGATCTTCATTATTGTCCTATGACAATGTATATTTAGTCTATGACAATGTTACCGTACACCTAACGAAAGAAACAGAGCGGCCTTTTCACTTATATCGACACAAGGACAATCCACCATGTTTTCTGGCCTCAGCGCATTTCCCTTGACCCCCATGAACGAGAGCGGCGTCGACGAAGCGGCGTTTGTCCGACTGACCGAGCGTCTGGCTGATGCCAGCGTTGATTCCATCAGTGCCCTGGGATCAACCGGCAACTATGCGTATCTTACGCGAGCCGAACGTGCGCGTGTCGCGCAACTGGCCGTGAAGCATGCTGGCAACGTGCCAGTGATCGTCGGCATCGGCGCTCTGCGCACGCGTGAGGTATTAGCCCTGGCCGAAGACGCGCAGAAAGCAGGTGCGAGCGCGGTGCTTCTGCCCCCAGTGTCGTACCAGAAACTATCCACCGACGAAGTCTTCGATCTCTATGAGACCGTGGCCCACTCCCTATCCGTTCCGCTTTGTGTATACGACAACCCTGGCACAACACATTTTGAGTTCAGCGAAGAACTGTATGGCCGGATCGCTCAGCTTCCCAACGTGCGTTCCATCAAGATTCCCGGTGTGCCGGCGGACCCCGAAGCAGCCAAGGCGCATGTCGAGCGTCTACGCGCCCTGATCCCACCACACGTGACGCTCGGCGTCAGCGGTGATGCCTTCGCTGCAACGGGGCTGAGCGCAGGTTGCGAGGCTTGGTATTCAGTGATCGGAGGCCTATTCCCTAAGACAGCGCTGGCCATCACCCGCGCCGCCCAGGCTGGCGATACCCAGGAAGCCATGGGTCTATCCGAACGGCTGCAACCGCTGTGGTCACTTTTCGGCCAGCACGGTGGTAGCCTGCGTGTCGTCGCGACCGCTGCGGAGCTGCGGGGGCTAGTCGAACATCCCTCCCTGCCGCTGCCGCTCAAGGCACTGGAAGGAACCAGCCGACAACAGCTTGCCGTGCTGCTTGACGAGCTGGACAGCAGTCTGGCACAGGCCAGCTAGCCAAATATCACTTCAGGAGGTGGTACAAAAATGTTTGATGCATCTGCTTTAATGACTTACGCGGTTATAGTCGCCGGCTTTTCGGCGCTGCCTGGCCCTGCCATATTACTTACCCTTGCACGCTCCGCCAGCTCGGGAACCCGGTCTGGGGTCGCTACCAGTCTGGGGGTCGCGACTGGTGACCTCCTGCACACTGCCTTGGCCGTACTTGGCGTTTCCGCCATTTTGATGGCGTCCGCCGTCGCTTTCACCATCATGAAGTACATTGGCGCGGCTTATCTGATCTACCTTGGGGTGAAAGCTATTCTGGGTCCCACCCCTTCTTTGGAGCTGCCCGCCGAGAGGCAAGTGACGCCCAGGGTGGCCTTCAGACAGGGGGTGTTCTGCGAAGCCTTGAATCCCAAGTCGGCCATGTTCTTCCTGGCCTTCCTACCACAGTTTGTACAACCGAAGGCGGGTGGTGTCTCGTTGCAGCTTGGTATCCTGGGGCTGCTTTTTGTGGTGATCGGTGCCGCAGTGACCATTGCCTATGCTTGTGCCGCCGGCCGAGTAGGGGCCTTCTTGAAGCGCAGCTCCATGGTAGAAAGGTGGCAGAACAAGGTCGTCGGCAGCATCTTCTGTGCTCTGGGGGTGCACCTGGCTCTGCAAGAGCGATAGCGTTTGATTTTGACAACCCGTTATCCCAGATGCTCTGGCATCGTTGAACCCTGCCGACTGGATAGTGTTAGCCTGTTCAGCGCCACGGTGCATGCCGCAGACAGTGTGCCCGGCGGTGCGCAGTCGAGGAACGAGGCGCGTTCCAATCTGGCCGGCGGCGCCGATGATGAATACCTGACTCATAAGGCTCTCCTGGTAGTTGAGGGCAATCAACGGATCAGCCTACTTGGCGAAAAGCTGGCCCATGTCGGCAAAAGCCTTGAATTCCAGCGCGTTGCCACAGGGGTCGTACAGGAACATCGTCGCCTGCTCGCCCGGCTCACCCTTGAAGCGGATATGGGGCTCGATTACGAACTGCGTGTCGCGATCATGCAGACGGTCGGCCAGCGCCTCCCATTGGGCCCACTCCAGTACAATACCGAAGTGCGGCACTGGCACGTCATGGCCGTCCACCGCGTTGGTATGCGCTTTCTCCTGCGAGGCCGTTTTCGGATGCTCGTGGACGGGAATAGCCAGATGAAATGGGGAAAGTGCCATGAGCGTGTCTCCTGGTGATCAGCCGATGACGAACTCGATGCCATCACCGAACTCGTGGAACTCGACCTGGGCGTCGCGATGGTTCCCAGAACAATCGCTTTGAGCAGAAGGTCTAAGAACGTCCGAGTCGTTGGGTTGGAGCAAGACACGTTCCATCGAGAAATCGGCTGTGCCTTCAATACGGCAACGAACGATTGTGAGTCAATGATCCTGGTTCATGCTCTGATCGAATCTCTTGGACAGGTTGTCGATTCGGCCTAAAAAATACTCCCCGGCGTGATCGCGACAGCAATCTGAGCCGTATCGGGATTCCTGGAGGCTCCAAGCCAAGTATGAAACTTTATTTCGTAAGCTCAAGCCTGATGCCACGGGCCAGAATGTACAAGAAATATTTTCAATAAGTCGCTGAGAATATGGTATTAATGCCCGCAACACGCATATCGAAGGTAATGTTTATATGCAAGATATTGGGGTATCCGTCAGTGGGCTGCTGGGGCTAATTATTACCAGCTCGATACTCATTGCTGTACCTGGCCCAAGCATCATGCTTTTTATCGGGCAAGTTATAATGAAGGGCAGAAGTCATGCGTTGCGTGGCGTGATCGGCAATGCAATTGGCATGTTAAGCGTTGCGATACTTCTTTCTTTTGGACTTGGCCCTCTTATACTGAAATCCGATTTTGCTTTGCCTGCTATCAGAATGCTGGGTGCGGTCGCCTTGCTGCTTATCGGCATCGGGTATCTTGTAGCCTCAAAAGCGGCGAGTCCGGCTGCAACTGACCAGCCAGCAAAGAGAAAGTCACCGCTCACTGCGGGAGTGATAGTGGGTATCACCAACCCCAAGGCATTGATCATGTTCGGAACCATAGTTCCAAGCTTCCTCAGTGGCAATCTTGCGAGCCCCACGAACGTCCTGATCATGTACTCGATGATACCTATCCTATTGGGTATTGCGATCGATAGCGTGTGGGTTGTAGTTGCTCACAGCTTAAGCTCCCGCCTTTTTTCCAACGCAGACAGTGTCAGAATAGTAAACCGTATCGGAGGAGGCTTAATTATTCTGATGGCCCTTATTTTGGCACGCGAAGCTGTTTCTGGGTTTTTGTCAATCAACAGGTGGCCGGCACCGTGGGCGTGACCGAACTGGGGGAAGCTTTCGCTATTTTTTGAAAAACTGAGTGTGTCGTGGCATAGAACCGGGCCGCTGTTGTTCCCTCCGGTAATGATCACGGGTATTCCGTATCTGAAGATAATCGATGTCTGGTGGCCGGTTTACCCCGGCAAATGAATCAGCGGAAGTGGCGATTGGGGTTTGACGGTCTGGATCGCAAAGTTGCTTCGAATGTCCCGAACTCCAGGTAACTTGAGCAGCGTATTGCTCAAAAACTCCTTGTAGGCGCGAAGATCGGGCACCACAACCTGCAACAGGAAATCCGACTCCCCGGACACCAGGTGAGCCATCACCACTTCCGGCATGACACTTACCGCCTCGCAAAAAGCCTCGGCTTCCTTTTCCTGATGACGCTCCACTTTGATGCCAACGAATACGGTTAGCCCCAAACCCACTTTTTCCTGATCCAGGATTGCGCTGTAGCCCTTGATCACCCCGGACTCTTCAAGCAGCCGCACCCTCCGTGAGCAAGGCGACGGGGACAGGTCTATTCCCTCGGCCAGATCCGTGTTGGGCGCGCGGCCATCCGTCTGCAGTGCCTCCAGAAGCTTTCGATCAAATCGGTCTAACTTATGGATTGGCATAAGAATCTCCATATAAGAATAAAATTAGCGAATAGCACCAATTTTATATTCTTTTGTGGCTGAAAGCGCAACCATCCGCTAAGCAACGGACGGTATAATCAAGGCTTTAATAACGGCAAGAGACATGACCCGTGGCTGACCTTCTACTGTTCCTGACTGCGCTCGTTGCGATTTACCTTACGCCAGGACCGGACATGCTCCTGGTACTTGGTACCTCCGTGAGCAGTGGCCCCAGAAACGCCATGGCCGTCGCTGTGGGCCTTGCCATTGCCCGGGGCTGCCATGTTCTGCTGGCGGCGGTGGGGCTTGCGACTCTGTTTGCGACTCATCCCTGGACCTACCACACGGTACGATTACTGGGCGCGGCTTATCTGCTCTACCTGGGTTGGCAATTCTTCCGGACAGGTCATTCTCTCCCTGATCAACCCCAGTCAGCGGCAGGTAATCTGCCATCCGTGGGATATCTGGCTGATTTCCAAAGAGGGCTGGCAACTAACCTGCTCAACCCCAAATCCCTGATCTTCTGCTCTGTACTGCTTCCGCAGTTCATCCACCCGGAACGCTCAGGCATTGCGGGACAGTTCGCCATACTGGCACTAATTCTGGTGCTGACCGGACTGATCTTTGATTTTACCTACGCAGTTCTGGGGCGGGCACTCTCGGCAGCTACCAGCGGCAACGCCCGATACCACAGAGTCCAGAACAACCTCTTTGGCTGTCTGCTGACAGGCATCGGGCTGAAGGTTGCGCTGGGTTGATGCAGTGTAAGCTTCTGGCTATCACACCCTGCATTGGGAAGTGTATACTTGTGCCAGCTTAAGGCATCTGTACTGGTCCGCTCTAACGTTAGAGAAGAAATTGGGAGCGACACCGGGCCTTTTTGCGGACCCCGCATACTCTAACCATTTTGTAATTCCAACAAATGGTTAGAAACATGCAAAAGTCTCACGTATTCCTCCTGTTACTCATACTTGGAACGGCCTTCTGGGGAGTGTCGTTCTCTTTCGTCAAAGTCGGTGTGGCAGACGGCTCACCTTATGTCTTCCTGGCCTATAAATTTGCCCTGGCAGCAATAGTCCTCTCAGTACTGTTCGCGAAAAGATTCAACCGCCTGAACCGGAAAACCATTGTCGCCGGCGCTTTGATTGGACTTCCGTTGCTCTTAGGGAACGTGTTTCAGACTATTGGGCTACAACACACCAGTGTCACCAACACCGCATTTATCACCGGCCTGGATGTTCTTCTGATTCCGCTATTCAAGTGGGGCCTATTCCGAAAGCCAGTGCAAAACCGCATATGGGTTTCCTGCTCAATTGCACTTTTCGGGCTTTATTTGATAGTCGCGCAATACGGTTTACACCTGAATGTTGGCGATCTATGGACGATGGCCTGTGCAGTGTTCTTTGCTTGCTATGTTATGGCTGTAGGGTATTTTTCACATCGATGTGACGCAATGCTGACAGTGACAATTGCGATGACGGTATGCAGTCTCGGCAGTGGTCTCGCGGCACTGTTCGATAAGCAAGCAGTGTGGATGCCTTCAGATACGCACTTTTGGGAGGGGATTTTGTTTGCGGGCCTGCTTGGTACCGCTTACATGTATGGCATACAAGGCTCCGCTCAAAGGTATCTTGAAGAAGAGAAAGTTGCATTAACCTATCTTTGCGAGCCTATTTTCGCAGCCCTCGCCGGCATGATCATGCTCGGGGAGCCTCTCAGTCTTCGGACCATGGCTGGCGGGGGGTTGATCTTGATCGCGCTAGTAGTAGCAGAACTTGATTTCAAGCGCCTGCAACCGCGAGATGCTTAACGGATCAGGGGTCATGCCTCTTGAGTTTGGCAGACTGGGTTAACGTCATCACCGCAGTGACATTCCCGAACACTCGGAATGTCAGGCATTCTCACCAAACGTTTTGCGCCAAACCCGAGGACTTACATGGTGACGCTGCTTGAAATGTTGCCGGAAGGACGTAGCCGTGTGGAAGCCGATTCTTTCCGCGATGGCTTCCACTGAAAGTGATGTGCTTTCCAGCAGCTCACGTCCTTGCCGCAGCCGCTCACCGACCAACCACTCCATCACCGTCATGCCGGTGGCCTTCTGAAAATGGCGCGTGAAAGTGCGCCGGCTCATGGCGGTGCGGGCAGCCAGCTCATCGATGCTGTGGGTGTCGGCCAGATGTTCCCGCAGGTAATCCAGTAGCCGGTTGATGTGGGCATCCTGGGTGGAAATCGCGACCGGCTGTTCGATGAACTGGGCCTGGCCGCCTTCCCGGTGCGGCGGAACCACCATAAGGCGGGCAAGGGTATTGGCGGTCTTGGCACCGTAATACTCCCGCACCAGAAACAGGCAGCAATCGAGCCCAGCTGCCGTGCCAGCGGAGGTAACCAGCCGGTCGTCTTCCACATAGAGGGCGTTGGTATCCAGATTTACTTTCGGAAATCGCTTGAGAAAATCCTGCTCAGCCAACCAGTGGGTTGAGGCCCGTTTGTTATCCAGCAACCCCGCATAGGCCAGCGCGTAGGTGCCGTAGCAAAGGCCCACCACATGAGCGCCGCGCTCATGGCAGCGGAAAAGGGCTTCAGACAACTCAGGGGGTGGTGGTTCGTTCAGATCATGCCAGCCGGGTACCAATGCAATATCAACCGCATCCAATAGTTCCAGCCCGCCATCCGGCTGCACGGTCATGGCGCGCTCGGACTCTAGGGATTTTCCTTCCGGGGTAATAATCAGCAACTCAAACAACGGGCCCTCAGGCAGGGCAATGCTGAACACCATGTAAGGAACGGAAAAGTGGAAGGGGCTGAATTGCGGATGAAGGATAAGGCCGACTCTGGGTAGTGCCACGATGTCACTCCTGAGGTTCATTTAACCCTATGATAACTACTTGGCCCAATTCTTTCGATCATTGTCTTTCAGGTCAATATTGCTGGTGATCAGATCTCCGTAGACTTTATTCCATCAACGAACACCCTATTGGAGGATCAATATCATGTTGATTAAAACCTTCGCTGGCGCTCTGGTGCTGGCATCGACTGTTTTTGCCGGCGCTGCTTTCGCCGAAACTGGCACTCAGGCATCCAGCCACCAGATACAGCAAATCCGTAATGCCACCATCAAAGTCACATACGGAGAGACTACCTTTCTGATCGACCCCATGCTGGCGGAGCAGGGTGCTTATCCGGGCTTTCCGAACACGTACCGTAGTGAGCTGCGGAACCCTCTGGTTGGCTTGCCCATGGCGGCAGAGGAGGTGATTGAGGGTACCGATGCGGTGATTGTGACCCACACCCACCTGGACCACTGGGACGATGCCGCCCAGAAGCTGTTGCCGAAAGAGCTTCCCCTGTTTGTGCAGAACGCGGCGGATGCCGAGATGATCCGTTCACAAGGCTTCCAGGATGTACGTATCCTCGATGGCCAAGCGGAGTTTGGCGGCGTGACACTCCACAAAACCGGCGGGCAGCACGGCTCCGATACCCTCTATGCCATTCCCGAACTGGCCAAGGCGCTCGGTGAAGTAATGGGCGTGGTTTTTGAGGCCGAGGGGCGAGAAACCACGTACGTGGTCGGCGATACCGTGTGGCGTGATGAGGTGGTGCTGTCGCTGGAGCGCTTCCAGCCGGATGTTGTTGTACTGAATGCCGGCGCTGCGGAGTTTACCGGCTTTGAGGGCGACCCGATCATCATGGGCAAAGAAGATACCCTGCGCGTTCACCGCGCTTTGCCAGATGCGGACATTGTCGCCGTGCACATGGACGCCGTGAACCATATGACCCTGAGCCGCGAGGAATTGGCGGAGTTCGTTCAGAGCGAGGGAATTGATGAGCAGGTTTTGATTCCGGCGGATGGTGAGAGTCTTTCTTTCTGACCAGAACACACCTGAAATAAATGACCAAATGAGGAACCGTCTAATGAGTAAACGAGCCGTTATTGTTGTCGATATCCAGAATGAGTATTTTGCCTCTGGCAAACTGCCACTGGTGAATATTGAGCAGGCAGCCGCCAAGGCGGCACAGGTGATCGACGCAGCGCGTCAGAACAAAGACCTGCTGGTGCATGTTCACCACGAGTTCCCGGATCCGAATGCGCCTGTGTTCACACCTGGCTCAGACGGCGTGAACATCCACGAATCCGTGGCACCGGAAGGCGATGAGCCGGTTATTCTCAAGAACTACCCCAACTCATTCCTGAAAACCAACCTGAAAGAGCTGCTGGATTCCAACGATATTGAGGAAGTGGTGGTGATCGGTGCCATGAGCCACATGTGCATCGAGGCCACCAGCCGCGCCGCTTCAGACTTTGGCTATAAGGTCACTGTGCTGGAAGATGCCTGCGCCACGATGGACTTGGAGTTCAACGGTGTGACCGTGCCTGCGGCACAGGTTCATGCCACGGCTATGGCGGCTCTTGGGTTTGCCTATGCGAGTGT
>NZ_JBQDKB010000068.1:0-20479 GCF_052094685.1 Marinobacter sp.
AGGTGGGTCAAAATTAATGGCCAGTAGTGGGTCACTTTAATTGGCCACTAACAACGGGAGTAGGCATATGAATAAATCCATATTCAGAATCGCCGTCACCACTACCTTGTTCGGCCTGTTCCTTACAGGATGTGCCTTGCCAATGAAGGATATAGAAGCCATCGCTCCTGTAGCTTCAGAGAATCAACACCTTATAGAGCTAAGCCCCAAATTATCGACTCACAATTTACAGCCAATGTTCATGGTAGAGGCTCTAGGTTTCAAAGCGGTGGATGAAACTGGCTGGGATAGGCTTGGGTCAGATGAAATATACGCTGTCTGGCAGTCTAATGCGGTTGTTTCAACGCTAATCCAAGATGACGTGGACAGTGGAGACTCTTTTGACTTTCATCAGCTCCAGAGCTGTATCTACCCGATAGCAGGGAATGAGTTAATCATCGATGGCCGATATGGGGGTGAAGGGTCAGGATGGGTTTGTAAGGGCGAGGGTGGCCCTGGCCCTATCCGATTTACTGCCTTTTTCTTTGATGATGACAGTTTTATTGCTCATTTCCCGTTTTGTTTCTCCGGTAGTTTCGTCACGGACTGCCAGGATACTTTTGTTGGTAAATACATCGGCACATGGACTACTGGAGAATTAATTGAAGATTTGCCCACGGCTGGCGCGATGAAGAACTTCACAGTCCGGCTAAACCCTTGTGAGGGGCCAGCGGTCTGCGGGGATGACGATTTTCCAGATTATGACCTCCGTTTCCGTATCACTAGAATGGCGGATAAGGAAGTTCTGAGAGTTAACACACTTGAATAGATAGAAAGCCTGTGGCCGCAAAGCCCAGGGCACTTACTATCTGGTATCGAAAATGGATCAGTGAGCTTGCGCCGAACCTAATCGTAAAAAAGATTATTTAGCGCACGGCTCAATGGCGCCTTCAGGTTTGTTATTAAGCTGCTTCTGAGCCATCAAGAAAACAACCAACCCTGCAACCGCCGTGGCTGAGCCCACATAGCCGGTAACTTGCCAGCCCATGCCAGCGCTAATTGCCATGCCGCCTAACCAAGGCCCGATCGCATTGGCAAGATTGAAAGCTGCATGATGAGAGGCCGCCGCCAAGGTCTGAGCACCGTGGGCAACATCCATTAAATGGGTTTGTAGGGCAGGGCCCATGGCCACCATGAGTGCGATCAAAAAGCAGGCTATTAGAATGCTCCAGATGGTACCCGTGGCAATCGGAAACAGTGCCAACATAACCGCAGCCCAAAGCAGAATCAGCCCAACGCTTCTGAATTGAAAACGATCAAACAGCCAGCCACCTAGTATGTTTCCAACAAACCCGCCTAAGCCAAACACGAACAACCCGATTGGAATCCATATAGGCTCTACCCGAGTAACGTTCAAAAGTGTTGGCGCTAAGTAACTGAATACACAGAACATACCAGCAAACCCAACTGAGCCAATGGCTAATGGGTACCAGATTTGTGGTCGATTGAACGCCCGCAATTCGCTTAAAGAACTGTGCCGTACTTCTTCGCGGTTTAACGGCAAAATAAAGAACACAAGAACCGTGGTAAGTGTGGCGACACACGCGACAAAACCAAAAGCGTATCGCCATTCAAGGTGTTGCCCCATAAGAGTGGCCAGTGGATTACCAAACAACAAGGCCAGTGCGAGGCCCATCATGATATAGCTAACGGCTTTCGCTCTTCGGTTGAGCGGCACCAGCGATGCGGCTACCAATGCCGCAACACCAAAGTAGGCACCATGAGGCAGGCCTGCAATAAATCGGGAAACCATCAACGTTTCGTAACTGCCTGCCATCGCGCTGGCGAAGTTGCCCACCGCATAAAAAGCCATCAACGCAATGAGCAGGTGTTTGCGAAATAGCTGTGCACCAAAGATTGCGAGTAGTGGCGCACCTACAACAACCCCCAGCGCATATGCACTGATCAAATGCCCAACCTGCGGCTCGGTAACGCCAAAGTCCAGGGCCACGTTGGGCATAAGCCCCATAATGGCGAACTCACCGGTGCCAATCCCAAACCCACCCATAGCGAGGGAAAATATAATGAGCATGACTTTCCGGGGTGAATAGGTAGTCGCGGCAGGTGAACGGTCTGGCATGAAGTAAAGGGCCTCGGGAGCAGGAAAATGGCAGCCGGTGATTGTATCTCAGCGCCTTTCTACATACGACCACCGAGCGCTTAAGTGGATCACCCTCCATCATTTAAAGTTTTGACATTTTCCTGATGAAACCTCCACAAGGCCCTGACACAGGGTGGGCTATCGTACCTGCTAAATGTCAGGCCGACTTTATTTGTCTCCGAGGTGGTTGTTTCTGTGATGAACAAATTCTTACCGCCCCAATTACAGGGGTTTATTGCTGCCGGTGGTCTTGCCACGCTGTTTCACTGGTTTGTGATGGCCGCACTAATCGGCGCCGGGGTTGAGCCGATATTGGCAACGGCAAGCGGAAGCGTGTCTGGAGCCGCACTCAATTATGGTCTTCAGCGGCGCTTGGCGTTTCGCAATGCCGGCCCTCACAACTTCACGCTATGGCGCTATATCGGCTCCTGCTTTTTCGCGTGGCTGTGCAATCTCGTCTTTTTCTTCCTGCTCAATAACCTACTGGCACTTCCTGTAAAACTTTCACAAGTTGTTACCACAGGTCTTGTGGCCGCACTGAATTATATTGTCTACCAAAGGCTGGTTTTCCATGAACAAACGCGTTGAATTCCCTGCCGTGTCTTTCGATGGCCCGATCGAGGGTCCGTTTGAGAATCCGCTGTTATCGCTGGTGGTGCCGCTATTCAATGAACGCCCGATGCTGCCCCTCTTCTTTGAACGGGTTCTACCGATACTTGCTCAACTGGATCTGCACTGGGAAATAGTGCTGGTTGATGATGGTAGTGACGATGGCAGTGCCCAGTACATCCGTGATGTGATCAACCGAACGCCTGGCATTCGTTTGATCAAGCTGAGCCGAAATTTTGGTAAGGAAGCAGCCATGACAGCCGGACTGGAGCAGGCAAGGGGTGCTGCAGTGATTGTGCTGGACGCCGATCTGCAGGACCCGCCCGAACAGATCCCGGCCATGGTTGAATGCTGGCAGTCTGGTGTGGACGTGGTTCTGATGCAGCGGCGCTCACGGGCTGGCGAAACTGCATTTAAACGCTGGAGCGCGCACCTCTTTTATCGATTACTGAACCGGACCAGCCGAACGGATATTCCGGTGGATACAGGTGATTTCCGGCTAATGAGCAGAAAGGCTATTAATGCTCTGCTGACTTTGAATGAACGCAACCGCTACATGAAAGGGCTGTTTGCCTGGATAGGCATGCCAACGCAGATAATCCAGTACGACCGTGAAGCTCGGGTGGCAGGGGAAACCAAATGGGATTACCCCGGGCTGGTAGGCTTGGCTCTCGAAGGGCTGACTTCGTTTTCTGTATCGCCATTGCGCTGGGCAACCGTAATCGGGCTTGTCGCCGCCAGTATGGGCGCGCTATTTGGTGTGTGGATTGTGGTCAAAGCCATCATGTTGGGGGATGCAACCAGCGGTTATCCGTCGCTTGTGGCCATCATCAGCTTTCTGGGCGGCATTCAATTGATGAGTGTGGGCATTGTTGGTGAATACGTTGGTAAAACCTATATAGAATCGAAGCAGCGACCTGTTTATCTGACAGATGAGGTGATCGAACACCAGGATGCCACACGCCGACGAGCCAGTCGCAAAAGGGCAGACCACAAAGCAAGGACGCATCATGCAAAAGCGGTTTAACGTTTGGTTGCTAATACTGGCCGCGGTGCTGTTTAGCCGTTTCATCGGTATGGCATTTTTTCCCTTTGCCGACACTACCGAGCCTCGTTACGCGGAAATTGCCCGCCTGATGGCTGAAACCGGTGACTGGATTACGCCCTGGTTTGAACCGGGTATTCCTTTCTGGGGTAAACCGCCCTTGTCGTTCTGGGCACAGGCGGCGGCCATCAAGGTATTTGGTGTTTCAGAGTTTTCGCTGCGTTTTCCTTCCTGGCTGGCAACGCTCGCCATGCTTTGGCTGGTGTGGCGACTAGCGCGGCAAATCTGGACGGTTCAGGTGGCTCAGTGGAGTAGCCTGGTTTTCGTCACCATGGCGCTTACATACATCAGCGCCGGCGCGGTAATGACCGACGCTTTCCTTGCTTTGGGTACCACCCTAACTCTGGTCAGCTTTTGTTTGGTAATGGCAGGAGAGGGCGGACTGTGGCGGTGGCTTTTCTTTATCGGGTTGGTGGTCGGACTTCTTTCCAAGGGGCCGTTAGCTCTGGTTCTGATCGGAATTCCTATTGCGTTGTGGTTACTTATCTCATGGCGAGAAGCGACCAACAATCTACGCCGGCTGCCCTGGCTCAGAGGAATATTGTTAACAGCCCTGCTGGTTTGTCCCTGGTACATACTGGCCGAGTTAAAGACCCCAGGGTTTCTGGATTATTTTATCGTGGGAGAGCATATTCGCCGGTTCTTAGATCCAGGGTGGGCAGGGGATCTCTACGGCAGCGCTCACAATCAGCCCAAAGGCATGATCTGGATGTTCTGGTTGTGGGCCTCGTTCCCCTGGGGCATCGTTGCGCTGGTTAGCCTGATATTCTCTTGGGCTAGGCGCAAAAGAAGCGGGATTGTGCGCGATACAATATCTAATCTTGGCGTTAGCTTTTTGGTAGTTAGCGCACTGGCTCCTATGCTGTTTTTTACGCTTGCAGGCAATACGCTGTGGACTTATATATTGCCCTCTCTGCCGTTTACGGCCATTTTGATCGGCCGTTGGGCGTCGAAATGCGAGTCTTTTTGGTTGTCCCGGATGCGGGTTGGGTTGGCGGCGCTGGTGCCAGTTTTACTAACGGTATTCGTGGGTCTGGCTGTAGCAGGCTGGACGCCGCTCAAAACAGAGAAAGAACTGGTAAGCTATTATCAGCAGACTAGGAAAACCGGTGACAGCCCATTGATCTATCTGGATGAATTGCCATTTTCAGCCAGGATTTACTCAGGCGGAACGGCTCTGGAAGTAACGCAGGGTGGTTTGCGAAGCTTGCCGGGTGCCAACAGCTTTCAACGTTTGTATGTGGCGGTTCCAAGAGCTTGGTCAGAAGACAAAGTGGCTGAGCTGTCGCCGTCCGCTTTGAAGGTTATGGAAAATTATCGCTATCAATTGTTGGCCATTGAAGGATTGCTCCGCAAGAAGCAGCCAATGTCTGACGCCAACGGAATCCGCTCGAATGACACCTAATCAAACTTCTCTTAAAGGCTCTGTCCAATCTCCTCTCAGGCTGTTGATTGTTGAAGACCAAATGGATCTTGCAGAGAACTTGTTCGAGTTTCTGGGCGAGGAACGCTACACACTGGATTTTGCTGCTGATGGTTTGACTGCACTGCATCTGCTGGCCACGCAAAGCTACGACGTTATCGTGCTAGATCTGATGCTACCCGGCGTCAATGGTTACGATATTTGTAAGCGTATCCGCCAAGACCTGCAATGCCAGACGCCCGTCATTCTGATGACCGCACTGAGCGCTCTGAATGATAAGGAAAAAGGGTTTGATTGCGGCGCGGATGACTACCTGGTGAAACCGTTCGAGTTGCGCGAATTACAGCTACGGATAGAAGCGCTTCATCGGCGCTATGCGCCACAGAGACCGGTTTTGGCGGCTGGCGATATTCGGTTCGATCCGGGCACACTAGAAGTGGAATTGCGTGGATCAAAAATCGCTTTGTCTGGCACGCCAGCTCGCCTGTTTGAATTGTTGGTGCGAGCGTATCCGAGCTTTCTTAGCCACGAGGCACTAACGGATGCGGTATGGGGTGCTCATCATGGAGAAACCGAGGGAAACAGCCTGCGTACTCATATCTACACACTTCGAAAATCCCTGCACGCAGGCTTGGGCAGCGGGATGGTAAAAACAATCCATGGACGGGGATACTGTCTAGAAGTCCCTGAAAAAGGGAACCCCGATACGCTATGAAGTCATCTTTGACCACGCGCTTTGCCCGAACACTGTTTTTTCTGATTGCTGCAACCACAGCAACCTCAATGTTTGTTATTGAATTATTTGTTGAAGACGTTGAAGACACCATTCTGGGGCTCGAACTGAAGGCTGATGCCGAGTTTTTTGCAGTGCAGCTTCAGCAAGGGGATTTTCAACCCATACAAACGGCAAGGCTAAAAGCCGTTTTCCTGTCTGACGGCGAGGCCGACGACACTCTGCCGACATACTTTCAAAATCGCACTATGCCGTTGTCCGAGGAAATCGAAATAGGTGACGTAACGCTGCTGATACATGGCGAAACGACTGGAAGAGCCCGGTGGCAAACTCTTCCTGGCTCAAGATATCACTATCATGGAAAATCGTGAGTCGTTGGTTCAGATGGTTCTGGTCGGAGTGGCTAGTGTCATGCTTCTAATTGGCTATTTTGCTGCCCGGGCGGGCTCTCGGTATTTGGTGCGACCCTTCAAGAAGCTAACCCGTGAAGTGCTGGGTAGAGTGCCGGGACCGTCGATGCAACAAATTACCACGGACTACCGCGACCAAGAGTTTTGCGATATTGCCGAAGCGTTTAACCGGTTCCTGACCGCGCTTGAACACCATATCGAGCGAGAAAAATCCTTTGTTAAATTAGCCAGCCATGAGCTTCGTACGCCTTTGGCTGTGATGAGTGGCGCTTTGAATGTATTGGAGCAACGCCAAAGTCTTTCAATGGCGGATCAAAAAACCCTTGCCCGTATTCGCCGAGCTATGGAAACCATGCGCGACGATACGGAAGTACTGCTTGAACTTGCTCGCAGTGAAGCGTCCGAAGGCGATGCCAGAACTATTGTGCTGCACGAGGTGGTTCAGAACACAATTGATGATCTGGAACATGGGCTTCCAGGTCATACCGAACGGGTTACCGTTTATAACAACAGCCCGGGGCTGAGGGTCACAACTCATCCCGCTCTAGTACGCATGTTACTGCGTAACTTGTTGCAGAATGCGCTGCGCCACACTCATGCCGGAGTAGAAGTTCAACTAATCAAGAACAGAATCTCGGTGCGAGACTTTGGGGCAGGGCTTCCTGAAAACGTAACTGAGCGCCTGAACACTATCGGGCCGCCCAGCACGGATACATCCAAGGCCGGAGAGTTCAACAACACTACCTTTGGGTTGCTGATTGTCCGGCTGGTTTGTGAGCGTCTGGGCTGGGATCTGGAAATCGCGCAATCGGACAATGAGGGCACTGAGTTCCTGATCCACGTTCATAATCTTGCCTGACAAGCACCGCATCAAAGGCGCCTACGCTCGCTTCTCGCTCTGCCCATGTTAGTCGGGTAGCCCGTATGCTTGTTCTCGATACAGTTCCAAGGGTAGGAGAGCATGGGCCAGAGCTCTTCTTATAGCCGTTTCTTCAGGTGCATCTGCCAGATATTCGGTGCTTTCGGTTTCCCGTGAATAAACGCCGGCTAAAGGTTGTTGGTCGGGGCGCAGTACAGTCACATTGTAGCGGTCGTCCATCCATGCGTAGTAATCGTTGAACTGCATGATTGCCCGACCGGGCGCGTCCGGAAATCTCGCCAAGTCCCGGCCTACCATGGGGTGCTCACCTGCAATGCCCATGAGCGAAAGCAGCGTTGGTGCAAGATCAATCTGGCTGGTGATCGTTTCAATACGGCGGCTTTCAATGTCTGCGCCGAGTATCAGCCCGGGAATCTGAAAATTCTTGATGGGAACCAGCTCATCGCCCCACACCCTGGCATCATGATCTGCAACGATAAGGAACAGGGTATCGTTCCAGTAGTCGCTGTTCCGTGCGGTGTCTATAAAGTCACCCAAGGCGTGATCCGCGTATTTGACGGCGTTATTGACGGTATTTTTCTCCTCATCGTACCGTTCAATTCTGTTGTCCGGATATTCAAACGGCGTGTGATTGGATGACGAGAAAACCAGGCGAAAAAAGGGCTTTCCAGAGACATGTAGTTTTTGAAGATCTTCATGGGCTTTTTCGAACAGATCTTCATCACTGACACCCCAGCTTCCGGTAAACGCTGGATTGGTGTAATCCTGCTGATCTACGATTGAATCGAAGCCATTGCCGGTGAAAAAGCTGCGCATGTTGTCAAAGTGAGCCTCTCCGCCGTAGATAAAGCCGGTGTCATAGCCTTTTTGGTTTAACAGCCCACCTAGCGTAAAGAAACCGGTTTGTGAGAGTGATAGTTTGACCACACTGCGGGCGGGAGATGGCAGGAACCCGGATACCACCGCCTCGATGCCTCGAACAGATCTTGTACCCGTCGCATATAGATTTTCGAACCACCAACCTGAATCTTTCAGAGCTTCAAGGCGAGGCGTGACCGGCGTGCCGCTCAGTGATTCAACAAACGTTGCGCCCAGGCTTTCCTCCAGAACGATCACCAGATTAAGGGGGCGGGTTCTCGCTTTTACCGGTGTTTGTTTATGCAGTGTCGGAGATTTGTTGTCGTTAAACTCATAGCTACGAAGCCAGGGCGCGCTTGTGACCTCATCCAGTATTTTGGACATTGTCATCTGGCCATAGCTGTCGCTCGCATCTGTTTCATGCTTGAGATTGTATATCGCAAACGCCACAGACCATGTGGAGTTGATAATCAGTGAGTTCACGAGAGCATCAGAGGTTAGCGCAAACATTGCCGGATTAGCGGGGCGGTGACCCGTTGTGGAACGAACACTGATAAACACGGCGAGAACAACGATTGGCCAAACCAGAATCGCTTTCCGATAGCTGCCTGATTGGGCCTCTCGTGACCACGAGCGCATCAGGCAGGCAAATAGGACGGTTAGTGAAATGCAAAGAAGGATTCCCACAATTACGGTAGGTAAATAGCCTTCCCAAAGCATGCTGAGTACTTCCTTGGGATAATCCAGATACTCGATAAACAGGCGGTTGGGCCGGGTATCGTACTCGGTGATGAACGTTGGCGTGGCCAGCTCCATAAAAAGAAACACAAAAACGACAATCAGCGCCCAAATGCTTGTTAGACGTTTCCAAACCATCCAGCTGAAACGATGACCCAACACCGGCAAGAGCAAAACCAAAGGGGCCACGGCCATGCCAGCCATGATTAGATCCACCCGCAGGCCATGAATAAAGATGCTTGGCCATACAGATGTCTCTGCAACGCGATCAAACTGCCATGCCACCAGAAATGCTCGGGACAGGCTGCCGATGATTAGTATTGCGACAAACAGCATCAATAAAGGCGCGTAGGCACCGGCCCAGCTGAACCAACGATACACACGTTCGGGTAGTGAGTGATTTTTAGCGGAAAAGAAAGAAGGCATGCTTGCACTCTTGGTTAGTGTAGTCAGTGAATCCGCAGTTGGGGAACTCGTTAACGGGAGTGCAGAATAGGGGAGGACGCGTCAGTAGCAGATCAAGAAAGTATCAAGAATTTGTCAAAGTGGCAGCGAGGGAACGGGGTTCCTAATCTACGTTCACAGCCTTGTCTGATAGGATGGAAATCTGCCACAGCCATAAACAAACCCACGCATGAGGAGCCCCCCCCCCATGATCGCGACCCTCGACGATCTCGCAACGTTGGCAAACTATTCGCTCATGGATACTCTCAACTGCGACCCAGACGCAAAGGCAAACGGACGCGACCACGCGCCGCGGCAAGTCTTCACTGGGCACTATGTGCCTGTCACGCCAACGCCAATCGAAAACCCCGAGTACGTTGCCCATAGTAAAAGCTTCTTTCGCGAATTGGGTTTTGCCGACAGCCTGGCGCAGTCGGCCGATTTTACTCAAATGTTCTCGGGTGATACTTCTTTCGTTCCGGCGCCCATGCGCAAAGCTGGCTGGGCGTGCGGTTACGCACTTTCCATCTTCGGCACCGAGTTCCAACAGCAGTGCCCGTTCCAAACTGGTAATGGATACGGCGACGGCCGCGCAATTTCAGTGCTTGAAGCCGTCATCAATGGTCAACGCTGGGAAATGCAGTTAAAAGGTGGCGGTAGAACGCCATACTGCCGTGGCGCAGATGGCCGGGCCGTTTTGCGATCGAGTGTTCGGGAGTTTCTGGCACAGGAGCATATGTACGCGCTCGGGGTGCCAACGTCACGGTCTCTGAGTTTGTACGTGTCGAAAACGGAGCAAGTCAGGCGGCCGTGGTACTCACAGGGCTCATATGCAAGAGAGCCAGACAGGCTCATATGGGAGCCTGTCGCCATCACAACGCGGGTCGCACCTTCGTTCATTCGGGTTGGCCAGCTTGAGCTCTTTGCTCGCCGTGCTCGCAAAGACGAGCACCCGCAAGCGATGGATGAGCTCGAGAAGATCGTGTTGCACTTGATTGATCGTGAGTACTCAGAAGAGATCGACCAAACGCTCGCCACCGCCGAGAAAGTGGTGTTGCTTGCGCGCAAGTTCCTCAGCCGACTCACGTCGCTTGTGGCGAACTGGGTTCGCGTCGGTTACTGCCAGGGTAACTTCAACAGTGACAACTGTGCTGCCGGCGGCTTCACACTCGATTACGGCCCATTCGGGTTCTGCGATGTGTTCGATCCGCTTTACCAGCCATGGACAGGTGGCGGGCATCACTTCGCTTTCCTGAATCAGCCGGTGGCCGCAGAGCGCAACTTCCGCTCGTTTTGTTCGGCGTTGCGGCCGTTATTGACTGCGCATCAGGGCAGCTTGCGGCAACTCGATGAGATTCAGAATGAGTTTCCAAAGGTCATGCAGGCAAAAATGGATACGATGTGGGCTGCAAAACTTGGGCTTGACGCTTTTAACACAGAGTTGTTCAACGAGCTCGCAACACTGATGCAGCAAATGCCTGTTGATTACACAATGTTCTTTCGCGAGCTTTCGAATGTGCCCATCGATATTGGCCCACTCAAAAACAGCTTCTACAAAAGCTCGTCGTACGACGCAGACCCCGAAGAGATGGATAAGCGATGGTCACAGTGGCTCACAAAATGGAAATCGCTCACTCAATTTAGCTCTTGTGAGGAGCTTTCTCGTCAGATGAAGCTAGTCAATCCAAAATACAGTTTGCGGGAGTGGTTCGTTGTGCCTGCGTATCACCAAGCGGCTGCGGGGGACTATTCTTTAATTCGAGAGCTGCAGGAAGTCATGACGCAGCCATACGCTGAACAATCGAAGGACGTGGAGGAAAAATACTACAGACTGAAGCCGTCGGAGTTTTTTGAGCTTGGTGGATTGTCGCACCATAGTTGCTCGTCGTGACTGCGCCTATATTTTCCGCTCCCGTCCCTCAAAGCGCTTTCGGGCCTGATCTGAGTTCACATATACCGACTCAGTAAAGGCTGCGCTTGTATGCCCCGGTTCTTCACTAATATGGTCGCAAGAAATTGCGGTATTGAAGGGTGGCAGTGAAAGTCTGCAAGATCTTCAAGATAATTAGCCGTATCTTGAAACGCCACACAAAGTACTAAATTCGTCGTCCGGGTCAGGATTGACCCTGACCCTGTTTCAATACTGCTCATTGTCAGAAAAATCCGGCTCTGACCCTACCTAAGCAGAATGCGGTTCAGCCGGCGGGGAGCAGGTCAGGGTCATCGGAGCGTTGAAGCAGGTAGCGGAAAGCAGGGAGATATTCGAACGGTGAGCGGAGATCCTACAAAAATT
This sequence comes from Marinobacter sp., assembly GCF_052094685.1. Classification (GTDB taxonomy): domain Bacteria; phylum Pseudomonadota; class Gammaproteobacteria; order Pseudomonadales; family Oleiphilaceae; genus Marinobacter. The sequence goes on from NZ_JBQDKB010000068.1 coordinate 11,634, forward strand.
TCATGCAACCAGCAGCTATGAAATTGAATATCGGCATCGATGAGTGGTTATTAGAGCATCAGATTGCCGTTTGTGTTGACGGTTTTTTACCGGTCGCGTTAGGCTGAATACAATACAGCTTAAAAGGAAAGCTCACCGGCAGTTCTTTCCTGATCAGTTTCGCAAAATGTATGCGCGAATGTTTATGGTCAGCAATGGAGGAACAGCAATGACACGGACCACTACCGACTCTTCCGTTAATTCCGCAGCCGATCAGGCCCCCGACGGCGTTAACACTCCTGATTCAATCGGCCGCACGGTTTATATTATTGACGGTGCACGTACCCCTTTCCTGAAAGCGCGTGATGCCCCCGGACCGTTTACGCCGGTTGATCTGGCTGTTCAATGCGGCCGTCCACTGCTAATGCGCCTTCCAATTCCTTATAACGCTTTTGATCAGGTCATTCTCGGCTGCGTCAATGTGCTGCCGGATGAGATGAACCCCGCCCGCGTAGCCGCTCTGCGCCTGGGTATGGGTGAAGCCATGCCGGCGTTTACCGTACAAATCAATTGTGGCTCGGGTATGCAGTCAATCGACACCGCCTACAAGTACATTCGTGATGGCGACAGCAACCTGATACTGGCCGGAGGCACCGAAGCGCTCAGCAAGGCCCCCATGATGCTAAGTGAAGACGCAACGCGCTGGCTGGCCGGACTGAGCGCTGCATCCTCTCCACAGGATTACATTCGCCAAGTGACCCAGTTCAATCCCACGCAGTTCAAACCTGAAATTAGCCTGGTCAAGGGGCTGACTGACCCCATCGTGGGTCTGAGCATGGGGCAGACCGCAGAAGTGTTAGCACAACAGTTCAATATTACCCGCAAGGCGGCCGATGAGTACGCGGTCAGCAGCCATCACCGGCTAGCCAGGGCGCAACAGGAAGGCTGGCTGGATGGTGAAGTGGTCCCCGCCATCGCGCCCGATGGCACGATTTACAAACAGGACGACGGGGTACGACCCGATACCTCGGTGGATGCTCTGGCCAAGCTCAAAGCGGCTTTCGAACCACCCTACGGCCAGGTAACTCCGGGTAACAGCTCCCAGGTTACCGACGGCGCTTCCTGGCTGGTGCTGGCTTCAGAAGAGGCTGTCGAGAAGTACGGCCTGGAGCCCATTGCGGTTATTCGGGACAGCGAATGGTCCGCTCTGGACCCGAAAATTATGGGGCTGGGCCCCACGCTGAGTTCCACTGCCATTCTGAAACGCCAGGAATGGGGCCTGAACGACGTGGATCTGTGGGAAATTAACGAAGCCTTTGCAGCCCAGGTACTGGCATGTGCTGCAGCCTGGGAAGACGAGGAGTTCTGTCGCGTGGCTTTGGGCATGGATAAACCAATGGGCCGCCTCGACCCTGAACGGCTGAATGTGGACGGTGGCGCCGTTGCCATCGGTCATCCGGTGGGCACCAGTGGCAACCGGATTGTGCTTCATCTGGTAAATGCGCTGCGCCGCAAAAAACTGAAACGTGGCATCGCAACCGAGTGCATTGGCGGTGGTCAATCCGGTGCCATGCTGATCGAGGCGATTTAGGTTCTCCACAGGACGAGAGAGGATGGTTCACCATGACAGACCCTATTCTGAAAGCACTAAGTACCCGAGAGGTGGAATTCGGCCCCTGGCAAAATCAAGGGAAGAGCCAGTGGAACCATTGGCATCTTGCCCGGGATAACAACAGCGTGGCCTGGCTGCTCTTTGACAAAAAAGACGCAAGTGCCAACGTGCTCTCCGTTGATGTGCTCGAAGAGCTGTCCGCGATCATCAATGAGCTGGAAACGGACACACCAAACGCATTGGTTCTGAGATCTGTCAAAGCCAGCGGCTTTTGCATGGGCGCCGACATTTCCGAGTTTGAGTCACTCAGCACTGAAGATGAAGCTGTGGAAAAGCTCACGCGAGCCCATGAAGTGATCGACAGGTTCGAGGCACTCAAGGCCACCAAGATAGCCATCGTACACGGTGCCTGTCTAGGTGGTGGCCTGGAACTGGCACTGACCTGTGATTACCGGTTTGCCATTGCCGGCGCCAAATTGGGCTTCCCCGAGGTGCAACTGGGGCTTCATCCCGGCCTGGGTGGAACCGACCGCCTTACGCGGCTGATTGACCCGGTAGAAGCCATGACCATGATGCTTACGGGCAAAAACACCCATGACAGCAAAGCCAAAAAACTGGGATTAGTGGACGATGTCATCCAGGAACGGCATGTGCAGGCGGCCGTTCGCGCTGTTGTGGAGGGAGACGTCAAACAAAGCGGTGCCCGCCTGCGGGATCAGCTGATGAGCACGCGACCCGCACGGCAGCTTGCAACCCGCCAGATGCGATCGAAAACCTTCACTAAAGCGCCTCCCGAACACTATCCTGCCCCCAAAGCTTTGATCGAACTGTGGGAGCTCTATGGAGGGCAGGGCAAGGACATGCGGGACGCAGAAATAAAATCCTTTGCCCACCTGTTGAATACCGACACCTCCCGCAACCTTGTGCGGATTTTCTTCCTGCGGGAAGCCATGAAAGGATTGGCGCGAGCAGAAGCAGACCCCATTACCCATGTGCACGTGGTGGGGGCCGGCGAAATGGGCGGAGATATAGCCGGGTGGTGTGCGTTTCAGGGCTTACGGGTGAGCCTGTTTGATAAAGAGACCGACAAGATTGCCCATGCCATCAAAAAACTCAACGAGTTATGTGAGAAAAAGCACCGGTCCAAATCCCAAACCCGAGACATCCTGGATAATCTGATTCCCGATTTTGCTAATCAGGGCATTGGCCATGCGGACCTGGTTATTGAAGCTGTACCGGAAAAGGTGGAAATCAAGCATGGCGTGTATGCCGAGGTGGAGCCCAAGCTTAAAAAAGGCGCCATTCTGGCCACGAACACCTCAAGTATTCCCCTGGAGAGCCTGCAGGAGGGATTAAAAGACCCGGCGCGCCTGGTAGGCCTGCATTTTTTCAACCCGGTTGCCAGTATGCCGCTTGTGGAAGTGGTTACCCACGACCGAATTTCAGACAAAACATACGACCGTGCGCGTAAGTTCGTCGGCCAGATAGACCGCTTGCCGGCGGCGGTTGCTACCGCACCTGGCTTTTTGGTGAACCGGGCTTTGACGCCGTATCTGGTGGAAGCCATGGTCATGCTTGATGAAGGTGTGCAGGCAGAGGCTATCGACAAAGTGGCCGTCGATTTTGGCATGCCCATGGGGCCGATCGAACTGGCGGACCAGGTGGGCCTCGACATTTGTGTAGGCGTGGCTGAAATGCTCCAGGAACGCCTTGAAACCAAAATGCCTGCCACTCCTCAATGGCTTAAAAGCCTGGTTGACGAGGGCAAGCTGGGTAAAAAATCAGGCAAGGGCATCTACAAATGGGAAAACGGTAAACCCGAAAAGCAGGACCCGGATTCCTCGGCCCCGGAAGATGCGCTGGACAGGCTTCTGTTGCCCATGCTCAACGCCTGTATGACCTGCATTCGTGAAGGCGTTGTTGCTGATGAAGACACGGCAGATGGAGCAATGATCTTCGGTACCGGGTTTGCGCCTTTCCGGGGTGGACCGATGAAATATGCCCGGGACGAAGGCGTGGAGGGCATCCGCCAACGCCTCGAAGCACTTGCCGAACGGCACGGCCCGCGATTCAGCCCGGATGCGGGCTGGCAGGATCTTGAATAACAATAGATTTTTTGCAAACGCTGGAGAAAGGAGGAGAACCTGTGCCTTCAAGTAATCAGAAACACGCCATCATTTACCGCATGGTAATGCCCGATCATCTGTGTCCTTTTGGCCTTAAATCAAAGGACCTGCTTGAGCAAAAGGGTTTCAATTGAGTGGTTCATTTCCGTTGCCATGTGTTTGCTCGCTGTTCAGAAGCTCCAAGACATTGAAAGCTTCTCAACCATGTTTCTCAATTACGACTTGCTGGCCCAGCGATGGGTAAGGTACGGCTATCTGTACCCGTTCGGGGAGGCGCTCGCCGGTGTGCTGAAGATATCAGGAGCAATGATCTGGCTTTCCGTGCCCGTCGCGCTGTTTATCGGCTCCGTGGGCGCTTTCTCTGTATTCAAGGCTGTCTACATCGATAAACGAGGACTCAAATGCGCCTGCGTTGGTGGCGACAGCAATGTACCCCTCGGTTTTATCTCGCTAACCGAAAACCTGATGATGGTGGCCATGGGGCTGTGGATGCTGATTTCAAAGCCATGACGCTGGCGCCAGCAGCAGAAGTTAGCCTGCTTGCCTATCTCTGGCCGTTGTTTATCGTTCTAATGTCGTCATTTTTACCCGGCGAGTCCTTGCACAAACAACACATCATGGGCGCTATACTCGCTCTGGTGGGGTGCTGGCTGCTGATCGGAAGTAATAGCGGCGGTTTTGTTATGGACAATTTCGAAGGTTACCTGGTTGCCTTTAGTTGTGCACTGATATGGTCGTCATACTCTGTGCTGTCCAGGTTGGTAGAAAGCGTACCGACAGATGCAGTAGTCTGGTTTTGTGGTGTGACAGCCGTGGCGCTGCTGTGTCATCTAGCTTGGGAAACGACTGTGTGGCCAAATGGATGGGTTCAGTGGGTTGGGGTGCTCGGGCTTGGTTTGGGGCCGGTTGGTATTGCCTTTTTTACGTGGGATTATGGAGTGAAGCACGGCAACATCCAGTTGCTTGGCACCTTGGCATACAGCGCGCCGCTTATTTCCGTGGTATTGCTGATTGTGCTGGGATCACTGATCGCGGGCAGGGTAAAGCGAGAGCCGGTGCCCGAACCAAAAACCCTTCATTAATCTATCTTTGTTCGGTAGGAGTTGAATATGATCAGTTGGGATGACTTTGAAGAGTGATGGATCATTAAAGGAACCTACCGGAAGTTGCTTGAGGATCTGGGGGAACAAAAAGTTCAATACTCGATGAATGCAACCCACGCCGCACGGGGCAGGGTTACCTGCCTCGCTCTATATTAACCGGCCCCGCCCCTCAAAGCGCTTTCGGGCCTGGTCTGAGTTCACATACACAGATTCCGTAAAAGCCGCACTGGCGTGTCCCAGCTCCTCACTAATGTGGCGTATATCCGCACCAGACTCAATCGCCTGGCTGGCTCCGGTATGGCGCAGATAGTGTGTTTCCGACTTAATGGCTTCAAACTGGCCAGCCTCTTCCATAAAGCCGTAATCCCGCATTCGCTCAACGGTCAACATCACCGCTTGTTCGTAAATACGCTGAACCTGTCGCTTGCCCAGTGCATTACCGTGGCTTGAGGGAATAATCGGGTTGCGTTCGTTTTGCTCGGGCATGGTGCCCGGTGACCCAAGATACGTGCGCCAGCGCCTGAGGTAGGGGAGGTAGGCGTCAGGCAGAGTGACAGAACGGGCCTTGTCGCCCTTACCAAACACAAAGTAAGACCAGTATTCTTCACCCTGAATCACCTTTCGCCGGAAATCCCCAAATACCGGAATGCGCTCGGCGCCGTCTTCCAGTGGTCGTGGAGCCAACTCCCCGACGCGCAAAAACAGTGACTTCATGGTGACCACAACAAAAAGATGTCGTTCGTATTTAGAGTGTTGCGCAGCAGCTTCCGTTACGGTTTCCAGAAAATAGGCCCACTGCCAGTCCGTCAAACGGCGCACATCAGCCTCAACGTCATTAGACAGTTGTGGCTTTGCCTTACGGTCACGCTTTCGCACTTCATCAAGCGGATTCGATAACAGGTATTGCTGTGAAACCAGAAACTTGAAGAAGGTTTGCAGAGCAGTTCGACTGGCATTCAAGCTGGCTTGGCTGGCGCTGTACGTTGAGTTCTCATCCTTCGATCGCAAGGCAAACGGCCGCCATACATGATTCGGCACACGCAGGCCGCCCAAATCTGTAAAGGCAGAAAATACGCCCCGACTTATCCAGGACTTGGGCGGATTCTTCAGGGTTTTAAAGTAGGCGGAAACCACATCAGAATCCGTTTGTGACAGCGTTCGCCCAGACGTAACCCACAAATAATTAAGAAAGCGCTGAACTTCACTCCGAAATCGCGTAAACGTGCCTGCAACATCGGAATACCTCAGAAGAAACTGACGGCTGATCTCATAGTCCTGACGAAGCAGGCCAGTTGCCTGGGGAAGTGTCCCAAGAAACTGCGGTATTGAAGGGTGACAATGAAAGTCCGCAAGGTCTTCGAGATAGTTCGTCGTATCGAACAGTGGATGACCCGTGAATGATCTGGACACGTGAGGCCTTGATTGATTGAGTATTTCTGGGGAGAGTATATCTATATGAGTAAAATGTCCAATACTCCTAAATATTGGACATTACGTGTGTTCGCTCTAGAAGCGCCTTAGCGCTCTTCATTTGATATTTCCTAAAGTGCCTTGGCGCGGACAGTTCTCTGAGATAGCTTCGGTAAAGTACAGCGGCTTTCGGTGTACGGCTACTGACTGCGCAGAATTGGCTGGGTAACACTCACGTTTTCAGCACGACAATTATAGCGACTAGTGCCGTCACAGAACTGGCCTTTTAGCCGTCCACGAATGCTTATGCGCGTAAGAATGAAATGTACCACCCAGTTACCAAAGAAGAGACACAGGTGCGTTAGCTGGCTGACGTTTAAAGAAACGAATGATATGACGGGCGCAGGAAAAACCGGTGTGCAGGATGATGCAACCCTCAGGCTTGCCAAGTTCCTTCGTAGGTCGGGCTGAGCGAATGTCTGATCTGAGATGTTCGTTGGCCTGAGTATCTTAGCCGCGACAGTTAGGCGCACGAGCGTGCACATAAAGCAAAGTTCGGTGCTATCCATGGCTCGATTTTAAGGTAGACAACGTACAGAGCAGAACGAGTATTTGCCAGCACCTCTTACGCACCTATACCAACACCGTACTGCGTATAATGTATATTATGTTAAATAGAGTATAGAGCGCTTTGAGCTGATAAGTAGAACTGTGTACTAAACACCAACTGCTCTAAGGTGTGACGGAATTGGCAGATGCCTACTCACTCGTTGCTGTCTACCTACATAAAGGACGCGGGAAGCCTCCTTGATGTAACAGAATGGGTGCTCTATCCTGAAATTAATACTTTTAAAAAACCTGAGGTTATTCAGATCATCCCTGCTCTTAGGTCAACTTTTATGGATCAAACGATTTTGAACAATCCAACATTATTATTTAATCCAACTAAAAGGCAGCTAAACTAACTCTATGCTACTTCATAAAGCAGCCACAAAAGATGCAGTCCATCAATTATTTGATGCGGTGAATGCTATCTCGGTTCAAGGATACGACGAAGATCGTAGAGTTACCTACTGGAACATGGGTAGCGAATTACTTTATGGCTACACCAAAGAAGAAGCGTTAGGAAAAAAAATAGAAGAACTAATTATTCCCGAACATATGCGTGATGTTGTTATCTCTGCCCATAGGGAGTGGATTAGTAACGGTATAGAAATACCTGCATCAGAAATTACCTTGCGTAACAAAATTGGTAAAGATGTAAACGTATTTTCAAACCATGTATTGTTTACTGATGAACAAAACAAGCAGGAAATGTATTGTATTGATATTAATTTGTCTGAGGTTAGAAAAGCCCAAGAGCAGGCTGTATTTAAAGACAATATGCTTAAAGCGGTATTTGAAGCAACGCCTGACTTGTTTTTTTTAATGGAAGAAGATGGAACCATCATAGATTATCACTCAAGTGATGAAGAAGATCTCTATGTCTCACCAAACGTCTTTGTAGGTAAAACTATAGGAAGCTTTTTGCCCGAAAATCTTTCCGTAAAATTTAAAGATTACATTAATGACGTAACTTTTAAGGATGACGTATTAAGCTTCGAATATTATTTATGCATGCCCCACGGCAAGTGTTATTTTGAGGCAAGACTTAGCCATTTAAAAGCGTACAAGCAAATTGTAACAATTATCAGAGATATCACTGAGCAGCACAAATCGTCCGAAATAATACGTCAGCATGCTTATTTTGATGCTTTAACCTTGTTGCCTAATCGATTTTTATCGCTCGATCGTTTATCACAAATACTTAAGGAGGCTGAAAGAAGTTCTGAGAAATTGCCGAGAATTTGCTTAATATATTTAGAGAGCCGTTCCAAATTGATGGCCGGGAGCTGATTCTAACACTGAGTATTGGTATCGCCATTTATCCTGAAGATAGTAGTTCGGTTTCTGATTTACTGCGTAATGCAGATGCTGCAATGTATCAAGCAAAAGCACTAGGTCGGAATGCATATTCATTTTACACAAAAGAAATGAATGAAATCATGCTGCGCCGTTTTGAAATAGAAGAACAATTACATGGTGCAATTTCGCGGAATGAATTTGAAGTACACTACCAACCAAAATTTGACATAAAAAGCGAAAGTGTTGTTGGTGCAGAAGCTTTACTTCGTTGGAATAACTCAAATCTAGGAAATGTAACGCCTGATGAATTTATTCCAATTTCCGAACACACTGGTTTAATAATACCTATTGGGAAATATGTTATTAGGCAGGCGTTAATATTTTTAAGAGAATGGAAAAATATTAACAATAAGGATTACACGATAGCGGTTAACCTATCCCCTCGCCAGTTTAGGGATAAAGAATTAGTCGGCTTTATTAAAGATTCGCTCAGTGAGATTAATATTAAACCAGAAAATTTAGAGCTTGAAATTACCGAAGGCGTTTTAATGACAGGAAACTCCTACATTGATTCCATGTTAGATGAACTTCGGAATCTTGGACTAAAGCTATCAATGGATGACTTTGGAAAAGGTTATTCTTCTTTAAGTTATTTACGTAATTATTCGTTTGATTTATTAAAAATAGACAAAAGCTTTGTCAATGGAATGA
>NZ_JBQDKB010000069.1:0-19799 GCF_052094685.1 Marinobacter sp.
GAAGTTACCGACTTTATTATTAAGTTACCAACTATATTATGATCCCACAGAAGGTGTGGCTTTCCTGACCGCGATTACTCAACCGTCACACTTTTGGCTAAATTTCTAGGCTGATCCACGTCTGTACCCTTAAGCACGGCAACGTGATAAGACAGCAGCTGCAACGGAACCGTATACACAATTGGAGCCGTAATTTCGTGCACTTCCGGCAACTGCAACACGTGGATGCCCTCTTCCGGTTTTAGGTTCGCAGCGCGGTCGGCAAACACGAACAACTCGCCGCCCCGGGCACGAACTTCTTCCAGGTTCGATTTTAGCTTCTCGGCCATGTTGTTATTGGGTGCTACTGTGATCACCGGCATTTCGCTGTCTACCAGCGCCAAGGGGCCGTGCTTCAGCTCGCCCGCGGGATAGGCTTCCGCATGGATGTAAGAAATCTCTTTGAGCTTAAGGGCACCTTCCAGAGCCACCGGGAACTGTGAGCCCCGGCCCAGGAATAGGGCATGGTTTTTGTCCATGAACCGCCTGGACATCTCGGCAATCTCACCGTCCAGCGCCAGTACATCGCTGACTTGGCCAGGCACCAAATGCAGGGCTTTAACGATATCTTCTTCCCGCTCTTCGCTCAGGCCGTTCTGGCGTGCCAGTGCCAAAGTAAAGATCAGCAAGGCAGTGAGCTGAGTGGTAAAGGCTTTTGTGGATGCAACGCCAATTTCCGGGCCGGCCTGGGTCATGATCACCAGGTCGGATTCCCGTACCAGGGAGCTACCCGGTACGTTGCAAATGGCCAGCGCGGCACGGAAGCCGGCCTTTTTGGCCTGGCGCAGTGCAGCTAAGGTATCTGCGGTTTCACCAGACTGGGAGATACACAGAAACAGGGTGTCGTTCTGGATAACGTGCTTGCGATAGCGGAACTCGGAGGCTACTTCCACGGAACAGGGTACGCCAGCCAGATCTTCGATCCAGTAGCGAGCAACCATGCCAGCGTGGTAACTGGTGCCGCAGGCAATAATCTGTACGTGGCGGACATCCTTCAATAAATCACCGGCTTCGGTACCAAGAGCTTGCTCCAGTGCCCGTGACTCTGTCACACGGCCTTCCATGGTGGCCTTGATCACTTTCGGCTGCTCATGGATTTCTTTGAGCATAAAGTGGCGGTACTCTCCTTTATCAGCCGCGTCGGCACTGTGCTCGAACCGACTGGTGGTGCGTTCAACCAGCGTGCCCTCGCGATCATGAATTTCGATACTGTCCCGGCGAATATCGGCAAGATCGCCCTCTTCCAAAAACATGAAGCGGTCGGTTACCGGCAACAAAGCAAGCTGGTCGGAGGCAATAAAGTTCTCACCAATGCCTACACCAACCACCAGCGGGCTGCCTTCTCGGCACACCACCATGTGGTCGGGCTCATCCGCATGCACCACGGCCAGTGCGTATGCACCGCGCAGGCGGGTGACAGCAGCCTTCACCGCATCATAAACCTTACCCAGTTCGCGGAAATTCTTTTGAATCAGATGTACAACGACTTCGGTATCGGTCTGGGAAGTAAACTCAAAGCCGTCGGCCTTCAGCTCTTCACGCAGTTCCTGATAGTTCTCGATAATGCCGTTGTGCACGATTGCCAAGCGATCGCCAGACATGTGCGGGTGGGCGTTAAGCTGCGACGGCTCACCATGGGTTGCCCAGCGTGTGTGAGCAATTCCTAGGAAACCAGAAAGCGGGTTGGCTTCTACGGCAGCGCCCAGCGCCGCTACTTTGCCCACTTCCCGCGCGCGCTGAACAGCGCTTTTACCATCCAAAACGGCCATGCCGGCAGAATCATACCCGCGGTATTCCAGGCGGCGCAGGCCCTCAAGAAGAATGCCTTGGACGTCCCGTTCCGAAACTGCACCTACAATGCCACACATGCTGTTTGTCCTGTTCGTGATAAAAGATTGAAGTAAAGATCAGGGGAAAATCGTGTTCAGTGTTTCTCGGGCTTCTGCCAACCGGAAATATTACGCTGGCGGCCCCGTGCCACAGCCAGTTCCTGCTCTGGCACATCTTTGGTGATGGTAGAACCAGCACCGATGGTCGCCCCTGCGGCCACCGTAACCGGGGCGACCAGCGAGCTGTTAGAGCCTACAAACACGCCGTCGCCCAACACGGTCTGGTATTTATTAACACCATCGTAGTTACAAGTAATGGTGCCTGCACCCACGTTTACATCGGCTCCCAGCGTAGCATCACCGACGTAGCTGAGGTGGTTAATTTTACTGCCCTCGCCAACGATGGTCTTTTTGGTCTCAACAAAATTACCCACCTTGGTGTTGGCCGCCAGTTCCGTACCCGGGCGCAGTCGCGCAAAGGGCCCCACCTGGGCATTGGGCCCAACACTGGCCTGTTCAATCACACTGTGGGCATGAATCTGGGCACCATCGGCAATGTTAGCGTCGATGATCACACAACCTGGGCCGATGGACACATGGCTACCTAGGGTCACCTTGCCATTGAATACCACGTTCACATCAATCAACACATCGTTGCCGATGATGAGTTCGCCGCGCACATCTACCCGCGCCGGGTCAGCCAGGGTAGCGCCTTCAGTCATCAAGCGATCTGCTTCTCGTCTCTGGTACCAGCGCTCAAGTTCCGCCAACTGCAGGCGGTTGTTTACACCCTGCACTTCAAACGGGTTGCCCGGCTGAGCGACGTTTACCGTCATACCCGCCTGCACCGCCATAGCGATGATATCCGTAAGATAGTACTCGCCTTGGGCGTTGCTGCTGGAAAGCTGAGGCAACCATGTTTTCAGATGGCTGGCACTGACCGCGAGAATACCGGTGTTCACTTCACAGATTGCCAACTGCTCAGCGCTGGCGTCTTTCTGCTCCACAATGGCCGTAACCTGGCTGGCCTGATTGCGCAAAATACGACCATAGCCCTGAGGGTTATCCAAAGTAACGGTTAACAACCCCAGAGTTTTCTCGTCCAGATCCTCAACCAAGCCCTGCAAGGTGTCTGCGGTGGTTAACGGTACGTCGCCATACAGCACCAACACGCGAGCATTATCTGGCAGATCTGCCAACGTCTGAGCCACCGCATGGCCTGTACCCAGTTGTTGTTCCTGCATCACCCAGCTAACACTGTGGGCGCCGGTAGCCGCCTTTACCTGATCCGCGCCGTGGCCGATCACACCATGAATTTTCTCGGCGCCCAGAGTTAGAGCGGTGTCAATCACGTGATGGAGCATAGGCCGCCCGGCCACTTTGTGCAGTACCTTCGGCAGCGATGACTTCATCCGTGAGCCCTGGCCGGCGGCCAAGATAACAACGTGCAACGGTGACATGGGGCAACAGCTCCCTTACGTGGTCGGGGTTGTATTGATCGTTAAATCAATAAAGGCTAAATCAAAAAAAAACCGCACCTCGCATTGGGTAGCGGGATGCGGCTTTTTTGGGGCAAGCCCTGGCAAACCATTCTATCGAACGTTTTTGCGCAGCTTTTGCAATGTACGTAACTGAGCAGCCGCTTCGGCCAACTCCGCTGCCGCACGAAAATACTCGAACTCACCCGTTTTATTCGCCAGTGCGGCTTCGGCGTCTTTTTGAGCCTGCAAGGCTGCAGCCTCATCAACGTCTTTTGCGCGCACCGCCGTATCGGCCATCAGGGTCACGAGGTTAGGCTGTACTTCCAGGTAGCCCCCAGACACGTACAGGATTTCCTCTTCGCCACCCTGTTTGATGATCCGAACTGCCCCCGGCTTAAGCGCGGACAGCAACGGAGCATGGCCTAACTGAATGCCTAACTCACCCTCGGTGCCGGTAGCGATCAACATCTCTACCAGACCGGAGTAAATCTTCTTTTCAGCGCTTACGACGTCACAATGTACAGTCATAGCCATATCTCTAAGCCTCTTGGGTCAGAAATTGAAAGAAGATTACTTACCTTCTTTCGCTTTCATAGCCTTCGCTTTCTCAACAGCTTCTTCAATGCCGCCGACCATATAGAAGGCCTGCTCTGGCATATCGTCATAGTCGCCGTTGAGAATGCCCTTGAAGCTGCTGATGGTTTCTTTCAAAGAAACGTACTTACCGGGCGAACCGGTGAATACTTCCGCAACGTGGAACGGCTGGGACAGAAAACGCTCGATCTTACGGGCACGGGAAACAGCCATCTTGTCTTCTTCTGACAGCTCATCCATACCCAGGATCGCGATGATGTCTTTCAGTTCCTTGTAGCGCTGCAGGTTGGTCTGCACGCCACGGGCGATTTCGTAATGCTCTTCACCAATAACCAGCGGATCCAGCTGACGCGAGGTGGAATCGAGTGGGTCGATCGCCGGGTAGATACCCTTGGAAGCGATGTCACGACTCAGTACCACAGTGGCGTCAAGGTGGGAGAAAGTGGTTGCTGGAGACGGGTCAGTCAAGTCATCCGCTGGTACGTATACCGCCTGAATCGACGTGATAGAGCCGTCTTTGGTGGAGGTAATACGCTCCTGCAACTCACCCATCTCTTGGGCTAGTGTTGGCTGGTAACCTACCGCTGAAGGCATACGACCCAGCAGTGCAGATACTTCCGTACCGGCCAGGGTGTAACGGTAGATGTTGTCTACGAACAACAGTACGTCACGACCTTCGTCACGGAACTTTTCAGCCATGGTGAGACCGGTTAGAGCTACACGCAGACGGTTTCCGGGAGGCTCGTTCATCTGGCCGTAGACCATTGCTACTTTATCAAGAACGTTAGAGTCCTTCATTTCGTAGTAGAAGTCGTTGCCTTCACGAGTCCGCTCACCAACACCGGCGAATACAGAGAGCCCCGAGTGCTCTTTCGCGATGTTGTTGATCAGTTCCATCATGTTAACGGTTTTGCCTACACCGGCACCGCCAAACAGACCAACCTTACCACCTTTGGCAAACGGGCAGATCAGGTCGATAACCTTGATGCCGGTTTCCAGCAGATCGGCAGAGGCTGCCTGGTCTGCATAGCCAGGTGCTTTGCGATGGATACCCCAGCGCTCTTCTTCACCGATCGGGCCTGCCTCGTCGATCGGGCGACCCAAAACGTCCATGATGCGGCCCAGAGTTTGGGTGCCCACAGGTACGGAAATCGCTTTGTGTGTGTTTTCTGCTTTCAGGCCGCGCTTGAGGCCTTCGGTGCTGCCCATCGCGATGGTACGCACAACGCCGTCACCCAGCTGCTGCTGGACTTCCAGAGTTGTTTCGCCACCTTCAAGCAGCAGTGCGTCGTATATGTTTGGCACGGCGTCACGTGGAAATTCCACGTCGATAACCGCGCCAATGATCTGAACGATGTGTCCGCTACTCATGCTCGGTTCCTCGTTATCTTCATAGTCAATAAAACCAGTAGGATCGTGGCGGATCAGACCGATGCCGCGCCGCTCACAATTTCCGAAATCTCTTGCGTAATGGCTGCCTGACGAGCTTTGTTGTACACCAACTGAAGGTCGTCAATAATCTCACCGGCGTTGTCGGTGGCACTCTTCATGGCAATCATCCGGGCAGCCTGTTCACAAGCAAGATTCTCTACCACACCCTGATATACTTGGGACTCAATAAAACGTGGCAGCAGCCCTTCCAAAATTGGGCGCGCATCCGGTTCATAGATGTAATCCCACTGGCGACCAATGTCTTCTTCCGCACCTTCCGGCAGTGGCAGAAGCTGCTCAGCTTTCGGCATCTGCGTCATGGTGTTCACAAACTCGTTGCTAACCAGGTACAAGCGATCAATCTTGCCGTCCCTGAATGCATCAAGCATTACCTTGACGTTGCCAATCAGCGTTTCAGCACTAGGGGCGTCGCCCAGGTGCGTCAGAGCAGCAATCACATTCCCGCCGTAGTTGCGGAAAAACGATGCCCCTTTTTGCCCGATTGCGCAGAGATCCGTCGCAACATCCTTGTTTTTCCAATCACGCATTTCGCGCACAAGCAGCTTGAACACGTTAGCATTCAAACCACCGCACAGACCGCGATCAGATGAAACAACAATGTAGCCGACACGCTTCACCTCACGTTCAACCATGAACGGATGACGGTAATCTTTGTTGGACTTGGCAATATGTCCAATTACCTGGCGCATCTTTTCTGCGTACGGGCGAGTCGCCTGCATACGTTCCTGAGCTTTACGCATCTTACTGGCCGCCACCATTTCCATGGCGCTGGTAATTTTCTGCGTGCTCTTGATGCTGCCGATCTGGTTACGTATTTCTTTTCCGATGGCCATATGTCACTGCCTTTTCAAGTTAGACACTCATTGGAACCAACAGGCCTGCCGCAGCAGGCCAATGGTATTACCAGGTTTGAGTGGTCTTGAATTTCTCCAGCGCAGCTTTCAGACCAGCGGCAACGTCATCGTTGTACGTACCTGCGGGGCCGATTTTCTCAAGCAGTTCTTTCTGCTCTGCCCGCATCCAGTCCAACAACTGAGCTTCAAACTCAACCACCTTGCTGACTTCTACGTCGTCAAGGAAGCCTTCGTTTGCGGCATACAGAACGGTACCCATTTCAGCCACAGACATGGGGCTGTATTGGTCCTGCTTCATCAGCTCGGTCACGCGCTGACCGTGCTCAAGCTGCTTACGGGTAGATTCGTCGAGATCCGAGGCAAACTGGGCAAAGGCCGCAAGCTCGCGGTACTGAGCCAGTGCCAGACGAATGTTGCCACCCAATTTTTTCATGATCTTGGTCTGGGCAGAACCACCTACCCGAGATACCGAGATACCCGCGTTCATCGCCGGACGAATGCCGGAGTTGAACAGGTTGGTCTCGAGGAAGATCTGGCCGTCGGTAATAGAAATTACGTTGGTCGGTACGAATGCCGACACGTCACCAGCCTGGGTTTCAATGATTGGCAGCGCGGTCAAAGAACCGGTTTTGCCTTTCACTTCACCATTAGTGAACTTTTCAACGTAGTCCGCGTTTACACGGGAGGAGCGCTCCAGCAGACGGGAGTGAAGATAAAAAACGTCACCCGGATAGGCTTCACGGCCCGGCGGACGACGCAACAGCAAGGAAATCTGACGGTAAGCAACGGCCTGTTTGGACAGGTCATCGTATACGATCAGCGCGTCTTCGCCGCGGTCACGGAAGTATTCGCCCATAGTGGTGCCGGAGTATGGCGCCAGAAACTGCATAGCGGCAGGATCTGCTGCACCGGCAGCGACTACTGTGGTGTGAGCCATAGCACCGTGCTCTTCCAGCTTGCGCACAACCGCAGCAATCGAAGACTGCTTCTGGCCGATGGCAACGTAGATACACTTAATGCCAGTGTCTTTCTGGTTGATGATCGCGTCAATGGCAACGGCGGTCTTACCGATCTGACGGTCACCGATGATCAGCTCACGCTGGCCACGGCCAACCGGAACCATGGTATCAATGGCTTTCATACCGGTCTGTACCGGCTCATCAACCGACTGACGCTCGATAACACCAGGCGCTACTTTTTCAACCGGATCGGTCAGCGTGTTACCCAGATCGCCTTTACCGTCAATCGGGTTACCCAAGCCGTCTACAACGCGGCCCAGCAGTTCCGGGCCTACCGGAACTTCCAGAATACGGCCGGTGCAACGTACTTTCTGGCCTTCGGCCAGATCTTCGTAGTCACCCAGAACCACGGCGCCAACAGAGTCACGCTCCAGGTTCAAAGCCATACCGAATGTGCCGTTGGCAAATTCGATCATCTCGCCAGACATAACGTCGGCGAGACCGTGGATCAGCACAATGCCGTCTGCTACAGACAGAATAGTGCCTTCGTTTTTTGCTTCAGAAGTGATATCGAGTTTCTCGATTCTCTTCTTGATGATGTCACTGATCTCGGATGGATTCAGTTGCTGCATGCCTTTGTCCTCAAACCTTTTGCTGAAATCAGGAGCCCAGTGCTTTAGCCATTTTGGCTAGCTTGCCACGGACTGAAGCGTCAATAACCAGATCGCCGGTATTTACCACCACGCCGCCAATCAGCGAACGATCAACAGCGGTTTCCAGGGCGACTTCACGCTCCAGCTTCCTGGACAATGCTTCTGCCAGCTTTTGCTGCTCGTCGGCGGTCATTTCAAACGCCGTACTTACCTTCATCTTAACAGTGCGCTCAAGTTCTGCGCGGTAGAAGGCAAATAGGGTAGAAATTTCCGGCAGCAACGCCAGGCGCTTGCTATCAGCAAGAATCAACAGGAAGTTTCTGAGTGCTTCGGGCATCTGTTCTTCAGCGGTATCGAAAAACAGCTCTGCCTTGCGTTGCTCAGACAGACCAGGATTGGCCAGAATATTCTTTATAGCGTCGTCAGCCGCTAACAAACCAACAAAAGCAAGTGCCTGATCCCAAGAATCAACAGCGTCTTGCTCTTTAGCAGCTTCAAAAACGGCTTTCGCATAGGGCCGGGCTAACGTAGTCAGTTCTGCCATGGGTCCCTCGCTTAGAGTTGTGCGGCCAGCTTATCCAGCATCTCGCTGTGAGCTTTAGCATCGACAGTGGTTTCCAGGATCTTCTCGGCACCGGCAATGGCAAGTACTGCCACTTCTGTCCTAAGTGCATCGCGAGCCTGAACACGCTCCTGTTGAATTTCCGCCTGGGCTTGCTCAATGAGCTTTTCCCCTTCTTTGCGGGCATCGTCTTTAGATGCTTCCACAATTTGGGCGGCGCGCTTGTTGGCCTTATCAATAAGAACAGCAGCTTCTTCTTTGGCTTGCTGCATTTGTTGGGCGGCTTTTTCCTGAGCAAGCTCAAGATCCAGCGAGGCCCTGTCAGCAGCAGAAAGACCATCAGCAATTTTCTTCTGGCGCGCTTCCATGGCAGCCGTAATTGGCGGCCAAACATATTTCACGCAGAACCAGACGAAAATAGCGAAGGCAATCGATTGCCCTATTAACGTAAGGTTTATATTCACGGCAATATACCTCTTGCTATTCGTTGCGTGCTGAAAACCAAAAAATCGGGCGCTCAGATTTCATAATCAGAACCGCGCCCGCATCTCTAGCCTGTAGTTAGCCAGCAACAACGAAGATCAGGTACATCGAGAGACCAACACCGATCATAGGAACGGCGTCCAGCAGGCCGGCCATGATGAAGGCCTTAACCTGCAGTTGGTTTGCCATTTCTGGCTGACGGGCAGTCGCTTCAAGCAGCTTACCACCCAGAAGGCCAAAGCCGATGCCGGTAGCAAGAGCGCCAAACCCGAGAATGATCGCAGCCGCAATGTAAACCATTGAAATATCCATAAAAACTCCTCAGTTTTTCATTTAGTTAAGGGTAAATCTTTTAAAACGTTAATCAGTGTTCTTCGTGTGCTTGTGCCAAATAAACAATTGTTAGCATGGTGAAAATAAAGGCCTGCAGCGGAATAATCAGAATATGGAAAATAGCCCAAGGCACGCTTAACGACCACTGCGCCCAAAACGGCAACAGTGCGATCAGAATAAACACAACTTCACTGGCGTATATGTTACCGAACAGACGCAATGCCAGGCTGAAAGGGCGCACAATCATCACCAGGATTTCCAACACCAGATTCACCGGTATGAGTGCCCAATGATTAAATGGATTCATACCCAGTTCCTTGGCAAAACCAGTAACACCCTTGACCTTAAAGCTATAGAAGATGGTCAGTACAAACACACCAATGGAGATACCAAAGGTAGCGTTGGGATCAACGGTAGGAACAATTTTGAAGTATTCAAGCCCCAAAGCCTGTGCAAGCACCGGAATAAAGTCAACCGGAACCAGATCAAGCGCACTCATTAATAGAATCCATACGAACAGCGTCAACGCCAGCGGAGCAATCAACGGGTTGCGACCGTGAAAGCCATCGCGTACTAAGCCATCAATAAATTCGAACGAAATTTCAGCCAGATTCTGTAAGCCGCCAGGCACTCCGGTGGTAGCGCGCTTGGCTACAAAACGAAACAGGCCAAGAAACAACAAGCCCATGGCAATGGACCAGCCTAGCGTATCAACGTGAACAGCCATGAAGCCCATATCGGATGCTTCCTGCGCGGTGCGCGCGAAGGTCCAACTTGTTTCGCTCATGACACTACCATCAAAGCGCTCGTAGCCAGCATCGAGCTTGCCATAAGTCAGATTTTGAAGGTGGTGCTTTATATACTCTACTGGGGTACCAGCCATACCGCTCTCGTCCAGTTATCGCCGTGGTTGCGGCCGTATCAGCCAGCGCAATGCGCCGCCTGTTACAACCATCACAGCAAAAGTGAATAACAAAGCCGGCACATGTACCGGCTCTATTAAAATGAAAACAGCCGCAAAAAAAACTGCGGTCAGGGCGATTTTGGTGGATTCCGCCCGAAACAAATTCCCCACCATCAGGCGCATTTGACGCGCGCCCTCATACCGATAAACCCGGCGTACGAACCAAGCATTTGGCACTATAAAAATAAGACCGCCGATAAACGCGGAATAACTGGCCAAAGGGCTGTGAAGCGACCACAACAGGCTGATAACGACTAATCCTGTAAACTCAATGGTCAGCCAACGAGCCAAAGGAATGTGGGTGATTCGAGATTGCCGAGATTTCATACCACCGCCATCATTCCAATCGCGCGAAATTATATGTTTTAAGCACTTTGTGTTCAACCAAGCTTTGCACGAAAACAGGCTGAAATTTCATCAAAGTGGGATCAGAAGCCGCCATTTATCACACAATTTGTGGCTAGCGTCGGTTATGGTCACGACATCTGGTGTTTATTGTTCTTTAGGCCAAGATGCTGATTTTATTTTCCATTTAACGGATATGACCCAAAATACCGTCCAGTTCATCCAGTGAACTATACTCAATAACCAGTTTGCCCTTGCCCCGCTGCCCGTGGGCAATCGATACCTTCGCCCCTAAACGCTCGGCGAGATCATCTTGCAGAGCCCGAATATTAGGATCGACGGCCCCTGACTTGGCCGGTTTGCCATTTGCTGCCTCTTGCTGAACCTTACGAACAAGGGCTTCCGTTTGGCGGACCGACAAGGACTTGGCGACGACCTGTTTTGCGACCTGCATCTGCTGTTCTGGCGAGAGCGTCAGCATGGCTCGTCCGTGGCCCATTTCCAGGTCGCCGTGCTCGAGCATTAAACGCACATCTTCCGTTAAGCCAATCAAGCGCAGAAGATTGGTGATGGTGGTACGGGATTTACCCACAGCTTCGGCCACCTGGGCTTGAGTCAGGCCAAACTCTTCCTGCAAGCGCTGAAGGGCGAAGGCTTCTTCGATGGGGTTCAGGTTTTCGCGCTGTATGTTCTCGATAAGCGCCATTGCGATGGCGGCTTCATCAGAAACATCCCGAACAATGGCCGGTATGCTGTCTAATTCTGCCATCTGGGTAGCGCGCCAACGACGCTCACCAGCAATCAACTCATAGCGGCCTTCAGCAATAAGACGCACCACAACCGGCTGCATGACGCCCTGCTGGCGAATGGAATCTGCCAGTTCCTGCAGAGCCGCAGGATCCATGTCACGGCGAGGCTGATAGCGGCCACGCTGGATCAGATCGATGGGAACCTGTCGCAACTCACCGTCGTGGTCTTTCGGCTCCTGATCCAAGTTAACCCTGGAACCGGCCAGCAAGGCTCCTAGCCCGCGCTCGCCCAATCCTCGTTTCTTCGCCGCCATGGTATCAGTCATTCTTCCCGTTAATAGTCGTTGTACATCTGTAAAAAGAGACGAGGGGGTATGTTACACCGCAACCTGAGCTGCTGTCTTTTTTGACCCGTGGCGGCGTACCATTTCCCCGGCCAGCGCCAAGTACGCAATAGCGCCTTTGGATGCCTTATCGTATTTCAGAGCAGGCATCCCGTAGCTAGGCGCTTCGGCCAAGCGTACGTTACGGGGAATGACTGCGCGATAAACCTTATCCCCAAAATACTCGTTTAGCTGACCAGACACATCCAGCGTGAGGCTGTTGCGAGGGTCATACATGGTTCTAAGAATACCTTCCATTTCCAGGTTCGGATTAACCGTCTCCTTGATCTGCTCCACGGTATTCATCAAAGCAGCCAAGCCCTCCAAAGCATAGTACTCACACTGCATGGGGATAAGTACCGAGTCGGCGGAAGAGAGCGCATTCACGGTCAACAGACTGAGTGAGGGCGGGCAGTCGATCAGAATGTAATCGTAGTTTTCGCGAATGCTATTAATGGCAAGCCGGAGCCGATACTCACGACCGATCTCGTTCATCAACTCCACCTCGGCCGCCGTCAGGTCGCCGTTGGAGGGAATGATATCAAAGCCAGATGCTTCTGCCGGGATGATAACCTCGGCAGCAGTGGCGCGCTTGGTGAGCAGGTCGTAACCGGAAAGTTCCAGGCTGCTTTTATCCACACCACTGCCCATGGTGGCATTGCCCTGCGGATCCATATCCACCAGCAAAACCCGGCGCTTGGTAGCGGCCAATGAGGCTGCAAGGTTGACGCAGGTGGTGGTTTTGCCCACACCGCCTTTTTGATTGGTCACTGCAATCACGCGCGCCATGTCTCGGCTCCTTGTTTCCGAATACAGTTGCTGAATACAGCTGCGGGTTTCCGGGGTTACTCGCTACCGGAATGGCTCTCTAACCGGGTTATTCTCTACCCGTGTCGTACTGTCCGGGCCACAACCAGCAGATGCCTCTCACCCCCGGCGCCGGGAACGTTAAGAGAATGGCTAGATGATACCTGCCAGTCAGCAGGAAGGGCAGCCACCTCATCATCCGGAAACTGACCTTTCATGGCAAGGAAGCTGCCCTCATTCACCAACAGACCACCACACCAAGCTACTATATTGTCCAGCGCCGTAAACGCCCGGCTGCTGATCTGGCTGAACGGTTGTTCCGGTTTACAGTCTTCCGCACGGCCATGGATCACGTCTACGTTTTTCAGGCCAAGTTCCAGCACACACTGATTCAGGAAGCGGGTTTTCTTACCGTTACTGTCCAGCAATGTGAAGCGCTTTTCTGGCAGCACTATGGCCAGGGGAATACCTGGCAACCCTCCGCCGGCACCCACATCGAGCAAATGCTCCGTGGTTACCCAAGGCAAAATACTGAGACTATCAAGCAATTGCCGGGAAACCATTTCGCTCTCATCGCGCACGGCAGTGAGGTTGTAAGCCCGGTTCCATTTATTGAGCAGTGCCAAAAACGCCAGCAGCTGCTGTTGCTGGCTTTCGTTTAGGGAAAGTTGCATCTCAGCCAGCCCTTCCCGGAGCTGACGTGGCCAGTGTGTTTGGGTCATGGCAGTGTTCAGGCGCTCTGTTTGCGCAGAAGATCACGCTTTTTCAAATGCACCAAAACCTGCGAGATCGCCGCCGGCGTAACACCCTGAATTCGCGATGCCTGGGCAACGGTCTCTGGCCGAACCTCTTTCAGCTTCTGCTTGATTTCGTTGGACAAACCACCGATGACATCGTAATCCAGATCAATAGGCAGCGCGGTGTTTTCATTCCGGCGCAAACGCTCGATTTCATCGTTCTGGCGAGAAATATAGCCTTCATACTTGATCTCAATTTCGACCTGATCCGCCACCACCGGATCTTCCGCATGCGCGGCACCAATCTCGGCAATATGACTATAGACAATCTCCGGGCGACGAAGCAGCTCAGCCAGGGTGTGATCCCGGGTCATCGGCTGCTTGAGAAAGCCGTTGGCGCGATCACCTGCTTCAGTAGAAGGGTGAATACGGGTTGATTCTAGGCGGCTACGCTCTGTGGCAATCGCCTCAAATTTGGCGGTAAACTTTTGCCAGCGCACGTCATCTACCAAGCCCAACTTGCGGCCGGTTTCGGTCAGGCGCAGATCGGCGTTGTCTTCACGCAAAATAAGGCGGTATTCCGCACGGCTGGTAAACATACGGTAAGGCTCACTGGTACCCATGGTGATCAGATCGTCTACCAACACGCCGAGATAAGCCTCATCCCGGCGCGGATACCATTCACTTTTTTCCTGGGCGCGAAGAGCCGCGTTGATGCCAGCGAGCAGACCTTGGGCGCCCGCTTCTTCATAACCGGTGGTGCCGTTAATTTGGCCAGCAAAATAAAGGCCCTGAATAAACTTGGTTTCCAGGGTGTGGCGCAAATCCTGTGGGTTCAGGTAGTCGTATTCGATGGCGTAGCCGGGCCGGGTGATATGAGCGTTCTCAAACCCGGGGATTGTGCGCACCGCCGCAAGCTGAACATCAAACGGCAGGCTGGTAGAAATGCCATTCGGGTACAACTCATGAGTAGTTAGGCCTTCGGGCTCTACAAAGATCTGATGGGAGTCTTTGTCAGCAAAGCGACTGACCTTGTCTTCAATGGACGGGCAATAACGCGGCCCAACGCCTTCAATGTTGCCGGCAAACATGGGCGAACGATCGAAACCGCTGCGGATAATATCGTGAGTTTCTTCGGTGGTGCGGGTTACGTAGCAGCAAACCTGCTCCGGGTGTTGATCCCGGCTGCCCACAAAAGACATAACCGGCGCGGGATTGTCGC
This sequence comes from Marinobacter sp., assembly GCF_052094685.1. Lineage (GTDB taxonomy): Bacteria > Pseudomonadota > Gammaproteobacteria > Pseudomonadales > Oleiphilaceae > Marinobacter. Next base: position 14,447 of record NZ_JBQDKB010000069.1, read on the forward strand.
CCCACTGCTCCTGCATCACAGAGAAATCGACACTGCGAGCATCAATACGCGGCGGTGTGCCGGTTTTCAGCCGGCCCACATTGAACGGCAACTCCCGTAAACGCTGAGCCAGCGCATTGGCGGGCGCATCGCCAGCTCGGCCGCCAGAGTGTTGCTGCATGCCAATGTGGATAACACCACCAAGGAAAGTGCCTGTCGTCAGTACCACGGTTTTGGCGTTAAACCGAATGCCGGTCTGGGACACCACACCCGTAACCTGATCGTTTTCCACAATCAGATCGTCTGCAGCCTGCTGAAACAGGGTGAGATTGGACTGGTTTTCCAACGTGTGACGGATAGCTGCCTTGTACAGAACCCGATCCGCCTGGGCGCGCGTGGCCCGCACCGCCGGGCCTTTACGGCTATTAAGCACACGAAATTGGATGCCAGCCAAGTCGGTCGCATGAGCCATGGCTCCGCCAAGGGCGTCGATTTCCTTCACCAGGTGGCTTTTGCCAATGCCCCCGATGGCCGGGTTACAGGACATCTGCCCCAGGGTTTCGATGTTATGGGTCAACAGCAGGGTTTGAGAGCCCATACGCGCCGCCGCAAGCGCGGCCTCGGTACCGGCATGGCCGCCACCAATGACAATAACATCGAAACGGGTTGGAAAATCCACAGTTCACCTCGGAATTCGGGGGATAAAAACAGGGCGGGGAGTATAACGTTTCACTCGGGAAATTGCAGTCAGAATGTGCAAATTTTAACCAGGAATGGATACGGATAATAGCTTTCGGGTAACGCGCCTTGGGCAACCCCCCAGGTTGGTATCGTTTTTTGTATTTTGAAAAACCGAAATCACCGGATTTTCATAGGCTTGGGCAGCTCTTTTCACAAAAGTTTTTAATGAAGTTATCCACAAAAAAAGCACCTATCAAACACCTTTAAAAGATAACTAACTTGTTGTTTTTATTTTGTTTTAAAAAATTCATCAAGAGCTTATACGCAGCTTATTCAACTATTTATCCACAACTTGCGCCTGCACTCTTTGCCGCAGTCGCCACACGGCTATCAACACAAGCCCGTTGACCAATGACAGCAATAGGAAGAATGCCGGAATTCCCACATTAAACACGCCCAGAACAAGAATTCCCGCCAGTGCACTCACCACCATGAACAACGCGTTGATCACGTTCAGTGCCGCGATGATTCGCGCGCGCTTGAGTTGTGGGGTTTCATGCTGAATAAATGCGTAAAGAGGCACAATGAACAACCCGCCGCAAACGCCAATGCCTACCAAATCAATCAGTACACGGATGTAAACCGGATCTGTGATTAACATCCACCAGGTAGAGGGTTCCGGGCTGGCAGGTACCGCAAAGAACAGATCCACGCCTAGCAGGGTCAGTCCAAGGGCGCCCCAAGGCACGGGCGCCAGGGTGATACGATGCCGGGTGAGGCGTTCGCACATCATGGAGCCAATCGAGATACCCACAATAAACATGGACAACAGCAAGGTAACCACGGTTTCGTCTCCCTGGAGATTGCTTTGGGCAAAGTTGGGGAATTGGGTGAGGTAGGCCGCGCCAAGAAACCAGAACCAGGAGATAGCCAGAATCGCCCACAACACCGGCTTGCGTTCGGCAGCCACGCCCATCAGGCGCCAGGTTTCACGAACCGGCCGAAAGCGCACCGCCAACCGGTTACTGGCTGTCCCGGTTTCTGGCACCTGTCGCGCAGCCACGTAGCCCAGAACCGCCATTACCAGAACACCGACAGCCGTAAGTTTTGCGGCCGCCTCAACGCCCATTAACAAGCCTGCCGCAATGGTGCCAAGCAAAATGGCTACAAAGGTCCCCATGCTGACCAAACCGTTACCGCCTACAAGCTCATCCTCACCAAGCACCTGGGGCAGAATGGCGTACTTCACCGGCCCGAAGAACGTAGACTGGGTGCCCATAAGAAACAGCAACACCAGCAGCCCTTCGTACCAGCCAAGCCACAACGCCAAAGCAGCAATCGCCATGATGCCTATCTCTGCCAGCTTTACCTTGCGGATTATCGCAGCTTTTTCATAGTAGTCGGCTATCTGCCCGGCAATGCCGGAGAACAGGAAAAACGGCAAGATAAACAGGAAGGCAGCCAGGTTGATCACCGTGTTCACTGAAAGCCCAAACAAGCCGGTAGTCTGATAAGCAATCAGCAGCAGCAACGCGTTTTTATAGAGGTTGTCATTGAACGCACCGGAAAACTGGGTGAGATAAAACGGCAAGAAACGCCGCTGCCCCAGTAAACGGAACTGACTGTGTTTGACCATGAAAACATCCGGATTGTTGGTTACGCCAGACCTCTCAATAGTCTGGCTAACTGGCGTCGGGCAAAGATGCCTGACGTTCCAGCTCATGTTCAATGGCATTGGCCGATTTGGCAAACCCGGCAAGCAGGTTGTAGAGCACTGGTATGATAAACAACGTAAGGGTGGTCGCAAAAATCAGCCCGCCCAGAATTACCATACCAATAGCCGCCCTGCTCTCGGCACCCGCACCGGTGGCGATAACCAAAGGCACCGCACCAAAGACCGTGGATATAGTGGTCATCAGTACCGGCCGGAAACGTAAGAACGCGCCTGCCAGAATTGCATCCTTCACAGCGTAGCCTTCATCCCGCAGCTGGTTCGCAAACTCCACAATCAATATGCCGTTTTTCGACATTAACCCCAGTAGCATGATGATCCCTATTTGGCTGTAAATGTTCAGGCTAATGCCAGCCCACCACAGGGCCATTAATGCGCCGGTTAAGGCCAGGGGCACCGGCAACATAATGATCAGCGGGTGAATCCAGCTTTCAAACTGGGCCGCCAGTACCAGGAACACAATAATAAAAGCCAACCCGAAGGTAACGTAAATAGCAGAGGATGATTCCTGAAACTCCCGGGATAATCCCCGATAGCTCACTCGTGCCTCCGGTGGCAAGTTATCCACAGACAGATTGTTCAGATACGTCAGGGCAGAACCAAGGTCATAACCATCAGCCAGAGAGGCACTTATGATCACAGCCGGAAGCCGATCAATCCGCCGTAGATCCGGGTTGGCGCCAACTTCTTCAACGGATACCAATGCTTGAAGAGGAATGAGTGCGCCACCTTCTCGTGGTCGCAAAAAAATCTGCCCAAGGTCGGCCGGGGTGGCACGGTCAGCATCAGCCGCCTGCATGATCACATCGTATTCACGACCACGATCGAGATACGTTGTTACCTGCCGGGACGCAAGCATGGTTTGCAAGGTCAGGCCTACATCCTCAACCGTTATGTCCAGATCGGCTGCACGCTCACGATCAATGGTCAGGCGCAGTTCTGGGCGGGTTAGCTCAAAGTCGGTTTCCAGATTCAGTAGATCCGGGTTTTCCTTGGCCCGCTCAACAATTTCCTCACTCCAGGCCTGAACCGATTCGTAATCTGGGCCGGCGATGACAAATTCCACAGGTTGGCTGAATCCTCTTTGCCCCAACCCCGGAGGATTCACCGGTACAACCCGGACACCGGCAACCTGGCTTAGTTTGCCCCGCAGTTCGTTGGTGATCTGTTGCTGCTTGATGTCCCTCTCTTCCCAGGGCGCCAAACCCATGATCATGAAGGCGTTATCTTCTTCGTTCCGGAACCCGACGATGGAGAGCAGGCGATCCGCGGCGCCGGACTCAAGGTAAGGCAACAGCTGCGCCTCTGCTTTACGTACATAATGATCCGTGAACTCTACAGTCGCTCCCCGGGGCGCACTGACAGGCATGATAATAACGCCACGATCTTCTGTAGGCGCAAGCTCCTGAGGCAGCTTGGGATAAATCACGACGGCAACAATCAACCCCACAAAACCAAGACCTAGCAATAAACCAGGCTGATTCAGGGAGAAACGCAAAAGCCGTTGGTATCCATTGGTCAGGCCATTCAAAACGTTTTCGCTGGCCGCCCACAGGCGATGCCCTTCTAACGTTTCCGGGCTATGCCTGAGCCATTTCGAACACAGCATGGGCGCCAATGTAAGCGCGACCAGACTGGACACCACCACGGCAGCCGCGAGCGTAAAGCCAAATTCCGCAAACAGGCGGCCAATATTGCCCCCCATGAACGAAATGGGCACAAACACCGCCACTAGCGTCAACGTCGTGGCGATAACGGCGAAAGCGACTTGTTTGGCGCCGCGATATGAGGCCAATAGCGGCGGCTCACCCTCGTCTATTCGGCGCTGGATGTTTTCCAGCATCACGATGGCATCGTCTACAACCAAGCCAATGGCCAGAATCACCGCCAACAGCGTCAATACGTTGATCGAAAAACCCAGGAACCCCAGGCCTATAAAAGCGCCGATAACCGAGACCGGAATAGTCACGGCTGGAATCAAGGTGGCTCGCCAGGAGCGTAGAAAAAGGAAAATCACGAGAATCACCAAAGACACGGCAATCGCAAGCGTTATGACCACTTCCTTGATTGAAGCCCGGATAAAAATGGATTCGTCATAGCTCTCGGCGATCGTGACTTCCGGCGGCAGGGTTTCACGAATGTTCTTCAGTTCTGCCTGAACACCATCAGACACCGCGACTGTGTTGGCTTTAGACTGGCGGATAATCCCCATACCGATGGCTGTTTTACCGTTGGCACGAAGACGGCCTACGTCGGATTCTACCCCCATCTGAACGTTGGCAACCTCGCCCAAGCGCAGCAAGTCGTTGTTATCTCTTCGGATGACAAGATTGCGAAACTCTTCGACTGAGGTTAACCGGCCTTCCGCCCGAACTGTAAAGTTTCTGGTGGAGGAGTCGATTGAACCCGCCGGCAACTCTACATTGTTGGAGCGCAGGGCTCTTTCCACCTCCGCCACCGTGATGTTTCTGGCCGCCAGCCTTTCTCTGTCAAGCCAAACCCGAATGGCATAACGTCGTTCACCGCCAATACGTATGTCTGCGACCCCGTCCAGAACGGAAAACCGATCCGCCAGAACCCGATCTGCAAAGTCGCTCAGCTCAGCCGCGTCCCAGACATCACTTTGCAGGGTTACCCACATCATCGGACGGGCATCAGAATTCGCCTTACTGACTACCGGCGGATCCGCTTCATCGGGAAGTTCGTTAGCAACCCGGGAAACGGCATCGCGAACGTCATTGGCTGCGATATCCACATCCCGGGATGTGGAAAACTCTATGCTGGTTCGGGATTCGCCCTGCTCGGTAGACGAGTCGATAGATCGAATACCTTCAATTCCGCTGATCGCCCCTTCGATCACCTGTGTGATCTGCGTATCTACAACTTCTGCTGCTGCGCCTGTGTAGTTGGTGGAAATGGACACCACAGGCGGATCAATATCGGGGTACTCGCGCACCGGTA
>NZ_JBQDKB010000070.1:0-19780 GCF_052094685.1 Marinobacter sp.
GATCACGGTGCGCATAGCCGGAAATCGAAAATAAAAGGACGGGAGCCGGTAGTTATCCATCCAGAGGACGCGAAGCGCCGGAACATTGAAAACGGGAGTTTGGTTCGCCTCTTCAATCGGCGAGGCTCATGCTTGTGCTCTGCAGTTGTGAGTGATGAAGTGCGCCCTAGTGTTTTGCAGCTAAGCACCGGCGCGTGGTTTGACCCGCCTTTGGCTGCAGATTCAGGTATTTCTTGTAAACACGGCAACCCAAATGTTCTTACCCGAGATGAAGGAACATCGCGTCTTGCTCAAGGCCCGAGTGCATTGTCATGCCTTGTGGAAGTTGAGGTGTACAGAGGGGAAACCACGGCTATGCCCTTGAGTGCCTTTTCACCACCAGTAATTAACAGTGAGCGTACCTGAGAAACACAAGCTTCGAATGAGTGGGGGCCATTACAAGGATTTACTCTCATGCTAATGCGTCCTCACTGTTTAACGTTTCCCACCATGTAAACCTGTGAAAAATAGCCGCTGTAATTAAAGCTCTCTCAGGTGTAAATGGGTATTTACCTGTTTTTGTGAGTATATACCCTTGATTGAAAGGGGGTTAAGGCCTAGTATTCGCTTAGGGATGCTATCTTCCCTTCGCTTTGTTTAATTCAGTTGGATGGAGAACAAAAACAATGTCCCTAAAAAAGAGATCGACCGGCGGTGAGCAACCGTCGGCGCTAGGCGCGCTAAACCTTCGCGTGCCCTTTGTGCACTACAAAATAGAGATCCCAGATATTCTGCAGGGTGCGATTTTGTGCGTAGTGCCTCTGAGTATCACGGCACTGATGACATCCGTTCTAGGAATTCCGTTCGAGATTGCGGTTGCCTTTGTCTTGCTCAACAACATTCTATATCTGGTGCACACACATTTTGGTGATCCGACGGTTGCAGGTTGGATTACTGCGGGGATTCCCCTTTATGTGGCCTTCTTATCGAGCTACCCAGAGGGGGACGCCAGAATACTGGCGTTAATTGCTTTGCAATTAACCGTCTCGGCTATTTTTCTTGGTCTCGGGGTGTTCAAAGGGGCTGATTCGTTGGTGCGGAAAATGCCTGCGTCACTGAAATCAGGAATTCTAATTGGTGCGGGTATTTCAGCCATCATGGGTGAATTTGGCGCAGACGGCCGAGTCTGGACCATGCCGATTACCATCCTGACGGGTGCCGTGCTGGGGTTCTTCATGTTGTTCTCAGAAACCGCTGGCCCCTTGCGTGCACGCTACGGCTTTTTTCGCTTTGTGGCCCAGTACGGTATCGCCGTGCCTTTCCTGTTTGCTTATGCCTTGGGCATGATTATCGGTGAGGTTGATACGCCGGTCATTGAATGGGGTTTCACCACCATTCCCATGGGCACTATCTTGCGAGAATACAGCGTGTTCGGGCTGGGCATGCCGCCACTACAATATTTCATTGATGCCATCCCACTGGCGCTGGCTGCTTATATTATTGCCTTTGGCGACATCTTGGTTATGGACTCCCTGTTCAAGAATGCCGACGCTGTGCGTAGGGATGAAAAATTGGTATTCAGTCCGCGCCGCAACAGCATCATCGTTGGGGTTCGTAATTTAGCACACGCAATCTTCGCGCCGTTCATCAGCTTATCTGGCCCAGCCTGGACCGGTGGCCAAGCATTGGTTATCAACCGCTACATGAACAACCCGCGTTCGGTCATGGACAGTTATTGGGGCGGTGCGACCAGTCTGTACTGGGGGATGACCATCGCTGTCGTGCTGGTGCCTGTGGTGACACTGTTTAAGCCTGGCCTCAACATAGGTATGGCGCTGACGCTGTTGATTCAGGGTTATCTGTGTGGGTACCTAGCTATCGAAATGCTAGATCGCCAAACCAATCTTGAACGCGGTATAGCCATTATTGTCGGTTCGGTGCTTGCAGTACAGGGTGCTGCCTGGGGGCTGGGTGTTGGGCTTGTGCTCTGGTTCTTCCTGGAAAAAAACTGGTTTGCGAGTGCCAACGTGGCAACACACCATCATGATGATGAGCTTGCATACGATACTGAAACCGATCAGCGTTAATTGCTTCAGGGCTTATCTGAAAGAACAACAAAAGGTTTAACACAATGGAAAGTATGTTTGAGCTTAATCTTGATAAAACAGAGGCGAACTATACGCCCCTGACGCCGATCACTTTTATTCAAAGAACGGCTTTGGCGCATCCGTCACGCACTGCGGTTATTCATGGTGATATTCGTCGATCATGGGCGGAAACATACCAACGTTGCCTAAAGATGGCTTCCGCCTTGCGCAAATTGGGTGTTCGGAAGGGGGATACAGTAGCTGCACTGCTACCAAATATCCCTGAAATGCTGGAGTTGCACTTTGCGGTACCCATGATCGGTGCCGTTTTGAATGCCCAAAACACCCGGCTTGATTCAAAAACCATGACGTTCATGCTCAACCACGGTAGGGCAAAAGTGTTCTTTACCGATAAGGAATACAGCGACCGTTCCCGTGACGCCCTTGTCGGTTGTGACGCCAAGCCGATTGTTATTGATGTTGATGATCCCAATTTTGTCGGAGGCGAGTTGATCGGCAAGATGACCTATGACGATCTGCTGGCCACCGGCGATGACGACTTTGAGTGGGACATGCCTAGCGATGAGTGGCAGGCGATTGCCCTGAACTATACCTCAGGCACTACCGGTAACCCGAAAGGTGTTGTCTATCACCATAGGGGTGCGCATCTGAATGCCTTGAGTAATGTCATCGGCTTTGGGCTGCCATCGGGTGCGGTTTACCTTTGGACATTGCCGATGTTCCATTGCAACGGCTGGTGCTATCCATGGGCAGTCACGGCTGTGGCAGGCACCCATGTCTGCCTGCGAGCACCGCAACCGAAACCAATTTTTGATGCGATTGCCCAGCATGGGGTAACTCACTTCTGTGCTGCTCCGGTCGTGTTAAATATGCTAATTAATGCCCCTGAAGAGTTCAGGAAGCCGTTCAGTCAGCGAGTCACGGCGGCAACCGGTGGTGCGGCGCCCCCTGCAGCAACGATTTCAGCTATGGAAACCATGGGAATGAAAGTGGTTCATCTGTATGGATTGACCGAAACCTATGGCCCTAGCCTGATCTGTGAGTTCCAAGATGAATGGAGTTCTCTGGGTGGCAAGGATAAAGCTGCAAAGATGGCTCGACAGGGAATCTTGTCGTTGTCCATGGCAGATATAATGGTGGCAGACCCTGTGACTCTTAAGCCGGTACCTAAAAACGGCGAATCCATCGGTGAACTGCTTGTGCGGGGCAATGCAGTGATGAAGGGGTATCTAAATAACCCAGAAGAAACCTCTAAATCCTTCAGCGGGGGATGGTTCCACACAGGTGACTTGGGGGTGTGGCACACCGATGGCTATGTAGAAATAAAAGACCGCTCTAAAGACATTATTATTTCTGGCGGAGAAAATATTTCGACCCTCGAAGTTGAAAGTACACTCTACGATCATTTCGCCGTACTGGAAGCAGCCGTTGTCGCGGCTCCTGATAATCACTGGGGTGAAATACCTTGTGCGTTTATTACGCTGAAACCAGGAAATGATAATTTGACGGAAGCCGATATTACGGAACATTGCCGGGAGAACCTCGCTGGGTTCAAAGTGCCTAAAAAGATCATTTTCGTGGAAGATTTGCCGAAAACATCGACTGGAAAACTTCAAAAACATGTGCTTAGGAATCAGCTGACAGCATAGATGTGAACTGCTTTTAACTCTGTAACTATGTTTCCCCGGCAAATGCCGGGTTTTTTCGTGCGCCTTAACGATCCCGGATATTGCCATCCTCAGCCCACTCGCGGGCTTGCAACTGATCCGGCTTGGAGTGACTGGTCAGGGGGTCGAAAACGCTACTAACAAGCATAGTTCTCGTGGAGCGGTGGTGCATCCAATATGGGTACAGTTCTCCCCAAAAAGATCTTTAACTGTCCATCTCTGGTAACTCCCCCTGCTATTCGATTAGCCTGAATCTAGTTGTATAGTGTTTAGATTGAACCCTTAGAAAGGGTGACGTGTTTTGTTTTGAGATTCGGCCCCCATTTAGTGAAAAATGATCCCCGGGGTAATATCAGCAATACGATGTTGCCAGTTTGGTTTGAGCGAACCAGAATGCTTTTCTTCAATATCTTCAATTGAACACTTGATATGCCGAGCTACTGGCAGCTAGCCAAACATACAGTTGAATAAGATTTCGGTAACGGCTTTATAATAGATGAGGTGGCAAATTTGACAGTACAAGCCTTCGGGCTGGCCTTGGTGGCGAGCACTTTGCTGCTTTCCGGCTGTGATTCCGGAAACAGCGAGCAGAGCAATGAAGAATCCCTCCCGGCTGCAGGTGCGAAGAAGGAACTTGCCAGTGACATTTCTCTAGCGCTGGAGCCTGCTCAGCTGGATTGGGTTGGCCAGAAAATATTTCAGAATGAGTGTGCCGGCCAGTATCAGTGCCTCGTTCATTGGAATGAGGCAGAGGCGTTTCCCTCTCTGGGTATTGGCCATTTCATCTGGTATCCGAAAGGGGTTAATGAGCGGTTTGTGGAGAGTTTTCCTGCGCTTGTTGAGTACATGGAACAGCGCCAGCTTAGTATCCCCGAATGGTTGCGGGAGCTGGAGCCTTTTGACGCGCCGTGGCCAGATCGGGAAACCTTCCTGGCGGTTGCAGATTCGCCTGAAATGGCAGAGTTGCGGGAGTTCCTGGCGGGTACTCAGGGGATTCAGGCAGAGTTTATCTTTCGTCGCGCCAAAAGCTCTCTTGCTAAAATCATAAAGGCCGCTCCTGAAGCGCGCAGACCTGATGTGCAAAAAATATTGCAGGCGCTAAGCCAAACGCCGGGTGGTGTGTACGCGGTTATGGATTACGTGAATTTCAAGGGCGAAGGGCTTTCACCTGACGAGCGTTATAACGGCGAGGGTTGGGGGTTGCTTCAGGTTTTGTTGGCCATGCCTCCGGGCGAAGGAGCTTTGGCGCAGTTCCGGGAGGCGGCTGCAGCTGTGCTCACACGCCGCGCCCAGAATGCAGACAACCCGGTTGAACGGGAACGTTGGCTTGCAGGATGGCTCAAGCGCTTGGAAACCTACAAAGAGCCCGTAAACATGGGGTCGGTGACGGGTGTGTCGTCCTGATACAGATTTTGGGCGCCCTTAGTTGGTGCTTCGTGCCTCCGGCAGTGTGCGGACATGAATATCCCGTTGTGGGAAAGGGATTTCTATATCGGCATCGGTCAGCGCGCTGGTGATCGACGCGTGTATTTCGTGGGACAGAGGCATGATGTCCATCAAATCTTTAACATACACCCAAACCTCGAAATCGATACTGCTATCCCCGAGCCCAACACAGAACACCTCCGGTGTTGGGTCGCTCACCACGCGCTCATTTTTACGGGCAACTTGGGTGAGTATGTCCTGGACCTTGTTCACGTCAGCCCCATAGGCAACTCCTACACGAAGTGTCACGCGAGTGATCGGGTCTGAGAGTGTCCAGTTGGTCAAATCCTGGGTTACAAAGGTTCTGTTGGGAATAATCTGTTCTTTTCGATCCCAATCGACCAGCGTTGTGGCGCGAATGCGTATACGCGTAACCGTGCCGGTTACGCCACCAATGGTCACCATGTCACCCACCCGAATTGGACGTTCAAACAAGAGAATAATGCCAGAGACAAAGTTGGCGACTATCTCCTGGAGGCCAAACCCAAGGCCCACCCCGAGTGCGGCAACCAGCCACTGTAGCTTGGACCACTGAACACCAATCACCGCAAGACAGGTTACCACGCCCGCGAAAATGAGAAGATAGGTGGTGATAGTAGTAATGGCGTAGCCCGCACCGGGTTCGAGGTTCATCCGGCTCAATACCATTACTTCCAGGGTGCCGGGAAGATTTTTAGCAGCAAGCACGGTTCCGGCAGCGACCAGCAACGCGAGCAATGCATCGGCCAGTGTGATGGGAAGTGGGTCGCCTCCCTGCAAGTCTGTGGCAATGGTCCATAGAGTAATGTTGTTAAACAACTGAAGTGCCGGGATAACATCGGCCCAAAGAATAAGTAAGCCGGTTATCGCCAGGGTTGAGATCACAATGCCTAGTAGGGAGGTGCTCTGTCGGCTGATGTCTTTAAGATTCATTTCCGGCATATCCAAAGCCGGAAGAATACTCTCATCGGTGGAGTCGTCAGCCTCTCTGGTTTCAGTCACCCTGCGTTCGGCAGCTCGTTGTTCTTTGAGAACTTCAAGAGTGAGGCGGCGTTCGCGTACAGAAAGTGCTCTCAGGCCGACGTAATAAAGCAGTGAATTGAAAGCCAGCCAACATATGGAAACAAACAGGTTTCTCTCGAGCTGCAATGCGGTGTAGTGGTAGCCGAGCAGCGAGGCTGCGGCCAGTAAAAGAGGGGTTGAAACTGCTATAACATGAAGTACAAGCAAAAGATTGCTGTGGGGTTTGTAGGCCCGAACGGCCTTCATGATGTGCTGGGCGAATACCGCCAGTGCAATGGATACCAGGGTGAACAGAAGCCGGCCAAGGCTGCCATCAAATCGCGCCCCTTCCGGCGTTGAGCTTGTTGACGTGGTAATAACAGCCACAGGAATTACAAAGGCCATCAGTAGGGGCAATTCCCGGCGGATAACCCGCAAGGAATTTGCATTCCAGTGGAAGTGGCTTTCTCCCAGCCCTTGTTTGCGTGCAACATTTCGGATGAGAGCGAGCAAAAACATGATAAAGGCTGCCGCCGTAAAGCCATTCGAAAGAGCGGCATAGAAAGAATTGCCTTCCATCAGCAGTAGGGCGGCCAGAGAAAAACCAAGAACTCCTGGCAGCGCCAGTAGAGCGCTGTTGATCAGTGCCATTAGGGTAAAAGCCGTGCGGTCGTGGCCAACGTTTCCGATATGGCGATTGTTTGTCAGAAGGTGGCGTTTGATAGCTTTGCGTTTTATCAGTAGCGCTAGAAGGATGACCATCACCAGCCCTATGCGGCCTCCGCGTTCTGCAACAGAATGTTCGACTGCTTCAATCAATGCGTCAAAACGTAGTTGTGAGATAAACCACTTCGCAGATTCATAGAGTTCTCCAGCGGTTTCCGTATTAACTACGGACGCACTGGGAAGCCAAAACAGTCGTTGTTGCAGCAGTTTTTGATATTCCAGAACCTGGTCCTGAAGGCTTGTTACGGTGCTGTAGTATTCATTGAGCACGCCGATATGTTCGGTAACGGCTTTGTGAAGCCCGCGCAGCAATTGCGAAAGTTGGCCGCGGGCATTGTTGCCTGGGCCTGTGATGGCTTCAAACTCCTCCAGCCGCAACTGTTCTTCCCTTGCTTTGGATAGCTTGTCCTCAATGCCTTCAATAAGGTCGCTGGCTATACTCTGTCTTTGGAGGCGTTCGAGTCGCTGTTTTAGCAGATCTGCATAACTGGCCGTCAGGTTGAGACCGGCTTTTTCTAGCCGCAACTCAAAACTTTCGTACTCATCTTGAAGGCGGGTAAGAATGGATTCGGCGTAGGTTAATCGTTCCCGGCTCTCCCTTACCGCAGCCAGGCGCTGGTCAAGGGATGTTTCCAATGTTTGAAGTTGTTCCTTGATATCGGCATTGATCGCAACTGGCAGTTTCGTATCTGGAGGCGCATCCGTGCCTGCTTCCAGCTCTGGTTGTACCGCCGGGCGTGCGTCTTCTGAATTCTCAGGACCTTCTGCGTTGGTTTCGGCCAAAGCAGGGCCGGTGAACACACAAAATAAAAGGGCCCAAGCCATCCATGTTGTTATAAAAGCATAACGGATAGAGCATTTCGTCATGTAGGTGCGTTCCTTGCTGGGGCTTTTGCGGCTGAGCGTAGATTCAGGGTTAGATTAACCTATCTGGTATTAGCGCAGCCAGTTGTGAAGTTTAGTGGCTAATAATTCGGTATTGGACAGAGCTTCCCGTTTCTGAAGAATGTCTGCCAGCACTTCGGGGCGGTCGGTAATAATGTTATCCACCCCCATGTCGATGAAACGCGACATTGCGGCTGGTTGATTAACCGTCCATACATGAAGCTCGTTTTCTGCGCGGTGCGCTCGTGCAATGGCTGCCGGAGATACTCGATTGGAGCGCAGAGCCAGTATGTCGTAGTTGTCTTCCCATTGCGGCCCAATAACAAATTGCGCGATCAAGGCGGTTTTTAGGCCGGGCTCAATTCGTTTTACCTCCTGAAGGGGTATCCAGTCTGCGGCCGCGACAATTGTTCCATCGACGGCACCCATACGCTGAAGCAGCTCCACTACAGTTCGTGTGAGATGTGGTGTGTTGCGGTCGGGCTTCAGCTCAATAAAGAGTTTCGCGCGGCCGTCTACAACTTCCAGAGCTTGGGCCAAGGTGGCAATCCGCTCTTCTGAAAAGTTGTTGTCGAACCAGCTTCCGGCATCAAGATTCCGGATACTCTGGAAGCTCACCTCGCTGACTCGTTCTTTTAAGCCGAAAATTCGGTTCATATCGGCATCGTGCCAGAGCACGGGAATGTCATCTTTGGTTAGTTGCACGTCGATCTCGATGTAGTCGGCCCCATCCTTTATTGCTTGGTCGATCGCTTCAACTGTGTTTTCTGGGGCCTTAAACGCGCTGCCTCTGTGTGCTGTGATTGCGACGTCTTCATGTTGTTCCAGCCCGTTAATGACAAGCCAAGCTTGGCCCAAAGCCAGCATTACAACGAGGAATTCGGCAACCCAGGCTTTTAGTCCAGCATTATTGGGCAGGGTTTGCAGTGCAATCTCAGGTGCTGTTTGGCGTGCCGTCAGATGCTTGCTAGAGCCGACACTGCTGGCTCGGTGGTGAAGGCAAACAATGAACGTGCCATAAACAGATGAGCCCAGAAACGTAACCGCAATACCAATCAGGATATAGGCCGCGATAAAAAATAGTAGCACGGTAACCAGTATGTCTTTGTGGGCAGGTAGAACAGCGAAAATGCCTGTGGCAATTTGGTTGAACGCAAATGTTACTAAAATAGGGAGCAATAGCAGGATAGCCAGCCCGCAGAGAAGCAAACTGCTGGCATGCCCTTTGTGGCCCCGGGTGAGCCGGGCGCTTTCTTGGAGTGCCATAGTGGGTGATAGGTTATGAAGCATCAGGCACGGCACGGCCAGTATCCAGCGAAGATAAAGCAAGCCGTTACACAGAAAGATTCCCAGCGATGAAAAGACCGTGCAGGCGAGAAACAACCAGAGTTCGGGGGGCTTTTCAAGGCGTAGCAGATAAGGGTCGTAAAGGTTGATAAGCCATGTCCATGCGAACCCGGTTAAGGCGATAAACGGCAAGGCTATCAATAGATGGGTGAATACCTGAAACAGTGAGATTTTTAACAGTGACAGGAATTTGCGAGTGACGCCCCAAAGCGCGTTAAGGGCAGTAAGGTACTGGTGGTGGTCAGATGCTGCTGCGATTAGGGTAATGCCAGCCTGTTGCAGCAGGAAAATCAAGGCGGACAGGTTGAGGGTGACAACAACCCAAAGAATGCCCCCCGGGGAAACCAGAAATTCGACAATCCCCCCGGTACTGACGGCTCCCTCTCCCGTTACCGGGCGCAAAGAGGCCAGTGCCCATGTGAGCGTTGGAGTAAATACAGCCAGTGCGAGGCCAGAAAAAAACAGATAGAACGTCAGGAGCGCCCGGCGATGGGAGCGGAGAACGTTCAGGGTGTTGGCTATCAAGGTTCTCATAGATAAACGATTTCAGAGTTTACAATGCCAATTGGCTTGCATGGACTGTTAATCCGACGGTGTCAGGGTGGTTGCGTTTTTGAACAGCGTTAGTCTCTCGTCCAGCGTCAGAAAAGGCGGCGTGTCTGCTTCCTGGAAAGATCCGAACACTCTGTTTGGGTCAAATGTCCAGGACGTGCAGCGGGCCAGCAATTCCGTGCACGCCATCAGTTCTCCTTTTTCCCTTAGAAAGTATTTGAGCCCGGTATAGGTGTCCGCCAGGAGAATGTCTCTGTTCTTTTTATCGTTCAGGGCCAGCAGGCTGCGGCCAATCATATTGCCTGCGTACTTGCCGCGACCAGTAACATCCAAAATGGTCATTGGAATATCCAGTTGTGCAGTGATGGTGTTCTCGCTTGCATACTCGGTTAGGTCGCTTGGGCCTGGTGGGCGAATGGCGAGCATGCCGAGATTGCTGTTCAGGGGCAGAGTTTCATGATCCGCTCGTACAAAACCCCCTGATTCGTCGGAGGTAAGTATGACTAAGGTGTTGTCCAGTGTTCCATTGGCACCCAGTTCTTCCAGGAAATGCCCGAGAGAAGTTTCCATGACTTTCATGGCATCTTGTCGGGCTTGTTGGGGTTGCAGCAAAGGGGGATCGTCAGAATCTTTTGTGTTGCCCTCAAGGGCTGCACGGGCTTTGGCGAGATTCTCTTCGGCTTCTTCGCCTATATCAAAGGGGTGGTGGGTGCCTATGTTTAGGAGCGTAACAAACCAGGGGGTGTCGTTTTGATCCAGTTGTTTCAGGCGCTTGGCAATGTTGGGAAAGTACACAGGATCAGCCGGGCCCCAGCCTTTTATGTCTTCTGCGCTATCAAACGCCTCGGCTCCGGTGACATCAAGAAAGCCTGCCTTTGGCATGAATGCATCTTTTTGCATGTAATTGGTTGGTGCGGCTTGCCAGTAGGCGGTGTGGTATCCTGTGTCGCGAAGCTTTGCTGGCAGGCAGTCCGGGGTAGCACGCTCTTCAGTGACGTCCAGTAGTTTTGTTGAAGGTCTCCGGAAATCCGGGTAGCGCCCACACACAATTGAAAATGTGCCACGATCTGTCTGACGCTCCAGGCTCAAGTGATTGCGATACACCCGAAAGCCCTGGGATTTTAGAGTGCCCTCAAGGTCTTTGAGGGTCACTAGAGGCTGGAGGTCGTGATACTGGCTAATTTCGGGCAAGTAGCCGGCCGACAAGCCTTCAATCATGATTAGTAGCACGTTGGGCGGGCTGTCCACAGAGTCGCCCCTTACCCGCTGGTAGAAGAAGTTGAGCTGTGTGTCCGGATCATCCATAGGCGTTCCGACAATCTCCACAGCTTCATCGCTGATAGCTGTGCCCATCGGGTTGAGAGCGGTGCCGGGAATTTGAGCCAGTACGCTGGCCACCACGTTGTTTGCTGGTGTGGTTAGGCTAGGGAAGGCCATGGCGTATGACAGAAATACGGCGGCGCTGCATGCCATCAGACCGGTTTGTTGGCGGGGCGGTTTTGGAACCATCGCCCGGTGCAGTCGGTGCAGCGCCCATGCCAGAAAGAGATAAAGCGGCAATAAGGCCAGATAGCCGTTAATCAGGCTGCCACTTATAAAAGTTGGGTCTATGCTTTTGCTTGCGAAAGCCAGTTGAAACAATGTGCCGTGGGCTGTGAGGTGCATTCCGGCGGCGTAGACAGCAAGCCCCAGTGCAGCGACCATAATCGCTCGGGCAAAGCCGTGGGCCAGTGTTAGCAGTACGGCAAGTATGAATGCACCGGCCAAGTCACTCCCGATCATCCCAGTAAGGCTTGGCCACACACCGCTTTGTAAGATCAGAGCGGCGCGGATTAGCAAAAGCCAGCACCAGGCAAGCAGTAACGCGACTAAAAAACGGCGATCGCTGAGGATCGCGAGGAGTTTCATGGCAGTGGGGATCCTGTATACAGTATCCCCATACATTACGCTTCGGACGTTAAAGCGTTCAACCTTAAAGCCCGGTACAGGCGGCTCTGTGTCGCAGGTTTAATTACCAAGAAAGGTTGTGCGGGGCCTTCTCAGAGCGGCGCCTTGTTTAGCTTTGGTGCTTGCCCTGGCTTTGCAATCAACCACCACAAATGTTTGTCCCAGTCTCCCAAAACAATCCGCTTTGCGGCTTTGCCATCCACTTCCAGGCTATGCTCAGCAGGTCTGTGGGTATGACCGTGAATCAGTTGCTGTACATTATGGGTCGCCATAGCCCGCACCACTTCCTCAAGCGTAACATCCATGATGTTTTCTGCCTTGCCCTGGTTGGTGGCCATGCTCATTTCCCGAAGTTGTCGGGCCATTTGCTGACGATCTTTGAGTGGGCGAGCCAAAATGAGCTTTTGGGTTTGCGGGTTGCGCATGTTGGCGCGAAACTTCTGGTATTCCACATCGGCCGTGCAAAGGCTATCGCCGTGCATTAGCAGGGTAGGGGTGCCGTACAGATCGATGAGGGTGGGATCATCCAGTAAGGTAGCACCGGCGCGGGTGCAGAAATCTTCGCCTAGCAAGAAATCCCGATTGCCATGCATCAAAAAGATGCGAGTGCCGCTCTCGCTGAGCTCCCGCAAGGCAGTCGCAACCTGCTCCTGTAGAGGCGTGCGTTCGTCGTCGCCAATCCAGGCCTCAAAAAAGTCACCCAGGATGTATAGCTGCTCTGCACCGGGGGCTTCCTTCTTCAGAAAGCCAAGAAACGCCCCAGTAATGTCGGGGCGTGACTCTTCCAAGTGTAGATCGGAAATAAACAGCGTAGTCACGCTGCGCCTCCGTCCTCTGCATTCTCTTCACCACCTTCTACTACAGTGGCTTTTACAAGCACTACGTCTTCATAAGGCACATCCTGGTGGCCTGCATCCATGGTGGTGCGTACCGCACGGATGGCATTAACGGTTTCCATGCCTTCCACAACCTTGCCAAACACGCAGTAACCCCAGTCTTCGGCATTTTTTGCTGTGTGATCCAGAAAACCGTTGTTTTCAACGTTGATGAAAAACTGAGCGGAGGCGGAATGCGGGTCCATGGTGCGGGCCATGGCAACGGTACCTTGCATGTTGCTCAAGCCATTGTCGGCTTCGTTCTTGATGGGCTCGCGGGTTTTGCGCGCGACCATGCCTGGCTCAAAGCCACCGCCTTGAACCATGAAGTTGCTTATTACCCGGTGAAAAATCAGGCCGTCGTAGAAGCCGTCACGAACATATTGCTCAAAGTTCTTGGCCGTTTCAGGGGCTTTTTCGTAATCGAGTTCGAGCTTGATATCGCCGTGATTGGTGGTCAGCAGAATCATCAGGGTTTCCTGTTCATTGGGTTTAAATCGGTTAAAACCGGTATTGTACTCAAGAGTTTCCAGCGATGCATGAGTCCGGCCCTCATTTATGAGTATAATAGCGGGTTTATGGTCCACTTCTTTTAAGAGATTGTATGAGCGCCGAGCCGAAGAAAGCCCACAACTTTATTCAGAACCTGATCGAAGACGCCGTCGCTAAAGGCGAGCATGCCGGCCAGGTAGTAACCCGTTTCCCACCCGAACCCAATGGTTACCTGCACGTCGGTCACGCCAAATCTATCTGTCTTAATTTTGGTATTGCTGAGACATTTTCTGGCGCGTGCAATCTGCGGTTTGACGACACCAACCCTGAGAAAGAAAGCCAAGAGTACATTGACGCCATCAAGCGGGATGTGGAATGGCTAGGTTACACCTGGGCTGGAGAAGTGCGTTATGCGTCTGACTACTTCGATTCCTTGTATTACTTTGCCGAAGAATTAATTGAGAAGGGCAAAGCCTACGTGTGTGCGCTGTCAGCCGACGAAATGGCAGAGTACCGTGGCAGCCTGAAAGAACCCGGTAAGAACAGCCCCTATCGCGAGCGACCTGTCGAAGAGAGTTTGAAGCTGTTTCGCGATATGCGCGATGGCCAATATAGTAACGGCGAAATGGTGCTACGGGCTAAGATTGATATGGCCTCGCCCAATATCAACATGCGTGATCCGATCCTCTATCGCATTCGTTACGCAGATCATCACCAAACAGGTGATAAATGGTGCATCTACCCGATGTACGATTTTACCCACCCTATCTCAGACGCTATGGAAGGGGTTACTCATTCCTTGTGCACCCTGGAGTTTGAGGACCACCGCCCGCTATACGACTGGGTGCTGGCTAACATCACCGCGCCCTGCCAGCCGCGACAGATTGAGTTCTCTCGGCTGAACCTGAACTACACCATCACCAGTAAGCGCAAGCTCAAGCGGCTGGTAGACGAGAGTTTTGTAGACAGTTGGGACGACCCGCGCATGCCGACCATTTCTGGCATGCGTCGTCGGGGCTATACCCCTGAATCTCTTCGTACTTTCTGCGACATGATTGGCGTGAACAAGGCTGGCGGCACCGTGGATATGGGAATGCTGGAGTTCGCTATCCGCGAAGACTTGAACACGCGCGCACCTCGTGCCATGTGTGTGATGCGCCCTTTAAAAGTAACACTCACCAACTATTCAGCCGACAAAACCGAAACCCTGGTGTTGCCGGTGCATCCGCAGAATCCGGACATGGGGCAGCGTGAAGTCACTTGGAGTCAGACCCTGTATATCGATCGGGAAGACTTTGTTGAAGAGGCGCCACGAAAATGGAAACGCCTAGCGCCTGACAAGGCAGTTCGCCTGCGCGGTGGCTATGTGATGACCTGCAAAGAAGTGGTGCGGGATGCCAGCGGCGAGATTGTAGAGTTACGTTGCGAGTACGATCCGGCCACTTTGGGCGTTAACCCCGAAGGCTATAAGCCTAACGGTGTGGTCCACTGGGTTTCCGAGAGTGACAGCGTAGAGTGTGATATCAATTTGTATGATCGGCTGTTCAATCACGAGTCTCCAGATAGCGATAAAGACGGCGACCTGACTGACCACGTTAATCCCGAATCGCTTGTGGTGCTTAAAGGCGCTCGCGCCGAGAAGAATCTAGCCACACCTCGTACAGACCTGCCTTATCAGTTTGAGCGGGAGGGTTACTTCTTTTGCGACCAGGAACTGACCGCCAAAGCCGGCAAACCGGTATTTAATCGCACCGTTACCTTGCGGGATTCCTGGGGTAAGTAAAGAGCACATAAAGGGTAAGCATACGGGAGACCAGCAGTGATCAGAATTTACAACACGCTCACCCAGCAAAAAGAAACCTTCACGCCCATCGAGCCGGGCAAGGTTCGCATGTACGTGTGCGGCATGACGGTGTATGACTTCTGCCACTTGGGTCATGCCCGGGTGTTGGTGGCTTTTGATGTGGTAACCCGTTACCTGCGTAACCGTGGGTACGATGTAACCTACGTGCGCAACATAACGGACATCGACGACAAAATTCTTCGTCGTGCGGAGGAGAATGGCGAGCCATTCACCGAGCTTACTGATCGCATGATTGCGGCGATGCACGAAGATGAAGCTCGCTTGGGTGTGCTAACGCCCAGTGCGGAACCCCGTGCGACCGATTATATCGATGACATCATCGCTATGATCAACACGCTAATTGAATCCGACCACGCCTATGCGGCAGGTAACGGCGATGTTTATTTTGCTGTTGAATCTTTTGAGGGCTACGGAAAGCTCAGCAAGAAGAAGCTTGAAGACTTGCTGGCTGGCGCCCGCGTTGATGTACAGGAAGCCAAGCGCAGCCCAGCAGACTTTGCTTTGTGGAAGGCAGCCGGTGAGGGCGAGGTTAGTTGGCCGTCTCCTTGGAGCAATGGCCGTCCAGGGTGGCACATTGAGTGCTCTGCCATGTCTACCCGGTGCCTGGGTGATACGTTTGATATTCACGGCGGCGGACCGGATTTGTTGTTTCCCCATCATGAAAACGAAATTGCCCAGTCGGAGTGCGCGACAGGCCACACCTTTGTAAACACCTGGATGCATGCGGGAGCAATCCGCGTGGATAAGGAAAAAATGTCCAAGTCTTTGGGCAACTTTTTCACAATACGGGAAATTCTGGAAACTTATCCGTCCGAAGTAGTGCGCTTCTTCTTGGTGTCTAGTCATTACCGCAGTCAGGTTGATTATTCCGAAGATAACCTAGCTGAAGCCGGGCGTTCACTGGCGCGGCTGTATCATGCATTGCGTGGAGTTGCGCCTGCCAGTTCTGAAGATGTGCCTGAGACAGACCACGACCGACGCTTTGTTGAGCTGATGGATGATGACTTCAACTGTGCCGGTGCGATTTCAGTTCTGCATGCCCTCGCCAATGATATTAACCAGCACCGTCGTGATGGCAGGGAGATAGAAGCACAGAGTGCGGCCGCTGTTATGATTCGTCTTGGCGCTGCGTTGGGCCTGATGCAGCAGAATCCAGATGTTTTCTTCCAGGCCGATACAGGCGGCGAGCTGAGCGCAGAAGATATTGAAGCGAAAATTCAGGCCCGAACGGATGCACGCAAAGCCAAAGACTTTGCCGGCGCTGACCGCATTCGGGATGAGCTGGCAGAGCAGGGCGTTATTCTGGACGATTCCCGCGAAGGAACAAGCTGGCGACGCAGTTGATTGATGTAGCTAAAGTCGTGTTGTGTTCCGGGCGGTGACCTTGTAGGGAATATCCCGTATAATGCCGCCTTCCATTTTTTCCAGCCCGATTGCTGCGGTGGTCGGGGCAGGCTAACTCACTGAGGCTAAAAGCGATGACAGAACGTGTGCAACTTGGCGGCATTCAGGTCGCAAAGAATTTGTATGACTTCGTAACCAACGAAGCAATTCCGGGTACCGGATTGGATGCAGATAAATTCTGGGCGGAATTCGACAAGATCGTTAACGATCTGGCACCGCGTAACCGTGAACTGCTGGCCAAGCGTGGCGCCATCCAGGAAAAGATGAATAGCTGGAATAGCGACCATAAAGGTCAGAAGCTGGATATGGCCGTCTATAAATCCTTCTTGAAGGAAATTGGCTACCTGGTAGACGAGCCGGAAGATTTCCGCATTTCTACCGCCAATGTTGACCCGGAAGTGGCAACCATGGCTGGCCCTCAGCTGGTGGTGCCAATCATGAACGCTCGCTTTGCGCTGAATGCAGCCAATTCTCGTTGGGGTAGCCTGTACGACGCGCTTTACGGTACTGACGCTATCTCTGAAGAAGAGGGTGCTGAAAAAGGCCGTGGCTATAACCCGGTGCGTGGCGCCAAGGTTATTGAGTTTGCACGCAACCTTCTGGACAGCTCTGCGCCTTTGGTTTCTGGTAGCCATAAAGATGCGGCTCTGTATCAGATTGATGGCGGCAAGCTGGCGGTTAAGCTGCAAAACGGAGACGTTACTGGCCTGAAAGATGAAGCCGGTTTTGTCGGCTACACAGGTGCGGCGGATGCACCTACAGGTATTTTGCTGGTTAAAAACGGCATGCACTTCGAAATCCAAGTTGATGCCAGCCACCCCATTGGCAAAGACGATGGCGCACACGTAAAAGACGTACTGATGGAATCTGCGCTGACCACCATCATGGATTGTGAAGACTCGGTTGCCGCGGTAGACGCTGATGATAAAACTCTGGCCTACAGCAACTGGCTCGGTTTGATGAAAGGCGATCTGGAAGAAACCTTCGAGAAGGGCGGCAAGAGCCAGACCCGTAAGATGAACGCCGATCGTGCGTACACCGCAGCCGATGGCAGCGAGCTGAAGCTAAAAGGCCGTAGCTTGATGTTCGTTCGCAATGTGGGTCACTTGATGACGAACCCGGCGATTCTGCTGAAGGATGGCAGTGAAGTGCCTGAGGGTCTGATGGACGGGATCCTGACTTCGCTGATCGCCATTCACGATTTGAA
Source organism: Marinobacter sp. (assembly GCF_052094685.1). Taxonomy (GTDB): domain Bacteria; phylum Pseudomonadota; class Gammaproteobacteria; order Pseudomonadales; family Oleiphilaceae; genus Marinobacter. The sequence continues at coordinate 17,520 of NZ_JBQDKB010000070.1, forward strand.
GGGTGACGGCCAGTTCCAGAACAGCGCAACCGGTTCTGTGTACATTGTTAAGCCAAAAATGCACGGCCCTGAAGAAGTGGCGTTTACCAACGAGTTCTTCGGTCGCGTTGAGGATGCTCTGGGTCTACCGAGCTTCACTTTGAAAATCGGCATTATGGATGAAGAACGTCGCACCACGGTTAACCTCAAAGCCTGCATTCACGCGGCCAAAGATCGTGCCGTGTTCATCAACACCGGCTTCCTGGATCGCACCGGTGACGAAATGCACACCTCTATGGAGCTTGGGCCGTTCATCCGCAAGGGTGAAATGAAGCAAGCTGCATGGATTGGGGCCTACGAGCAGTGGAACGTTGATATTGGCCTGGAAACCGGTTTTCGTGGCGTTGCCCAGATTGGTAAGGGCATGTGGGCCATGCCTGACCTGATGGCTGCGATGCTGGAACAAAAGATTGGGCACCCGAAAGCGGGCGCTAATACCGCATGGGTACCTTCACCGACTGCCGCCACGTTGCACGCGACTCACTATCACCAGGTATCGGTTGCAGAGGTTCAGAAAGAACTGGAAAGCCGCGCTCGCGCCAGCTTGGACGATATCCTTACCGTGCCGGTGATGGAAGATCCATCCAAGCTGACTGAATCGGATGTTCAGCAGGAGCTGGACAACAACGCCCAGGGTATCCTCGGTTATGTTGTTCGTTGGATTGACAGTGGTGTGGGTTGCTCCAAGGTTCCTGATATCAATGATATCGGCCTGATGGAAGATCGCGCCACCTTGCGTATTTCGTCGCAGCATCTCGCTAACTGGCTGTATCACGGCATCTGCACAGAGGCGCAGGTTGAAGAAACCATGAAGCGTATGGCGCAGATTGTTGACAAGCAGAACGCTAATGACCCGACCTATCGGGCTATGGCGCCGAACTTTGCTGACAATGTTGCGTTCCAGGCGGCTATGGATCTGGTTCTCAAGGGTCGCGAGCAGCCAAGTGGTTACACTGAGCCATTGCTACACGCTTATCGCCTGAAGGCGAAAGAGAAGTTCGGCCAGTAGTATCGACCGTAAACAAAAAAACCCGCTTCGGCGGGTTTTTTTGTGGCTGCTTAATTACTTTTGCTGTCGTGCGATCATTCTTTGTGCAGTTCGTTCGCCGCGTACAGGGTGTTTTCTAGTAGCGTGGCAATGGTCATTGGGCCAACACCGCCAGGAACCGGCGTGATATAGGCTGCGCGGGCAGAAGCCGCTTCAAAATCCACATCGCCTTGAAGCTTGCCGTTTTCCATGCGGTTGATGCCTACGTCAATCACTGTGGCGCCAGGTTTTACCCATTCACCTTTGATTAGCCCTGGCTTGCCTACGGCTGCAATCAGAATGTCGGCTTCGCGAACAAACTTTTCCAGGTCGGGCGTGAAGCGGTGACACACAGTGGTGGTTGCGCCCTTAAGCAGCAATTCCATAGTCATTGGGCGACCTACAATGTTAGATGCGCCCACAATCACCGCGTGCTGGCCTTTATAAGGGGTGTCAACGCTGTCCAGTAGCGTGATGACCCCGGCAGGCGTGCAGGGCCTAAGGGCGGGTTTGCGCTGTACTAAGCGGCCTATATTATATGGGTGAAAGCCATCTACATCTTTATCGGGACGAATTTTCAGCAGAATAGGGTCGGCGTCCAGGTGGTCGGGCAGGGGAAGTTGTACGAGTATCCCGTCGACTACCGGGTTTTCATTCAGCTCATCAATTAGAGCCTCTAGAGCTTGCTGAGAGGTATCTGCAGGCAGGTCGTAGGACAGTGAAAGAATGCCTGCTGCGTTGCAGGCCTTGCGCTTGTTGCCTACATATATTTCAGAAGCTGCGTCGTTTCCCACTAACACCACTGCTAAACCAGGCGCGCGTAGCCCCTTGCTTGTGCGGGCTTCTACACCGGCAGCGACCTGTTGTCTGACTCCGGCAGCAATTTCTTTTCCATTGATCAGTTTGGCGCTCATGTTTCGTCTTGTCGGTTGGCATTGGTAAATAAAAGAGGCAGCATTGTCTCACGCTTGCCTCTTAACTCCAATTGAGGACGCGCCCTTATATGGCCGCTATTTTCGGTTGAGATTAAGGGGGCGGGGACTGATCCATGTAAGAATTTGATTTTCCTTGTTGACGGAACCGATTTGCGACGGTAATATGCGCGCCAACTTAGCTGATGCAACATGTTGTTCAGTTCAGACGGGGTATAGCGCAGTCTGGTAGCGCGCCTGCTTTGGGAGCAGGATGTCGGGAG
>NZ_JBQDKB010000071.1:0-19625 GCF_052094685.1 Marinobacter sp.
GAGCGTCGATCCGGCCACTAGCGGTCGCGCTGTCAGGAGGCGTGATGAACCGGGCAAACCGCAACCGATCTATTTCCTTGTGGTGGTTGGCGCTGGCGGCTGGACTGGTTCCGCTGTTAACCATTCACGCAACGTTTGTCATTGCGGCTCTTGAGGGCCACATCTCCTGGTGCATACCCTACTGGGACAGTTGTACCAGCATCAGCCGAACCGGGTGCCATGGCTTGGGCTGGTGGCCGCCGTTGCCCTGGCCGCCTACACATTGGCCCTTGGCCACGAAGGTGAGGGCTTCAACCTCACCCGCCGCATTGGCGTGGTGTTGTACTTCTCATTGACTTACATTGCACTGCTTCTGATCAGCTCGGCCCTTCGGGATCATCCGCGCTGGCACCGAAGCGGAAACCGTCTGCTGTGGTTGAGCGAAGTGACCCTGGCGGTGGGCATTGTCTCGGTCATCCTTAGTGCCGTGGCCCCCGATTTATACAGCCGCATAGACAACGCCTTTGAATGGGTGCTGGCGCTGCTTCTGAACCTGCATGCTCTTTGGGTGGCGTTGCTCTGGCGGCAGAGCCCGTTCCGGGCAAGGCTTTGGGCGTGGTGAAGACAGCGTCGTCTGGCTCGGCGAAAACCACACATAACGCCGGCCATCACTGGTGACAAAAACCGCAGCGAAGCGGAGGGTTTGGCATCCGGTGCATGGCATGGATATGTGGTGATTGACACCCAAGCTATAAGGGTATGCATCTACCAGCCATCCAGTTTGATCCCATTTTCCCGGAGGTAATCACCTTCTTTCTCCATGTATTCATCTACCCATTGAGAATAGTCCGACTTCTCGTTGTTGAACGGTTGCGCCTTATAACGCCCCACCTCAATCGCATTTTCCGCCCCATTCATTATCCAGACAACCACCGTGCCCCCTGGTGCCAAGCCAAAGGTAAGGTCGTTACGAGGCATTTCAAAGGTTTTGCCATATCGCTCAAGTGGGGCGATCTCCTTCATTCTCTCTTCAATCTCACGAGCATTCTCCAGTTTGATTAACGCCCGGTAAGATTGCTGCTCAGCAAACGAGAACCACTTGATGAGCACCAGCCCCGGCATTGCCTGCCATTCCGCATTCCCTCCAGAGGGTTCTTTCCAGCAACAGGAGACGCTCCCGATGGGCGCCCGCCAACCGATTTCACCCGACACAGATTCGAGGATAAAAGTCTCGACCCATGCATCGTAGTGTTGCGGCACCACAACGGAGATACTTCGATAGGAGGGATCTGGGCCATACGTTGGTTCTTCTTGTTGACTGTGATCCGAACACCCCAGCAGCACCAGGACACAGAAGCTAATAGCGAGCGTCTTAATACTCATGGTATTCCCCCTCTGACCAAAGCCCCTTTGTATTCACCGTATAAGGAGCTCGTTGTGTCCCGCACCTCTCGGCTGACAAAATGCCGAGCTGTGGCCGCGCCACGGCTGAAGCCGAAAACGTCTAGTATTAGCTCGTCGATGGGATCACTGACGAGCCGGATGATTTCATTCGCCAGATCGTCGCAACCTTGATCGACTTTCTTTAGTATGCCTTGCTCTCCAAGGCCCAGACCCATACTGGGTCCGTCGTCTGGCTGTCCTGACTTGGTGCCCACACCTGCAATATAAATGGAAGTCCTGCGTGCTTGGCCCCATTCATCACTCTGGAATTGGCCCTTCTGATACATTCGCTCCAGCTTGGAAACATTGGTTTCCGCATTAAGGTAACTGCCTTCCATGATCTGAGACAGTTCGTTGCTGCACTCTTCTTCTGAGATGGCCCCAGCCGCATTGGCTGTGAGGCATTCATCTATTTGCCGCTGATACATCTGGGTATTGTCGCGGTTATTGCCAGTGCCGTCGAAAAAGATGCCAGCCTCTACCCGGACTTTGGGGCGGTTCTCTTCTTCGGGCGAGCCCTCCGGTGACTCGTCAGAAACGCCTTCGTCAATCAATGCGCCTTTCTGTGCCGCTTTGCGAACAAATTCCTGCGGATCTTTGTCCAGCAACTCTTTCGCGGCAGGGGTAAGCTGGCCTTTGTCATCCAATGCGCCAGCCATTGCAAAATCGACGATAGGTGCTGTGGTGGTGGCAACACCCAGTATGACTCGCTGATTACCGCTGACAATGGAACCACCGTGACTGGTTGGGCTACCAAGGTAGGCAACGGGCATACCATCGGCCAGCGCCAGCGGGTAGCCTTGGGTAATAACCGCACCACAGCCGGTGACATCGCCTACCCGGGCAATGGGCTTGCCTTCAACAAGGATGCTGGAGCCGTTTGGCATGATGGGGGAGGAGCCGTGCCCTTTGATCGGGCAAACGTGCATGTCGCCAACGCAGGCGGCAATCAGATTGCTCATGATGAGAGTTCCTTTCTGTAATGTGTAGCGTCCTGGCTACCCGTGATTGAGCATGGCTCAAAACCCGTAATTTTAGCATGATTGGCACCACATAACGGCAAGTTGTGCGACCGGGTTGGTGCTGTTTCCTATCGTTGCGCTCGCAATCTCGACGACTCGCTGAAACATGTATCTAAGTCTTTCACTTAGAGGTAATAGATTTACACTGACGGGGTCACTCTCCCTGTTGTGGAGGCCCGTGCTGTTTTGTCTTGGCGTGGCTGAGCAGCTCTGCCAGTTGGCTCTGCACTTCGCGTAGCTGGCGGTTGATCTCATCACGCTCATCATGCGCCTGCTGGGCCTGCCTGGCATTCTGCTCCTCGCTCATCACTTCCAGAATGGCACCAATCATCATGTTCAGAAACACGAAGGCCGTCAGGAAGATAAAGGTCAGGTAGTAGATCCAGCTAAGGGGGTATTGCTCCATGGTGGCGTACATTACGTCGGTCCAGTCCTCGAAGGTGGCTACCCGGAACAGGGTGAGCATGGAGATGGCGACATCACCCCAGAGCTCGTTGTCCACGCTGGCGAAGAACATGGAGCCCATGGCGGCGTAGATGTAGAAAATAATGAACATCAGCAGCGCAATGTAGCCCATGCGGGGAATGGCTTTGAGCAGGGAGTTGATCAAAAAGCGCAGTTCCGGCACCACGGAGACCAGGCGCAGCACCCGGAATACCCGCAGCAGGCGACCAAGCAGCACGGCTTCGGAATTGTCCAGGGGGATCAGGCTGCCGATGACTACCAGGGTGTCGAACAGGTTCCAGCCGTCCAGCAGGAAGCGGCGTTTTACCGGGCTGGCGGCGAAGCGAAACAGGATCTCGACCAGAAAGAACAGGGTGATGGCTGCATCCATCAGGCTCAGGGACTGTTCAACCAGGGGCGGCAAATCGTAGGTCTTGGCCCCGATGGTCAGTGCCGAGAGAACGATAATGCTGATCACCACGCCCTGAAAGAGGGTGCTGGATTCAATACGGCACAACTGGTTGAAGCCGGGAAAGGGGGACACTTCCGGGGACATGGTTTTTACTGCTCCAGGTGATATCGGAAGTATGGAGTCTAATGTGCCGCACGGCTCTGGAACAGGGTATTTACCAGTATTTAAAGAAACACCCATCCGCTTTTGTGTGGTGCGAATGGGTGCTTGTCATTCTATCCGGCTTGCAACTGCTTATTTGCGGCCCAAAGGGTAGAACAGCTGCGGCGTTGCCAATTCCGGCAGATCGGTCTTTTCGGTGTTCGCCGCCCACTCCACGCGCTCTGCGCTGCGAATGGCGTAGTGCATCCAGGCCAATGCAGCGGCGGCAATTACGAACATGAGCATGAAGCAACTCTGCCAAATGCCGGTAATGTCGTTCAGCGCGCCAAAGGTCAGGGGCAGAATGAACCCGCCCAGCCCGCCAATCATGCCGACTACACCGCCAACAGCACCTACGTGCATGGGGTAGTAGACAGGAATATGTTTGTACACAGCCGCTTTGCCGAGGGACATGAAAAAGCCAAGAGTAAAAATGAGCGCCACAAACACCGGCAGGCTCATGCCTATGCTGAAGCGAATGTCGCCGTTAATGCCGTGCACTACATAATCTGTAGGCGGGTAACTCAAAAGGAAGGTGCAGATAACTGAGGCGGTAAATGTCCAGTACATCACGCGCCGAGCGCCGTAGCGATCAGACATCCAGCCGCCCAGTATACGGAACAGGGAGGCTGGAATGGTATAAAGCGCTGCGATCATGCCTGCAGTCGTTATGCTAAGCCCGTAAACGCCAATCAGGTAGTGTGGCAGCCACAGCGCCAGGGCCACGAACGCCCCGAATACGAAGAAGTAGTAGAGAGCAAAACGCCAGACCCGCAAATCTTTCAGTGGCTCCATCTGCTCCATGAACGAACGGGGTTCTTCGGCTTTACGCCCGGCAGAAAGCGGGTCTTCCTTTGCCAGAAGAATAAACACAACGCCCATGACCGCTAATACAGAGGCATAAACCTGGGCTGTAGTCTCCCAGCCAAAAGCCACAAGCAAAAAAGGTGCGCCGAAGTTGGTTACGGCGGAGCCAACGTTGCCTGCGCCAAAGATACCCAAAGCTGTGCCCTGACGTGCTGGCTCAAACCAGGCAGCGGCGTAGGCGACGCCAACAATAAAGGAACCACCGGCAAGGCCAACTCCCAGAGCACCCACCAGTAACATGGGGTAGGTAGTGGCAAAGGTTAGCAGGTAAACACAGGCAGATGTGGTGAGCATGAGTATGCCGAATACCCAGCGCCCGCCGTAGCGATCGGTCCAGATGCCCAGAAACAGCCGGCTGATGGAGCCGGTCAGAATAGGCGTGGCCATTAGCAAGCCAAGTTGAGTGTCTGAAAGCCCCAGATCTTCCGCGATGCGGATGCCAATGATAGAAAAAATGGTCCACACAGCAAAACACAGAGTGAAGGCAAATGTGGATAAGCCCAGAGCCTGGTTCTGCTGTGACTTGGTTGGTGTGCTCATAATGTCCGCTCTCTTGGTCGGCATGGTTCGGTCATAGTGTTGTGATTAAGGATTTTTGATGTAGGCATCTTTGCGCAGGTAGAACCACCAGTTCACTACCAGGCACAGGGCGTAGAACACGGCGAAGCCATACATAGCCACTTCCGGAGTACCAGCCTGAATTTGCTGGCCCAGCAGCTTGGGCGCAATGAAAGCGCCATAGGCAGCGATGGCGCTGGTCCAGCCAAGCACTGGTCCTTTTTGCTGTTGGTTAAAAATGTAACCAATGCTGCGGAAAGTAGAGCCGTTGCCGATGCCGCTGGCTGCGAACATCACGATGAACAGAATCAGGAACAGGGCGAAGTAGCTGTTCGGATCAGTGGAGTTGTAGGCCAGCATCATCACGTAACCGGTGGCCACCGACGCCACCACCATGATCACAGAAATGATCTGGGTAACGATGGAGCCGCCCATTTTGTCAGAGATCCAGCCGCCTACGGGGCGTATGAGTGCGCCAACAAAGGCACCCATCCAGGCCCAGGTGAGGGCGCTGGGGGCATCCGGGTTCACCACGCGAGTAACAGTGCCGTCGGCCGCTACTTCCATCATGTTGCCGAAAATGATGCTGATAGACAGGGGCAGCGCTGCCGAAAAGCCAATGAACGAGCCAAAAGTCAGGATGTACAACACCGTCATGGACCAGGTGTGCTTGTTGCTGAAGATGGCGAACTGATTTTTGATGTTGGGTTTGATGTCACCGGGTATCAGGCGCAACAGAACCACGGTCAGGATGATTGTCAGTGGCAGGGCCAGCCACATGTTCATAACGCTAAGCGCCCAGACCCCCAGCACAGAGGTCAGGATACCCACGCCGTAAAGCCCGAGAATCTTACCGAATGCTGAAGCCGGGTTGCCCGGATTGGGGGTAACCACTTTCAGGTTGTTCATCCTGAACCAGCCGGCGAATGCCAAGGGAATCAGGAATAACAACCAGATAAAGCCGGCGTTCTGGATCCAGGTTTCAGTGCCCGCTTCGATACGACCGATCAGTGTGCCGCTTGGGCTTTGCAGTTGCATGGAATCGCCTGCAAGAAAGCCGAACACCCCTACGGTCATCACCAGGGGGATCAGGATTTGCATGGTCGTTACGCCGAAGTTACCCAGGCCAGCATTCATTCCCAGGCCATAGCCCTGTTTGCTCTTGGGATAGAAAGAGCTGATGTTACTCATGGAGCATGCGAAGTTGCCGCCACCGATACCGGACAGAAGTGCCAGAGCCTGGAACACGATAAATGGTGTATCCGGGTTCATCAGCGCAATGCCGGTGCCTGCCGCCGGGATCATCAATAATGCGGTAGTCAAAAATATGGTGTTACGGCCGCCGGCGATTTTGATCATGAACGAAGCGGGAATTCGTAAGGTTGCGCCAGACAAACCGGCGATTGCGGAGAGACTGAACAACTGCTCTATGGAGAATGAAAAACCCAGGTTTTGCATTTGGGTAGTGATCATTCCCCACATTAGCCATACGGCAAAACCTATTAGCAAGCTGGGGATGGATATCCAAAGGTTGCGGGAAGCAATGTGTTTACCTTCTTGCTCCCAGAACTCTTCATTCTCGACATCCCAGTGTTCGATATCGGCGTTGGTCTTGGCCATAACAATGCTCCCTAGGTTTGCGTGCCCCCCCCCATGCCGCATTGGGCGGGGTATCTGGGCTTCTCGTTACCATTGTGCAAAGTGTGGTCCCTGTGTATTCATGATATTTATCAAGGAAAAGGCTAAGCAGATAGGGAGCTATTATGAGCGCTTGTTTTAAGGGGGTCGGCGGGCAATTAAAGCTTTATTATTCAAAGAGATGCGTTTGGGCTATTACTAAAGGGGTAATCATTGTCGCGGTTGGCGCAGGAGAGGTAGCCATTCATTTCCTGCGGTTTTTCGCGTGTTTGGCAAGAATGCGGAGCCTAACGGTTAGCCACAGATAGGCCAGCGCCCAAAAGCTGGCGGAGAGCCACAAAAGTATCGGCGCGCTGAAAGGTGCGTCGCCTGCCATAAACCGGCTGATGGCAGCAGCAGAAAGCAACGCCGCAATGGGGAAAACCTCCACGGCAGCAGGCGACTTGCGGTGGCTTCGTTGCCAGGCCAGGCGAAGCATTACGCTAGTGGATAAAGTGCCCAGCGCGCCTATAGTGATCAGGTGCAACGCGGGGGCCACTGCAGTGCCCCTTAGCAGTGCCAGGCCGGTAGCCAGTGCGCCAACGGCCAGCCAGAGGTAGCCCGCGGCCAGTACCAGTAAATCCGGCCGTTCTGGGCATAGCCAGAGTTTCCAGCGCAGGGTACGCAGGGTGATAAGACCAGAGGCGGCCAATAGCAGGCTGCCTGTTATCCAGTCTGCTACCGGGAATGCCATCAGAAAAATGGCACCTCCTAACGCAATAATCAGCATGCCCTCAATGCGTGGCTGAACGCGCGCCTCTAACGCAATACCTTTCTTTTCCAGCGTGCCGGCAACTGCAGGAGCAATGAGTCTTCCGCCCATGAATGTCATCAGTAACAGCAGCCCTGTGATAGCCGCGTGCATCAGTTTATAGGGCCCTGGTAACCAAAATGCATAGGGTATATTTAGCGCGGTAGAAAACCAGAATGCCAGAGTAAGCAGGCACAGCAGTAAAATTAATGGCGCAATCATGCGGTTTCGCCATTTTTTGGCCGCGTTGAAGCGAGGCACTACATGCCAGGCAAGCAGCAGAGCAAAGGCCGGCCCCAGAAGCTGTGCCAAAAGGCTGTGTGGCAGGAATATCCAGCTTAAACGTGCTGCCAGCCAAAGGCCAAAAAGTGGATAGAGGAGGGTTTTCGGTTGAGGGCCGAGCGTGTAACCGGCCACTAAGGCCAGTGCAAAACCGAAAATCAGTTCATGGCCGTGTCCGGCGCCCAGCAAGCCCGCCGGCCAGCCTGTGCCGGACCATACAGCCCAAACGGATAGTGGAACCGCAATGGCTGCAAGCAGGCTTGCAGCAGGAAAAAACAGCCAGAAAGCTTGGGGCTTGGGTGCGCGCTTGGTGTTTAACTTGCTCAAGATCATCCTTGTTGATTGACGGTTTGGCGTAAGACGCCTAAAAATAATAGATAATAGCCGCCACAATATTGCAAAAGCTGTCATGTGTGGCAAATGCGCCAGCCTGAGAGCAAGGAGAACTACCATGAACGTCGCCAGCTTGCTTAAACTTCCATTTTCCAGCAATGGAGGCTGGGGTGAACTTCAGCGCAGGGATTTGTCTATACCCGTGCTTGCATGGTGTATTGTGGTGCCCATGTCGCTTTTGCCACCTGTGTTGCTTTACTACGCGGGAACCCATTACGGCGATGAGTTTATTGCCGGGTTTGGCACTAAGGAATGGCGCTTTATCACCACGATCCTTTTTCTGGCAGAGTTGCTGACGTTCTTTGTGATGGGCTGGCTGATTCATGCTGTGGTAGAAAGCCACAAGCTGGAGATCAGCTACAAAAATGCCTACCTGCTTGCAGCCATTGCGCCCCTTCCGCTTTGGTTATCGTCGCTGGCCTTGCTCATACCTGCGGTGGCCGTCAGCGTAATAGCGGTGATGGCCGCGATGGTGTTTTCCTGCACTCTTGTGTATCAGGGCCTGAGATCCCTGTGCCATCGCAGTCCTGACGATGTGCTTACCATGTCTGCCACCTACACGGTGATGGCGGCTGCCTTCCTGGCCTGGGGTATTCTTATGGCGATGGTCTGGGCATTTTGATCCTTTGTTCCAAACATTTGGGATCAGATAATTTGCGGAGCAGTGAACAGTCCTGCATGGTCAATGAACCAGTCTTCGCCGCTAGTTTGCATTGCCGTTTTTAAAGTGTCGGGTATGGAAATTTTTTCGAGGGTTTCTGCATTTACCGCCACTCCAATCAGCTCACCGTTAGCGCGAACGAGGTGTTCCCCAAGTGGGTTACCCTGACCGACAGCTCTAGTGTATCCCTGTAGCGCGCTGGCGCTTTCCACTCTATGGTCAGTTTAACGACCTGGTAGTCGAGCAGACGTTGTGGAAGGCTGTTCTGCGGTTACTGTATCGAAAAACTCAGTGGCAGCAATATCAATATAGTCGCCGTAGCGGGCGTTAAACACCACCTGCTGAGCATCGCATTCTGCGTACCGGACCTGCATGAAATACCTGAACGGCTTCCTCGACGATGTTTGCTGCAATTGCGTCACTATTCCCTTTTCCTGTTAGCAGAATCGATGTTTCTATCGCGTGCCCGTGATGCACCTAATCAGGCAGTCGTCTAATTCCTGAAACGTTGCGGAGTATGCCAGTTTCGCATCGATGGTATAGCAGAGCTTAAATATACCGAGCTTTTTTATCAGAGTCGTTGCAACTACTACCTCCGGGACCCTAGCTTAGCGAAACCATATGACGGCTACTCCAGAGACGGAAGGTAAAGAATAAAATCCGGAAACGCCATAAGGAAGAACAGAACCAGAAAATCCATAATCAGGAACCAGAATATGCCTCTGAAGATAGCGGAGGTAGAAGCCAGGTTTCCGACAACGCTCTTAATCACAAATACGTTCATGCCAATTGGCGGGGTTATCATGCCAATCTCTAACAGTTTGGTAAGCACTACGCCAAACCACAGAAGATTGAGGCCAGCGTTGTCCACAATTGGTAAGATGATGGGTAATGTCAACAGCATGGCACCGATGGGCTCAAGAAACATGCCCAAAAATACATAAATCAGAACGATTGCCAGAAGCAGCATAAAATGGCCGGAATTCAGGTTTATTATCAGTTCGGACAAATAATCTCCTGCGCCGGATAGCGCCAGAAAACGGGTAAGCAGGCTTGCGCCGACTGCAATGATAATGAGCGCACCTGTCGTCATCAGGGTCTCGAGAATAGCGTTGCGAAAACGCGTCCAGTTCAGGCTGCGTTTAAGCGCTGCTACCACCAGGGAAAGAAAAGCACCAACCGCGCCCGCTTCAGTGGCTGTGAATATGCCGCCAAAGAGACCACTGAATATACCAATCATTATCAACAACACCGGCCAGGTGTCCTTCAGGGCTCGAATCTTCTCTACGGTGGGAATGATTTCTTTAGTGTCTGGTGCGAGCGAGGGGGTCAGCTTCACACGCACCAGGATCACCACGATGTAGCCAATGGTGGTAATGATGCCTGCGCTGATACCGCCGAGAAAGAGTCCGGTAATGGATTGCTGGGCGATGATGCCGTACAGAATCATGATAATTGAGGGCGGGATCAAAGCACCAATGGTACCTGCGACCGCAACTGTGCCTGTGGCCAGTTCTGGATGATAACGGTGACGAATCATTTCTGGGACGGCGATCCTGCCCATAGCCGCAGAGCAGGCAACAGACGACCCGGAAACGGCAGCAAAACCGGCAGAGCCAAAGATCCCGGCTATCGCCAACCCGCCGGGCACACCCGATAACCACATTCTTGCCGCGCGAAACAGCCCTTGTGTGAGTTGAGTGTGGTAGCAAACAAAACCCAGCAGCAGAAACATTGGCACTGAGCTCAGAACCCAGTTTGAGGCGAACTGATAAGGAACTATGCCGAGGGAGCCCCAGGCGATATTCCAGCCCATCATGTACCAGAGCCCACTAAAGGAAACTCCGATCAAAGCAACCCCAATCGGAACCCTTAAAGCAAGTAAAGCAACGAGTATGGCGAGTCCGGATAATCCAATTTGTACGTCTGACATTGTTACTTTTCCATCCCGTCGTCTTCCAGGTCATCAGCTTGCGCTGTAGAAGTGTCTAGCCCTGATTCAGTTCCCAGACAGGAACTGATTAGTTTATAAAGAACGACCAGTGCCATCAGGCCGCACCCAAGGGGAAGAACGTAATAGGTGATCCAGATAGGAATGGCGTCGTTGCCTTGTGTAACCGATGCTCCAAAGCTTCGTTTTTTTTCGGCTTCCTCCCACGTACGAACTGTCAGGAGTGAGAAAACGAGAGTGGACAGCAGAAATGACAAGCGCTCCAGGTTACGTTGCATCCACATGGGGAGTCGTGCGGTAACCACTTCTACTGAAATGTGCGCGTTTTTCTGTTCAGCAAATGCTAATGGAATGAACACAGCAATAATCATGTAGTAATAGGATACAATCGAGATGGTGCCTGGAAGGGGCGAGTTCAGAAGATAGCGACTGGCTATATCCAGGGTGATGTGCAGCATCATCAAAGCGATGGCTAGCCCACCTATTATGGTCATCAGGTTGGTAATTATGGACAAGAAACGTCCTGTGCCGTGCATGCCTGCCTCCGTTGCGCCTCTTAATGAGTTGGTATTGTTTTTATTGAGCCTGTTAGCGTTTGTATTCATTGTGGCATAGCCTTGCTGGTATCGCGCTTATTGAAGAATAAGCACGGTGAGGCTGGCCATCATCGTCGTAACCGACGAATTCGATAACAAACAGTGTGTGACAGGAATTATTGCTGGGGGCTGAGCATTTTATGGTAGTGTTTTGTGTTGCTATTCAAACAATAAGAGCAGTTTAGTAATCGTCAAGATGTATAGTGTGCGTATAAGTCAGCATTCGATTAACTCCGGAGCCTTAAAGCGCTATGCCTGTATTCCACACGCTCACGCGTGTTCCCATGGGAAGCAAGCTCAACCCACCTGCATCCAGAGCCACTCAGGTTCAACGTGCTGAACTGTGCCGGAAAATACTTTCTTCAACTGCTGCCAAGCTGATTGTTGTTCGTGCATCTGCCGGGTTTGGAAAAACCACAGCAATGACCCAAAGCATGTCTCAGATGAGCAGTGCGGGCGTTGCGACGGCGTGGTTGACTATCGATGATGCTGACAATGACGTTTCACGATTTATGTTTTGTCTTGATTCGGCAGTCTCACGGCTCGCGGATGTAGATGTTTCTACAGGAAGTACCGGGGGTGGCGTTGGTCAGACGGCAAGCGAAGCCGCTTTCGGCATCGTGGCGCGGTTATCAGAGAATCCGTCTGCGTTTGCGCTGTTCATTGATGACTTTGAAAAACTCCACGAACCCTCTGTCCTAAGCCTTATCCGGGAAGTAGTTGAGCATCTTCCCGCTCATGGGCAAATTATTGTGGGTTCGAGACGTATGCCGGAGTTGGGGCTTGGACGTCTGAGAGCTCGGGGCCAGTTACTTGAAATAAGCATTTCCGATCTGCGTTTTTCGGTAGAGGAAACGGCTGAGTTCCTCAACGGTGGGCGCAAACTGGAACTGTCTAAAGACGATCTTACTCGCATTCATGACCGCTCAGAAGGCTGGGCAACCGCACTATGGCTGATATCTTTGGCGCTCGACGGTAACAAATCTCCGCAGTTCTTTATACAGCATTTTTCGGGTGAAAACGAGGCAGTTGCCGACTATCTTGCTCACGATGTGTTGGCGCAACAGCCTCAAGAGGTCAAGGATTTCTTACTCCGTACAAGTATTCTTCGTTATCTGACACCCTCGATATGTTGCGCTCTGGTGCCGGGTTGCAACAGCATGGTTATGCTAAGTTATCTTGCTACCAGTGGCGCTTTTTTGACGCCATTGGAGCACCAGACAAATACCTACCGTTACCACAGCCTCTTTGCCGGATTTTTACGTGCCCAGCTGTATGCTCAATATCCTCAGGAAGTCGCCCGGCTTCACCTGGCAGCCTCGAACTGGTATGAAAACTCCGACCGCTTTGTTCCAGCTATTGATCATGCTATCGAGGGGCATGCCTATGCGCATGCAACCAAACTGCTGGAAGCCCATGCAGAACGGTTGCTGTCACAGGGAAGAATGAAGCTCCTCGCACGCTGGTTTGATGCATTGCCAGCGGAACAGCTGAAAAGGTATGAACTCCTTGAAATGATTTACATTTGGGCTGTCGGGTTTACCCGAGGGCCCGATGAAGCGTTAGAGATGCTTTCGGCTACTGTTCTGGAAGTCTTTGATAACCCCGTAGTCAAGTCACATATTCAAGCGTTCAAGCCCCTGATGCTCGGCATGATGGATCGTTTTGAGGAGGCCAGTGAACTGGTACACGCGGAGGACGACACACTCATCGGTTATGCTCCGTTTGCGGATATTGTTTCGATTAACTCGCGAGCGAATATTTTTTCAGTTATGGGCAACTACGATCAGGCTTGCCAGCTCATTGATGGTGCAAGGGATGCGCAGTCCGGTCACTCAAGTTTGTTCAACTCCATGTATTCAGAGGCCCTGGAGGGGTTGATTGATCTTCAGGAGGGGCGCCAAAAACAAGCTGCTGCGCGTTTTCGTCTCGCAGTCGGTGCACGTGGCCCGACATGTGATTTCAGCCATACTAATGGAAATGCCTGGGCAGGTGTTTTACATGCAAATACGGTATACGAAGCGAATGATTTGGAGATGGCCACTCGTTTGTTACACGTTTATGGTCCATTAGTGCGTGAAGCGGGGTTGCCGGACCATATGCTGATCAGCGATATCATGTTGTCGAGGCTGGCATTTAGCGAGGGGGATGTTGACCGTGCGTTTCAGGCACTGACCGAGCTGGAACATCTGGGGCGCGTCAGGAAACTGTCAAGGGTGGTCGCTACGGCACGTCTTGAGCGCTCGCGACTGTTCTTGGTGCAGGGGCGTGGCACAGCTGCAAGGCAGGAGCTCGACAGGGCCGGCACTGAGGAGCTCTGGCAGCGTGTGCGCAGACATCGAATGCCTGCAAATGATCTGCAGTATATGGAGATGGCCCGCTTGCGCTGGGAGGTTCTTGCGGGTGAACCACAAGCCGCACTTTCGCCACTTGAACTTGAAATAGCAGACGCACAAAACAGCTCACTTTACCGTCGCGTACTGAAACTGAAATTGTTTAAAGCGATCGCACTACACCGCAGTAACCGATCCGGTGAGGCGCTGGCAGTGATGGCGGATATCATGCCTGTCTGCTGCGCCGAGGGCTATGTACGTTTGTTTGTAGATGAAGGAACGGCAGCTGGCTCGGTGATTCAGTTTTATTATCAGGCATTACTTGAAACCAGGCGCCAGAATGATCCGCTCTTCATGGATTATCTGCAGCGCGTGATTGACGCGTTTGGTTCTGTGCTGTTGCCAATAGTTGTAGCGCCAGAAGCTGATGAGCCACTGCTGAATTCACTGACAAGAAAAGAAACCCGGGTTCTGCAGTTGCTATCGGAAGGTTATTCAAATAATACCATGGCGGAGAAGCTCTTTGTATCAGACAGTACAGTGCGTACTCACCTGCGAAATATCAATTCCAAACTGAACGCCTCAAGTCGCACTCAAGCAGTAGCCATTGCTCGCCGCCACGGGTTAATCTGAGCTGATGTGAGTCGCGGAACACGGGCGAAACGCGGCTCATTTGATCTGCAGCGTCTAGGTGAGAGCAGTCTTTTGCCGTTTTGCGAACTCCGTAAAATAGATAAGGCTATCCGGATTGGCCATGGCATCCGGGTTAGCAACACTTTCCTGCGGGGCTCCCTGTAAGAGTTTTTTTACCGGCAGCTCCATTTTTTTCCCGGTTAGCGTACGAGGAATTTCAGAGACCTGGATGATATCGTTAGGGATATGTCTGGCAGAGAGTTGAGTGCGTATGGCGTTGCGGATACGTTGAACAAGCTCGTCTGTCAGCTCTGAATTTTCACGGAGTACAATGAATAGCGGCATGTAGGGTTTGCTTCCCAGGTATTCGAGGTCTACAACCAGGCTGTCCACAACTTCGGGCGCCTCTTCCACTACGCGGTAAATTTCGCTGGTCCCCATGCGAATGCCCTGACGGTTGATCGTTGTGTCAGAGCGGCCATAAATGATGGCGCCACCGCGCGGAGTTATTCGAATCCAGTCGCCATGCCTCCATAACCCCGGAAATACGTCAAAATAACTTTCGTGATAGCGTTTTCCGTCAACATCACCCCAGAAGTACAACGGCATGGATGGCATTGGTTTGGTAACAACCAATTCGCCGACGTCGTCTTCTACTACCTCACCATTATCATCCAGAGCGTACACCGCTGTGCCCATGGTGCGGCACTGCATCTCGCCTTCGTAAAGCGGCATGATTGGGCAGGATCCCACATAGAATGCCGCCACGTCGGTGCCTCCGCTGATGGGGGCAATCAGTACGTCTTCGAATTGCGCATTAATCCATGCGTATCCCTGTTCGGGTAATGGCGACCCGGTTGAGCCCACCGAGCGAATCCGCCTGAGGTCGGCGATACGATCAAGCTCAATGCCGGCTTTCAGGCAACTCATATAATAAGCGGCACCCGCGCCAAAGAAAGTGGCTTTTGCCTCCTCAGCAAAGCGCCAGAGTGTGCCCAGGTCCGGGTATCCGGGATTACCGTCGAAAAGGCAGATTGTCGCACCGAGCAGCAGACCGCTGATCTGGCAGTTCCACATAATCCAGCCTGTGGTAGAGAACCAAAAATAGCGATCGTCGGTGCCCAGGTCCAAGTGTAAGCCGTGCCCGAGCATGGCTTCGAGTAAGGCACCCCCGTGACCATGGACAATGGGCTTTGGCATCCCCGTTGTCCCCGAGGAGTAAACGATCCAGAGAGGATGGTCAAACGGGAGGTGTTCAAATTCTGATGCAACATCGTGTCCTAACAGATCATCCCAAAGGGTGGCGTTTTCAAGTCGGGCATCTTCTTTGAGATAGGGTAAAAGAATCACATTTTCCAACGTTGGCAGTTCTACTTTGAGGTTCTTCAGAACCTCAAGCCGGTCGAACTCCTTTCCGCCGTACTTATAGCCGTCTACGGCCAGCATGACTTTTGGGTCAATCTGTCGAAAACGATCTGCTACGCTGCGCACGCCCATATCGGGTGAGCAGCTGGACCAGATTGCGCCGATACTTGCGCAGGCATAAAACGCGATGACGGCTTCCGGAATGTTTGGAAGGTAGGCAACAACCCGGTCGCCCGGTTCAACCCCCATTTTTCTAAGAGTATAGGCTACAGAGGCAATTTGGCTGCGCATTTCAGCCCAGGAAATACTTTCTGTTGGGCGTAGTTCTGACCGAGAGACAATGGCTGCGCGGTCAGGGTTTTCTTGATGAAACCGGAACGCCTGCTCCGAAAAGTTCAGTCGCGCGCCCTCAAACCAGGTTGCGCCAGGCATTTTCTGACTGCTCAGAACGCTATGATAAGGAGTGCGCGACTGAATATCATAGAATTCCCAGAAAGCTGCCCAAAAGTCTTCCAGGGACTCCACCGACCACTCCCAGAGGGAATTGTAATCACTAAAGTGCAATGATTTATGCTCGCGCAGCCAATCCATAAAACGTTTGAGTTGACTCTGATTAATGCGGGCCTGGCTTGGCTGCCAAAGCGGTTTGGGAGTGACAGTTGTCATGGTAATACCTCTTGCGTATTGTTGTTGATGGGGAGGGTAGGTGCAGCCCGCTCCTCGCAACTCCTAATCATAATGGTGTGGTGGCAAGGCAACGGACATCGTCTGAAACGACGAAATGTATGTTTGCCAGTGTTCGGTTGAGAGGTGACGTCAGAATGTCCAGATAAAGATTCGTCGCTTCCGACGATGTCGAAAGGCGCGGTTTGCTCCCAACATGATATAACTGGCGAAGATTCCAAATTTCCTGGCCAGGCGTTTTTTGCAATCGACGATAAAATAGCTGAACCCACAGGAGAATAATAATGAACTGTTCCAAATTTATTAGGCGAGGCCTGTTACCTGCATTTTTGGCGGGCACTCTGGTCACCGGCTTGGCCGAAGCCCGGACGGTGAGTTACGCAACTGGCTATGCGCCTGGTTCCATAGGAGCCAAGGCCGCAGAGGCTTTTGCTACCGATCTCGAGGAGCATTCGAAAGGCGATCTGAATGCCAAAGTGTACGCGCAGTCACTACTGAGCTTCAGTGAGATACCACCGGGAATCCGGGACGGTATGGCAGATAGTGGTATGGTTTTAACACCCTATTTCCCTTCGGACTTTCCGAGCACAAACCTTGCCACAGAGCTTACTATGCTCATTGAAATGGCTGATGCCCCTACGGAAAAAGTGGGTCTGGCCTTTGCCGGAGCCATGGCGGAGTACGTATTCTTTAACTGCCCAAGCTGTGTACAGGAATACCAGCAGCAGAACCAGTTGTTCACTGGGGGCGGTGGAACGTCCTCCTATTTTCTGATTTGTAACCAGCCGGTGAAAACCCTGGAAGACATCAAGGGTAAGCGCTTGCGTATTGGTGGCGCCCAGTGGGCGCGTTGGGCTAAAGAGCTTGGGGCAACGCCGGTTTCAGTGCCGCAGCACGAAACTTACGAAGCTCTGAGCCAGGGTGTGGTTGATTGCACCGTACATTCCGCCCCTGAACTGACGATCGTTAAGTTGATGGAAGTTACTTCTGACATGACGCCCAATATGCCCGGTGGAGTCTTTTCGGGTGTTGCCAGCAGTGTCAATGCTGACGTCTGGCAAAGTCTGACAGCTGATCAACGCCGGTCCATGCTACACGCGTCAGCGGCGCATGCCAGTGCATTGAGTTGGGGCTATGCGAAAATAGCGGCCACAAATATGCAAAAGGCTGAGGAAAAGGGAATAAAAATTCATCAACCCGGCGCTGATCTGGTCAAGGTAACTCGTGAGTTCATAGAAAAGGATCTTGAAACAATTGCTGCCAAGTATGCTGAAGACCACGGTATAGAATCCTCTGCAGAATTAGTCGATTCTTTTCGCTCTCTGCTGGGCAAGTGGGTAGAGCTTGTGCAAGATGTTGAGTCCAGAGACGAACTGACTCAATTATACTGGGACGAGGTATACTCTAAAGTTCAAGTGGATAGCTACGGACAGTAATTATGACCTGGTTCCAGCGTTATTCTGGCGCAGTTTTGTTGAATGCCAGAATTACTTTTAAATAGGAGCACAGAGCGGCGCAGATCTTTCCAGGATATTTATCTGCGCCGCTTCGTTTCTCAGCCCTTCATTGCGCCGGTTTTCAGCCTTGAAAAAGTGGCCGGCACCACGCCAAGCCAAGAGGCAAGCTGGTTGTCTGGTACACGCTTGACCAATTCCGGATACTCTTCAAGCAGTAGTTGATAGCGCTCTCTTGCCGACATGGTGTGCTTGCGGAACTCCCGCATGCTGGCCAATTCCGCCAGCTCCTCGGTCAGAGCCATTGCGAACCTGGGCCAGAGACCCTCACCGTGGGACTGAATGGCGGCGCGGAATTCGGCAAAATCGGCAACCCACACGGTGGCGGGTGTAACACTGGTGAGGCACAGGGTGTTGCGCACAGTGCGGCTACGGCCAAACACCGGCCAGACCATGTCCCCTTCGGTAAAGAAGTGATGCACTGCAACCTTGCCGCTGGGCGACTCCCGAAACAATCGCACTATGCCATATTGAATCAGATACACGTTGGCCCAGGGGGTGTCGTGTTTCTCCATCTGGGCTTCGACGTCGACGCGGCGCTGATGAAACAGTTTCGTCAAATCGTTCAGAAACCGGGTGTCTGGAGTATCCTGCCTGTCGTTTAGTCTTATACCGAATACACGACTTAAGCCATTGAGCAGTGCCACGGATTGCGGCGCTGATTCTTGTAGAATGATGTCCGGGTTGTTTTCGCCCAGCATGCAAGGGGAGGACGACACGTCGGGTCTATAGTTGCGAGTCATGGCACCGTTGATGATAGATTTAGATGATGTACAGGTAATGGTAACAGAAAATCGAACCAAAAATGATCTAAATCATTAACAGGCTTGTTCAATAGAGGCAGTTGTCTACCAAGTCAGGGGTACAACTAAAGGGTCGTTGTGAAGGTGCTTCGTTTAAACCAATATATGAAATATTAATTATGTATGTCGGAGATGGCGAGTGTTCGTTCGCTGCTTTTACACAGGCTCGGTTATGAATGTAAGTCAAATTATCAAGCATCAAGCACCAAGGGTTTCTGAAAATGACGTTTTACCAGCCGGTTGGTAATGAAGTAGAGATGTTCCAGGCTGCCGCTGATAACGGCCTGCCTGTTTTGATCAAGGGCCCCACAGGCTGTGGTAAAACACGGTTTGTGCGTTATATGGCTGAGAAGCTGAATCGACCCATCTATACCGTCGCCTGCCACGACGATTTGACGGCCGCCGATCTTGTTGGACGACACCTTATCGGCCCAGAAGGTACCTATTGGCAGGATGGTCCACTCACCCGCGCCGTGCGCGAAGGTGGCATTTGCTACCTCGATGAGGTGGTAGAGGCCCGGAAAGACACCACTGTAGTGCTGCACCCACTTGCGGACGATCGCCGGGAATTACCGATAGAGCGCACCGGTGAGCTACTTACTGCAGCGCCGGGCTTTATGCTGGTGGTTTCCTATAACCCCGGGTATCAAAGCCTGCTCAAAGGCATGAAACCAAGTACCCGCCAAAGGTTCGTATCACTGCGATTTGATTACCCCTCGGAAGAAGCGGAACAAACCATTGTGGTGGAAGAATCAGGCTGCGACCGTGATCTTGCAAAGCAGCTTGTGAATCTGGCAACTGCGTTGCGAAATCTTAAAGATCATGATTTGGAAGAAGCAGCCTCAACGCGGCTACTGATACACACGGCTCTTTTGATACGCGCCGGTTTACCGGCAGCCGTAGCCTGTCGCGCAGGCATGATCGAGCCATTGTCAGACGACGAAGCAACAGTTATTTCATTGATGGAGGTGGTATATGCAGTATTCGGGCGCCCGAACGAAACCCGCTAGCAGCCTGTCGGACTTGCACCTGACAGACAGCGTTTAAAGTGATCTT
>NZ_JBQDKB010000072.1:0-6389 GCF_052094685.1 Marinobacter sp.
GATCTGTTCGACGATAAGATTGAGCTGCGCGATACGGTTGTCGCTGAACCAGAGTTGGGTCTTGGGCCTTTGCACACCACCTTTGATGGTCGTGGCAATGCGTACACCACGTTGTTTATCGATAGTCAGGTAGCCAAGTGGGACATTGCGGATGCCATCAAGCATTACAATGGCGAAGACGTAAACTACCTGCGCCAGAAGCTGGATGTGCATTATCAGCCAGGCCACAACCACGCAACGCTTACCGAGACTCGTGATGCCGATGGCAAATGGTTGGTTGTGCTGTCTAAGTTCTCGAAGGACCGCTTCTTGCCAGTAGGCCCGTTGCACCCAGAGAACGATCAGCTGATCGATATTTCTGGCAAGGAAATGAAGCTGGTTCACGATGGCCCCGCGTTCGCTGAGCCGCATGATTGCATCATGGTTCGCCGTGATCAGATCAAGACTAAGAAAGTGTACACCCGTGACGATCCGTCGTTTGCCTCTGCGCGTGCTCAGGCAGAGAAGGACGGCATTACGCTTGAATTCGACAACAAGGTGATTCGCGACGGTAATAAAGTTCGCGTTTACATGACGTCGGTGGCGCCTATGTATGGCCTGACTGAATTTAAGGTTAAACAGGGCGATGAGGTAACGGTGTATGTTACCAACCAGGATACCATTGAGGATGTGACTCACGGTTTCTCTATGGTAAACCATGGTGTGAGCATGGAGATCAGCCCTCAGCAGACGTCTTCGGTTACCTTCGTTGCGGAGAAACCGGGCGTTCACTGGTACTACTGCAACTGGTTCTGTCACGCTCTGCACATGGAGATGACGGGTCGGATGTTGGTAGAGAAGGCCTGATTTAGCGTTTAAAATCGGAGTTCTGTATGGGGCTCCGGTTTTTCTGACTTTTTAGAAGCAATACACAGGAAGAGCCCCTTCCAAAACACGCTGTGAATACGTCCGTGTACGCTTGGCTCCGCCATCCATGGCTACGCACAGTTTTGGAAAGCGCTCTCCCAGTCTCTTGCCCGAAATTGGCAGTCGCTTTCAGTTCGAGAAACTATTTGATGCACCACATTTTGCGTTTAGGGGCGGCCCTGACAGTCGCTTTGCTATCGCTGACCGCCCAGGCCGATATTCAGCAACAGCTGGATGAAATGGAGCCTGGCGCTACGTTTGAGCTCCCTTCTGAAACTGTTTCGCCGTTTGCTATCAGGGTGCAGGGGGTAACGGTTGCCTGTTCTCCGGACACGTTGATTGATGGCGGGGGCGAAGGGAATGCAGTTGAGATTCAGGCAGAGGGTGTAACCCTGTCTGGTTGCCGTATCCGGAACTGGGGTACGGATTTGAATGAGATGAACGCCGGGGTGTTTATTGCCCGGGAGGCTCGCAGCACAACGATTGAGAATAGCGACCTGCAAGGGTCGGCGTTTGGTGTTTGGTTGGATGCGACGCCAAATGTGACGGTTAGGAACAATGCCATTCGCGGCGATGCGACAGTGCGCCCGAACGATCGAGGGAACGGCATTCATCTGTTCAATACAACCGGGGCGTTGATTGAGGGGAACGATATCCGCGAGACGCGGGATGCTATTTATATTGAAACGTCCAACGGCAATGAGATTCGCAACAACACTATGTCGGATCTGCGCTATGGCATTCACTATATGTATTCCATGGATAACCTTCTGGAAGGCAATGTCACTCGCGGCACCCGTACCGGTTATGCGTTGATGCAGAGCAAGCGGCTTACGGTGATTAACAACCGCTCTGAGAACGATCAGAACTACGGCATTCTGATGAATTTTATTACCCAGTCGGTGCTACGGGGCAATGTAGTTTCCGGGGTGTCGCAGGGGCAGACTGCCGGCGTGTCTATTTCAGGTGCAGAAGGCAAGGCAGTGTTTATTTACAACTCTTTGTATAACACCTTTGAGAGCAATGTGTTCCGGGACAGCGGTGTGGGCATTCACCTGACTGCAGGGTCGGAAGACAATGAGGTTTTCAGCAATGCGTTTATCAATAATCAGCGCCAGGTGAAGTATGTGGCTTTGCGCACTCAGGAGTGGTCGAAGGATGGCGAGGGCAACTTCTGGAGTGATTACTTAGGTTGGGATCGCAACCAAGACGGTATTGGCGATGTGTCTTATGAGCCAAACGACAATGTTGATCGACTGTTGTGGACTTACCCAGAAGCCAAGATTCTGATGTTCAGCCCAGCGGTGGATACTCTGCGCTGGGTTCAGGAAGCTTTTCCTGTGGTCAAATCTGCGGGTGTGAGTGATTCACACCCGTTGATGAGCCCGCCCAAAATCTTACAACCGGAGTCCTGATGAGCTGTTTTCGTCTTGAGAATGTGAGCTACCGGTACGATAAGGCGCTGGTATTGAACGGCGTTGACCTGCGTCTTGAGCCCGGAGAAATTCTTGGGTTGTTCGGCCACAACGGCGCCGGCAAAACCACCAGTATCAAACTGATTCTGGGTTTGATGACTCCGTCCCAAGGCAAGGTGTCGGTGTTGGATGGTGAAGCGGGTGACCCTCGCATCAGTCAGCACATCGGTTATTTGCCTGAAAACGTGATGTTTTATCCGCAGCTTACCGGCCGCGAAATTCTTGCGCACTTTGCCCGGCTGAAAGGCGCGAATCTGCGTCAGGTGCCTGCGCTACTGAGCCAGGTGGGGCTGGAAGATGCCATGGATACCCGGGTGAAAACCTACTCCAAGGGCATGCGACAGCGCCTAGGGCTTGCCCAGGCTTTGCTCGGAAAACCTCGTTTGTTGATGCTGGACGAGCCCACGGTGGGGCTAGACCCTGTGGCCACCGCGGATCTTTATCGGTTGCTGCGCAGGTTGCGCGATGAAGGCACCGGCATTGTTTTATGCTCCCATGTGTTGCCGGGTGTGGAACCCTACATAGACCGAGCCGCGATACTGACCGACGGCAGTTTGAAAGCCGTGGGGGATCTTCCCTCACTACGCCGGCAGGCGAACATGCCTATCACGCTCTCTATTGAACCGGAAACCACTGTGGCCGCTTTGGAAAAAGTCGTTAACAGCGCCCAGGCTTCAGCTGGTTTGATGATGCGGCACGACAACGGGCGCCTGCATGTGGATGTTCGATCAACGGAAAAAATGGCGCTGGTCGAAACTCTGGTGGCGTCTGGCGAAGTGCGTGATCTGGGCATCTACCAGCCAACGCTGGAGGATGTGTACGTACACTTTATCGGCTCCGGCGGCCTTGCTCATCGTGGAGGTGCCCAATGAACAGTATTTGGACCATCGCCCGTAAGGAGCTCAGCGACAGCTTTCGGAACCGTTGGCTGATTGCCATCGCCTTGGTGTTCGCCACGCTTGCGTTAGGCATTGCTTGGTTTGGCGCAGCCGCTTCTGGCCAGGTGGGTTATGCGTCCACCCCAGCGACGATTGCCAGCCTTGCCAGCTTGGGTATTTTCCTGATCCCGCTGATTGCTTTGCTACTGGCCTACGACGCCATTGTAGGAGAGGAGGAGGGTGGCACGCTGTTACTGCTAATGACCTACCCTCTGAGTCGTGGGCAGTTGTTATTCGGCAAGTTTCTTGGTCACGGGCTCACGTTGGCGTTGGCTACGCTGATTGGCTTTGGTGTGGCGGGCGTGGCCATTGCCTTGCTGGTAGAGGATGTGGCTGTGGGTGCGCTTGCCGTTGCCATGCTGCGCTTTATCGTGTCTACCACACTGCTTGGCTGGGGCTTCATTGCTTTAGCTTATGTGGTGAGCGTGCGGGTAAGTGAGAAGCCGGTAGCAGCGGGCTTGGCCTTGGCCATTTGGTTTTTCTTTGTGTTGGTTTTCGACTTGATGCTGCTGGGCACATTGGTTGCCAGCCAGGGCGAATTCAACCCGGATTTGTTGCCTTGGCTTCTGCTGCTCAACCCCACGGACATATACCGTTTGTTGAACATCGTCACGTTCAGTGATGGCGCGCAGCTTAGCGGTGTTCTGAGCTTAGGCGCAGATTTACCCATTGGCCCATCGGGGCTTTGGTTGGCGCTGGTACTTTGGTTTGTTATTCCTTTAACCGGCGCCTGGGCACTGTTCCGTCGCCGTCGCATTTGATCCGGAGATGTTGATGAAATCGTTTGGTTTTAAAATCTTGCCTGCCTTGCTGATGTTCGCAGTATTCCTGAGTGGGTGCTCTGGCGAAACCGAAAAAGTCACTGAAAAGCCGGCTCCGGTACATTTTGAATCTGCCGATGAGTGTCACGTATGTGGCATGGCCGTCACTCGGTTCCCTGGGCCGAAAGGCGAAGTGATTACTGAGAAAGAACAAACCGTTCACAAGTTTTGCTCCACCCGAGACATGTTTGCCTGGGCGCTGCAGCCAGAGAACGTGGTGCGCAAGCACACGCTGTATGTGCACGACATGAGCCAAACCGAATGGGCCAGCCCAGACGACGCCGCCTTGATCGATGCCCGCGAGGCCGTTTACGTGGTTGGTTCTGAGCGTAAGGGGGCCATGGGCCAGACACTGGCATCGTTCTCTGAAGAATCGGCTGCCCATGACTTCATGATGGAGCATGGTGGTGAGGTTTTGCAGTATGACGCCATCACCCTGGAGCACCTGAATACGGAGATGCCCATGGGTGATATGCACGGAGATATGAGCCACTAAGGCCGAACCTTCCTCCAAAGGGCGCGCCCCACAATCCGAAACTTGTCCCGGGTCTCCATCCGGGCAAGGTTTGTCTTCACAACGCCCTTGGTAAACCGTGTCGGTTTCGAATAATCAATGCGCACATCCACCAGAACAGGCTGTCCGGCTGCTGACTTTTGCAGCGCAATCTCCAGGCTTTCAGAAATATCCTGGTTGCCCGAAAGCGAAACGAATTCAACGCCACAGGCTTTAGCCAAAGCCTCGTAGTTCACTGTGCCGAGCACTGTGCAGGTCTTCTGGTTGTAAGGAATCTGCTGGGCTTGGGCGATCTGCGACAGTTCGCCATCGTTAAATATAAAAATGATCACGCCCACTTGCAGGCGCGCAGCCGTTACCAGCTCCATGCCAGTCATCAGCAATGCACCGTCGCCCACAATGCCCACTACCTGGCGCTTGGGGTTGGCCAGTTTGGCCCCGATAGCGCCGGGAACACAGTAACCCATGGCGTTGAAATCGCTGGGTGACATGTAATTTCGGGCACCCAGTATGGGCATTAACTCTGCGGCCAAAAACGTATGGTTGCCGTCGTCTGCGACAACAATTGCGTCGTCACTTAGGCGCTCACGCAGGTTGCTGAAAAACAGCTCTGGGTTCACCCGATCGCCGCTGTCATGATCCCGCCACTCTTTCTTGTATGCCGCTTTGTCTTTAGCAATCTGTTCCTGGATGCCGGTATTAGCCGGGGTCGACTTTAGCGCCTTTACGGCTTTCAGTAGCGCCGGCACAGTAATTCTGGCGTCGCCTTCAATGGTGTGGCTGGCAGGGTAGTTGGCGCTGAAAACCTCTGGGTTGATGTCTAGGTGAATCAGACTTGCCGGAGGGTTAATGCCGTAGCTGCCGGTGGGGATCTCTGAGAACCGAGTACCAATTGCCAGTAGACAATCCACCTTGGCGAACGCATTTGTTGCTGCAGGCACCGCATAGTTGCCCATGCCCATTCCGGTATGCAAAGGGTGGTTGCCCGGGAAGGCGCTGAGCCCTTGCAGCGTGGTTGAAACCGGCGCATCCAGCAGTTCTGCCAGCTTAATTAGATCTGCCTGTGCGTCTACCGAGCCCCAGCCAGCAAAAATGCCCGGCTGCGTTGCTTGCACCAGCGCCTGGGCTGCAGCGTCCACCAATGCCTGTTCCGGCTGCTTGGGTGCAGGCGGTGCCTGGTAAAGAGGCATGTCGTCAACGTCGCCCAAAAAATTACTGATGTTGACCGGTATCTCGATAAAGACTGGTCCCGGCTCACCACCCATTGCCAGGTTGTAAGCTTCGTAAAGAGTGGGGATAATTTCCCGGTGGTTGGTAATGCGCCAGGTTTTCTTGGTGATCGGTTTGAGCAGGGCGTGTTGATCCATCTCGTGGAGTTGGTAGCGGTGCCCAGATTCCGAATGAATCCCGCCAGAAATAATCAGCATGGGTATGCCATCAATGCCGGCTTCGCCGATGCCGCTTGCCGCGTGAGTAACGCCTGCAGCCGGTACGATCAACATGGTGCCTAGCTCTGTACCTGTGCGGCTTACGGCATCGGCCATGAAGGCACCGCTACCCTCATGGGTGACAAGTGTCGGCTCGATGCTTTCAGAGCGATTCAGCTCGTCATAGATTTCCGTGGTGTGCACCCCCGGAATACCAAAGGTGCGGCGTATGCCGAGTTGTTCCAGTGCGTGGCGAACGAGAGTGGCGCCGGTTTTCTTCATGGAGTTGCCCTGACAGTTGTTATTGT
>NZ_JBQDKB010000072.1:6489-9335 GCF_052094685.1 Marinobacter sp.
TCGTTATGCAGTTTTTTACCGCGGGCTATGTTGTTGTCATAAGCACGGATGTCGCGAATCATGTCTTCGGTGTGGATATCCTTGTTGCCTGCAGCCTGGTTCATCTTCGTGGCCAACTCTTCGGGAGTGTTGGCGCTGACCACATCTGGGCACTGGGCTATAAGCCAGTCCATAAGCGCCGGGTCGCCACCGCGCAAACTGTTCCAAACCACGCGAAGCAGCTTACCGTCGCGAAAATCCGGGTTGGTGTCTGTGCCCGACACGGCCAGCTCTCGCACGGCAATTCGGTAGTTCATAACCTGCCAGGAGATCTGCCCGGGCAGGTTGCCTACCTGTTTGCAAAGATCGTGTGTATCAAAACCGGTAACCAGCGGCATGGGACCGATTCGGCGACCATGGCGATCCATCCACAGTGCCGAACGCGGGGGTATCAGGCTTAAACCGTGGTCAGCGAAGGCGGGTTCTGGGTGGCGTATGCCCGCCGCGTAATTCCACATTTGGTTGAGATTGACGACCTGGCCACCCGCTTTGGCAACCTCGTCGTGCATGGCGCCATCCGCATCTGGGCTGGATCCGCTGAGCAGGTTTTCCGGCGCTGGGCCGTAGCAAGGATCCCAGTGCTGGCGTACTTTTTCCAGATTGCCGTTGATGCCGCCGGTGCAGACCACCGTGTGAGTGGCGGCAACTGTAAAAGTGTTGTGCTCATGGCTGGTGGTGCCTTGGCAACCGGTGACCTTTCCATCGCTCAGGTTCAAGGTGTTAACGCGATGACCGTTAAGGAAGGTAAGCCGGTTTCGGTTCGGGTGGGCGTCCAGTTGTTGTAGCAGAGTTTGCACCACGCCCCGGCCACAGCCCCAAGCAATATGGTACCGGGGAACGCTGTTGCCATTGCCATACAGGCCTCGTTCAACCCACTGCACGGAGGGGAAAAATCGGATGCCCCGTTGCTTCAGCCAGTCGTAAATCATTGGCCGGTTCTGTTCTGCGTAAAGCTCAGCCCAGCGTTTTGGCCAGTGATCTTCGCCGCTAAAGCAGGCTGCGTTGTGCCAATCAGCAAGCAGTAATTCTGGCGAGTCTTTGATTTTGTTACGGGCTTGTTCGGGCGTGTTGCTCAGCAGCATACCGCCAAATGCTTCATTGGCTTGGCCTCCGGGTTTGCCCCCGGGTGCGCCATCCAGCAGTATTGCCGGCACGTTTAGGTCTAGCAGCTCCAGTGCCGTGGCAATCCCGGCAAGGCCCGCCCCAATCACAACGACTTCAGTCCTATGGGTATGCATGGCTCGTTATCAGCTCATTCTTATTGTTAGTTGATATAAGAGCTTAATGCTTAACGATTAATCAAACCAGTGCAATGACGGGCGTCAAAGGTTGGAGCTAACCCCCGGTCATGTTCATAAAACGCAGAATTTGAACGTTGCCATCGGTGGAGAAGTGGTGACGTTCTGGCTTTAAATCCATGGAGTCGATGATAGTTTGCTTAAGTTTGTCGTTGGTTACCGGGTGGCCGCGCAGCACTCGGCGCAGATCCACAGAATGCTCGTTGCCTAGGCAGAGCAATAATCTGCCTTCAACGGTTACCCGCACTCGGTTGCAGGTAGAGCAGAAGTTGTGGGAATGGGGGGAGATAAAGCCCACTTTAATGTCGCTATCTGACATCCGGAAGTAACGGGCTGGCCCGCCGGAGTCTTCGGGCGTGGGAATCAGATCGTGATGCTGGCGGACAATGTCGCGCACTTCATCACTGGTGCACAGAGCTTGGCCGCGATCATGCTCAGAGATTTCACCTAGGGGCATTTCTTCAATGAAGGTAATGTCGACGTTTTTCTTTCGAGCAAACTCGATCAGATCCGGGACCTCGTGATCATTCCCGCCTTTCATCACCACGGTATTCAGCTTGATGCCTTGGAACCCGGCCGCCCGGGCGGCGTCTATACCTTCCAGCACTCTGGACAGCTTCCCGGTACGGGTAATGCTTGCGAACTTTTCCGGGTCCAGCGAATCCAGGCTGATGTTCAATCGCTTCAGGCCGGCTTTGCGCAGTGGCTCAGCCATTGTGGGTAGCTGGCTGCCATTAGTGGTCATGGCAAAATCCCGCAAGCCGTAGGTGCCTATCTCTTTTACCAGTTCAAGGATGTCTTTACGAACCAGTGGCTCGCCACCTGTGAGACGAATTTTTTCCGTACCCAGAGAAACAAAGGTTCGGGCTACGCGAGCAATTTCTTCAAGCGTTAGAACCTGTTGGCGGGGCAGAAAGGTCATTTCCTCAGCCATGCAATAAACGCAACGAAAATCGCAGCGGTCGGTAACGGACAGGCGTACATAGTTGACGGTTCTGCCAAAGCGGTCTGTCAGCTTGCTCTGTGACATCGGATTCGTTCCTGTAACGGCTAAATGCACGTTTACCGGTTGATGATATACCAAGTATCGCAGAATCAGCCCGCGAATCCGATACCCCTCGCGAGGTAAGTCTGGGTGCTTTTTTGGTGGGGCCTGCTTTAACGACGCACAACAAGATTTATTAAAAATAGGTTGATTTTCGATCTAAACATTACTATAAAATACATCTTAATGAATGGCGTAAGCCTGAGACTGTTTTTGTTGGAGAATAAGATGGAAAAGTTTCTATTTCGTGCCAATAGCGCCATGGTTTGGTCCGCGCTCGGTCTGATTGCTACGATTTTGATGGCATACCCTCTAGCCGGTCGTTTCCCCATGATGATTCAGGTACTTGCCCATGTTGGCACCCTGTTGTTCGCAGTCGGTATCAAGATTTCTTATGTCGCGCGGCTGGTGTTTTTAAGTCGTCTCGGGAGACCTGTTCACTAATAAGCGGTAGAATGGATGAA
>NZ_JBQDKB010000072.1:9435-13767 GCF_052094685.1 Marinobacter sp.
TGTTTTTAAGTCGTCTCGGGAGACCTGTTCACTAATAAGCGGTAGAATGGATGAAAGAATGAACAGTGCTGAGGTGCCCGCTATGGCTGCGCAACCCGGTAAAACCGGTTTTAGAATTCTTGCGTATATATCCGTAGCACTCGCTGCGATTGGCGTGGTGCTGCCTTTGATGCCGACTACCCCATTTGTTCTGCTGGCGGCTTTTTTTGCCAGTAAGGGCTCACCGGCATTTGCCAGTTGGCTTGAGGGACATCCCTCGTTTGGGCCTGCTATCAGAGATTGGCGCCGGAACAGGGTCATTCCCGCTAAGGCAAAGGTGCTGGCATGCAGCATGATGGCGCTGAGCTGGGGTCTTTTGTTTTTTGTGGGCGCAGCGGGGATGGTCTTGGCCATCTCGGGTGTTTTTCTGGCGGGCGTGGCAAGCTACTTGCTCACTCGGCCTTCGTATTGACTGCTTTGATAGAACAACCGGAGTGTTGAATGCACATTACTCGCTACACCGACTACTCGCTGCGTGTGCTGATGTATCTGGCGCTGCAAGGTGATCGTCTGGCGACGATTCAGGAGATTGCAGACAGTTACGAAATTTCCAAAAACCACCTGATGAAAGTGGTGCACCAGCTCAACAAGAAAGGCTATATCGAAACCGTTCGTGGAAAGAAAGGCGGCATGAGACTGCACATGACACCGGACGAGATCAATATAGGTATTCTAGTGCGCGAAACCGAGCATGACCTCAGTATTGTGGAATGTCATTCGTCGAAGAACGCCTGCAAGATTACCCCGGTATGTGGACTTAAATCCGTTTTTGGGGAGGCGTTACAGGCGTTTCTCGCGGTGCTCGACAAATACACCCTGAAAGATATTATGAAGGATCAGCACAAGCCGCAGCTATTAAGGCTGCTTCAGATTGCCTGACCCCCTTCCTTTACCGGCCTAATCAGGCTGGTTGGGCCGTAAGTCTTGTGCGCAGGCGATCTGGCAGTGAATAACTCAGGATTCTCTTCACAACCGTTCCGTACTGATGAGCGAAGCTGCCTGTGTTGTAGTGTATGCCGTGTTTGCGACATACCGCCTGAACCTTCTCGGAAATCTCCGGGTATCGGTGCGCGGGCAGATTGGGGAAAACATGATGCTCAACCTGATAGCTCAAATGCCCGCTCAACAGATGCATCCATTTTGGGCCGGTGAAATTGGATGAACCCGTAAGCTGGCGCAGATACCAGTGGCCCTTACTTTCATTCACACAATCTTTTTCGTTGAACGTTTCAGCATCCTGAGTGAAATGCCCGCAAAAAATAACGGTGGATGACCACAGGTTGCGTATCAGGTTGGCGCCTAAGTTTCCGGCGAGCACGATGGGCGCTACGGGGAAAGTAATGAGTGGGAAGAAAACATAATCCTTGAACGCTTGGCGGCCACCTTTACGTGCAAGATCCCGCAGGAATGGAAGCTTGTCCCGTAAGCGAACCTCACCACTGCGTATCCGCTCGAACTCCAGTTCATGTAGCGCCACACCCCATTGGAAGAATACGCTGAGCACAATGTAGTTTAAAAACTGCAGGCTATGTGCCGGCCGCCACTTTTCATCGTCACTCAGACGCAGCAGAGCGTAGCCGTAATCACGATCCTTACCAATGATATTGGTGTAAGTGTGATGCTCGTAATTGTGAGTGCGGCGCCAGGAGTCTGAAGAACACGCCGTATCCCACTCATAGGTTTGTGAGTGTAGGGAAGGGTCGTTCATCCAGTCGTATTGGCCGTGCATCACGTTGTGGCCAATTTCCATGTTCTCTATGATTTTTGATAAGCCCAGGGATAGAGTTGCGGCTACGAAAACCGGCGGAATGAACCCGAATGGCATCATCACCCGGCCACCCACTTCAAGAGCACGGTGCAGCCGAACCACGCGGCGTATATAGCGGGCGTCACGCTCGCCAAGATCCGCAACTACTTCATCGCGAATAGCATTAAGATCTTGTTCCAGTTCCTGGAGCTGGTTTTCTGTCATTGTCTTCATTATTTTGCTCCTTAAACGTCGATGGCTACAGGGCCGTGGGGAATGGATATACAAAGCTGAATGCTTTCTTCCCCTGGCCCGGAGGCCTGACCAGTGAGCCGATTAACAACCGTTCCGCTAGTCTTGCGACAGCTGCACTGATGGCAAATGCCCATACGGCAGCCATGGCGGGGCGTAAGGCCAGAGGCCTCAGCGATTTCCAGTAAGCTGGCGTCGCCCTCAGAGCTGGCTTCTAGACTGCTTTTTGCAAATTGCACTTTGCCGCCCAAGGTTTGATTTGCTAAATCTGGGTTTAACGGCGGCGTTGCAGCTGAAAAAAAGGTGCTTTGAATGTCTGCTTTTCGAACGCCGTGCTGGTGCAACAACTCGTTTGCCAGATCCATCAACCCTTGGGGGCCGCACAGAAAAATCTGTCTTGCTTTAAGGCCGGGTACGCCATTCAGATCTTCGCTGTTCAAATAACGGGGCGTGTCGTTTTTGTGGGTAGCGATGATGTTCACGGTTAGAGCGCTGTAGCGGTTTTCAAGGGCTTTCAGTCGCTCTGCCGCGATGATGTCTTGCTGCGTGCGCACGAAATAGAGAAGGCTGACCGGCGCGCGAAAATCCTGGGCGGCCATGGTTTCCAAGTGGCTTAGAACGGGGGTAATCCCACTACCACCTGCAATAAAGAGTACCGGCCGAGGCGGCTCTGACAATACAAAGTCACCAAAAGCTTCACCCAAGCTAATAACGTCGCCACAGCTCAGGTTATCGTGCAGCCAGTTTGTCACCAGACCACCAGATAGTCGTTTGATGGTGAGGGTAACCACGCCCTGTTGGGCCCATAGCTCGGGTGAACTTGAAAGGCTAAAGGTTCGTGTACGCTGGATGCCGCTAGTTTCAACGCAAATGTTTACGTGCTGGCCTGCTTGAAATCCTGGCCACCGCCCAGCGGGTTTTAGCACGAATGTGCGCGTATCACTGGTTTCTTGAATTATCTGATCGATCCGTGCAGGCGTATGGCCTTGCACCAGCATGGGATCAAGCTTCTCTAACAACGGATCGAAGAATGCAGCCGGATCATTCCGGTTAAAAAGCTGCTTTCCAAGCCAGTGCAGAGCTTTTGTTTGAGTGTTTTTTGCCAGCATTATGTCTTCTCCTTATGCTGCCTACTTTGTGTGTACACTTGTGCACATCTTGTGTACGACTGTACACATTGGAGTTTTGGCGCACAATGGGGAGCATTTCGTTGGCATTAAATGACAAGCGCCCAGTACTTTATATTTCTTGGATGTGTACACTTGTTGCCTGAATTAAACGATAACTGCGGTATGGGCAGGTAATGTCGGAACGAAAAAAACGGAAACCCGGTGAAACCCGTGAAAAGCTAATGAATGCAGCGCTTACACTGGTTGGAAAGGGGCGGCACTTTGCCAGTCTTGGTATTCGCGAAGTGACCCGCCAGGCAGGTGTGGTACCTACCTCTTTTTACCGACACTTCCGCAATATGGACGACCTGGGGCTGCAGTTAGTCGACGAGCTTGGGTTGGTGTTGCGAAGAATGATGCGAGAGGCGAGGGCAAACGTACTGCAAGCTGACAAGCTTATGGACGAGTCGGTAGGTATTTTTATTAGTCACGCCCAGGCTAACCGGAGTTTCTTTCTGTTTATGGCGCAGGGCCTGGCGGGTGAGAGCCGAGCTATACAAGAGGGTATCCGCAGTGAAATGCGGTATTTTGCCAGTGAGCTGGCAAACGACTTGCGACGGCTAAAATTGGTTGATCATCTTTCTGATGGCGATCTGGAAATGACTTGTGATCTGGTGGTTCGCAGTGTCGCTTTCAGCCTTACAGATTTGCTGAGTGTGTCGGCTGAAGATGAGTACCAGTTAGAGCAGATTCGGAAGCGGACAACCCGCTTCCTTCAGCTTATCTTTGTTGGTGCAGCGAATTGGGATAACAGGCGCCTTTGAAAACAGGGGGCGCCTGCTTGCCTTAGGCCTTCCCGGTTTTGCCTGCCTTTGCTTTTTTTGGCTTGGCTTTGGGCGGCAGTATCAGTTTTTCCAGATCATCCAGCGCTTCTCCGGTATACACCGCCAGTCTCTGCATGCTTGGCAGAGTATCCCGGCAGCCGGTAAACCCAAAGTTCAGTGCGCCTGCATAGCTTAAACACGTAATGTTCAGCGCGCCGCCGTGGGCAATCAGTGAAACCGGATACATGGCCTCCAGCTTGGCACCTTCGTAATACAGCGTTTCTTGAGGGCCTGGAACGTTGGAGATGGTTACGTTGAATACGGGGCGCATACGCCCGCCAAGGCCAGACATCAGCTGCAG
>NZ_JBQDKB010000072.1:13867-16917 GCF_052094685.1 Marinobacter sp.
CCAGATGCTCGGGTCAGCGCTTTCAGGCGTTCGAGTTCGTAGTGCTGCGTGGCAAATCGCCGCTGGCCGGTTACCCGATGATTGATCTTGGAAACCGGCCCTGTGAACGGCGCGGTCAGGCCATCTTCTGGATGGCGCACCGAGTGCACGAGCCGGTTACCCGCGCGCCAAAGCGTCGGGGCCATATCGGCCTGCAACTTGAGCGCGTCCAGCGCATGGGAAAGTGCCGCGGGAATGGTTGCTTCCGAACTGTTTTTGCTGGCTCCTCGCGGTTCTGGTCGCACCGACCAAGGCGGTAACATGCCCCGTTCGTTCGGGTCTGTGCTCAGAACCCGCTGCATCAGGCGCACGCCGCTGATGCCATCAATCATCGAATGGTGCATCTTGATGTAGAGGGCAAAGCGATTGTTCTCAAGCCCTTCAATAACGTGGCATTCCCAGAGCGGTCGGGCGAAATCCAGGGGGTTGGAGTGCAGACGCGACACCAGAACACCAAGCTCACGTTCACCGCCTGGATTGGGCAGGGCAGAGTGGCGCACGTGATAGTCCAGGTCGATATTCTTGTCGACTTTCCAAGATGGTGCCAACAGACGGCCCAGCATGCCGGGCCATGCCAGCTTGGAACACCAGGGCGGCGCGATGTCCCCTGTTTCCTTCATGCTGGTAACTAAATCGCGAAGGAAAGTATCAGGAGCGCCTTCCGGCAATGAAAAGATCTGCATGTTGCCAACATGCATTGGCGTATCTTCAGATTCTACAGCTAGCCACGAAGCATCCAGTGTTCCCAGGCGTTTCATTCCTTGCGCACCTCTGCCCTGCTTGGGCATCTGAGTGTATCTTTTAGTTGTTGCTTACAAGTATACGGGTTACTTCCATTGCAGACGATCACCGGTATGAAAAAAATGACGGAAGGTTTTGCACTGGAGGTTCACGAGCCTTGTTGTTTTTAGCCTCACGAAAGTAAACCGCTTGTGGTACTTTCACCGTATTGAATTAACAAAAACAACGAGATCCGGAGGCATTGTGGAATCCAGCCCGCTTATTTCGGCAGGACTGCCGATCGCACTGTTTATTATCATGATTGGCATAGGCATGACTCTGACCATTCGTGATTTTCGCCAAGTAGCCGTTTATCCCAAAGGCATGATAGTGGGTACCGTGGCTCAGATTCTGTTGATGCCCTTGGTGGCTTTTGCTCTAGCGTCTTTGCTGGCGGTGCCACCGGCTATTGCTGTTGGCCTGGTCATCATTGCCGCGTGCCCAGGAGGCACAACCTCCAACCTGTTTGTACTGCTTGCCCGAGGCAATATTGCGTTATCTATTGTGCTGACCGTTAGTGCCAGTTTGATTACCATTCTTACCCTGCCACTCTTTGCCAATGTTGCACTACAGTTTTATATGGGAGCCGAGGAAGACATTGTGTTACCGGTATGGAAAACCATTGGCATGCTGGTTGGTATTGTCTTGCTCCCGGTGGCAATTGGTATGTTGGTGCGAGCCCGTAAACCAGACGTGGCGCGTAAAGCTGAGAGTGTTGTGAGTGTGTTTGGCGGTATTGTTCTGGCAATGCTGATTGTCGTGCTTGTTTACGGTGTGCGGGATCAGCTCTGGGAGCTTTTGAAACAGGCGGGGCCAGCAACGATCTTGTTGAATGCTGCCGGTATTTTTATTGGCTTGCTTGTCGGTCGGGCCGCCGGTCTTACTCAGAGAGAGTCCTTGGCTGTCGCCGTGGAGTTGGGAGTCAAGAATGGCACTATTGCTCTGATGGTGACACTCACACTGCTGGAGTCCAGCTCCATGTCGATACCGGCGGCTGTATATGGCGTACTGATGTTTCCGATCGGGTTTATGCTTGCCATGTATGGCCGGCGCATCATTCCCAAAGCCAGCCCTGGTCTTGCAAAATAAAAGCGCTGAAATTGCTGGCAAGGGAGCCCGGCTTTTGCCGGAACTCCCTTGCAAGAGTGGTCTTCAGATTATGATCTGTGGTCTTTGTCCACTCTTGTAGGTTCCATGCTGCCGGTGCGGAATTCGACTTCCAGTTCCTGCCCGTCGGCATTGTCGCCCTCTACTTCAATATCGCCGTTGGCATCGGCTTGGATTTCCTCAATCCGGCTCATGCCTTGGTTCACGCTTGCATCAATGTAATCCAGCGTGTCCGCAGAGGATAGGCCCCAGGGGCCATCTGTGCGTTTACGGCGCTCTTCTTTGCGAATAGAGCCATCATTGTTAACGTCGATCTCAACGTACCACTCGCTATCAAGCCAACCTTCGATTTCCATGCTGCCGTCATCATTGCGGTCGTCTTCCAGCTCAATGCTGTGGAAGTGTGTAATGCCGTAGTCTGATCCTATCTGGACCGCGCGCTTGGCATCATCAATTGTGCCAGACGCTTGGGCCAGGGGTGCGGCAGCAAGGCCGGCGGCGAGTGCAGTTGCGATGATCATTTTCATGGTTATTTCTCCCGAATTTTCGTTCTTTCTGCGTGAGTCATTGGCTATTTGAATACCGCCCATGGAGGGTCTTTACGGATGACCCTTCCCGGACGTTGAATGCATCTTAGGCAAAGCCGACTTGCAGGAGGGTGAGTGTTTCGTTCATGGTTCATTCATGTTGGCTCTGACAGAATGAACCCATGAAAAACCTGCCCTGTTATCTCGTGAAATTGGTTATCCCCACCTCTGTATTCATTGCAGCGATGTTTGTGATCGCCCTGTGCTTGGTCGGGACGGCGCCGGCCTTTGCTGATGAAGACTGGCGCAAGCTCCACGAAGAAGTGCAGGCAGGCCGAATAAAGCCCCTTGGTGACATTTTGGATGGCCTGCTGCGCGATTGGGACGGACAGGTGATTGATGTGGAATTCGAGCAGGAGGATGGCCGGCGGCTCTATGAGATTGAGTTACTCGGCTCCGAAGGCCAGGTGGTTGAGTTTGAGGTAGATGCAACAACAGGGGAGCTTATTGGCATTGAGGGCAACGATATCAACGGAATGAAGCGCCAATGAAAATTTTACTGGTAGAGGACGATAAGCCACTAGCTCAGGGTCTCGC
>NZ_JBQDKB010000072.1:17017-19190 GCF_052094685.1 Marinobacter sp.
CGCCAATGAAAATTTTACTGGTAGAGGACGATAAGCCACTAGCTCAGGGTCTCGCGTCGTCGCTGGAAGACGCCGGCCTGTTGGTGGAGATTGCAGGTGACGGTCGCACGGCGGACTTTCTGGTCAGTACCGAGCGGTATGATGCGGTTATCCTCGATTTAGGCCTGCCTGATGGCAACGGCACCCAATGGTTGTCAGGGTGGCGCGAGCAGGGGATCGAATTGCCAGTTTTGATCCTGACTGCGCGTGAGCGATGGTCAGACAAGGCTGCAGGCTTTTCTGCCG
This sequence comes from Marinobacter sp., assembly GCF_052094685.1. Taxonomy (GTDB): domain Bacteria; phylum Pseudomonadota; class Gammaproteobacteria; order Pseudomonadales; family Oleiphilaceae; genus Marinobacter. The sequence continues at coordinate 17,303 of NZ_JBQDKB010000072.1, forward strand.
GAGCCGATGATTACGTGACCAAACCCTTCGAAACCGCTGAAATCCTGTTCCGGCTGAGAGCGCTGGTGCGCCGGGCCCATGGCCATGCTCACCCGGTTATCAGAGTGGGCAATATCTCGTTGGATACTCACAGTGCCCAAGTGACCCGCGCCGGTATGCCCGTGTCCTTGACGGCTCAAGAGCTGCGGCTGCTTTCCCATCTTGTTCATGCTGCACCTCGTGTCGTAAGCCGTTCGGAGTTAACCGAACATGTGTATGACGGAGATGCAGAACCGGATTCCAATGTAATAGATGTGCAGGTTAGTCGTCTGCGGCGAAAGCTGGGTAGCCGTAGTATTGAAACGTTGCGCGGCCAGGGCTACCGGATGGTTGCGGATAGCGAGGACTCATGACGCGGGCACAGCGTTTGCGACGACTCCCGATTGCTATGCGCATGCTGGTATCGGCGCTGATTTTGGTTGTGTTGGTATTGCCGATTGCCGGTGCCCTGCTGTCGTGGAACTTCAGGGAGGCGGTGAATACGGCCTTTAACGAGCGGTTGGAATCCCTTCTCAATGTGGTAATTGCCGGGGTTAGCTACGATCTCCGGCAGGATGCTCTTGTGTCTAATCGACAACTGGGCGATTCGCGCTTCGATCGGGTATTTTCGGGTTGGTACTGGCAGGTTGGTGACGAAGGCGAGCGAGTGCTCACTTCTCGTTCATTGTGGGATCAGCGGCTGGCTATTTCCCATGAGCCCGGCATGACCTTCCGCACCGTGACCGGCCCCCGGAATAAGCAGTTGCGGTTGCTGGAGCGGGATATTCGGCTTCCCAATCTTGATGATGTTCTGCATGTACAGATAGCCGCGGATCTGGGCGAAATAGAGGCTCAGATTGCCCGGTTCCAAACGTTGTTGTGGCTTTCTCTGGCGACACTCGGCGGCCTGCTGATTGGGCTGATTGGGCTGCAAATTCGCTGGGGGTTGGCACCCTTGCGCCGCATAGAGCAAAGCCTGAAAGCAGTAGAGCAAGGCCAGAAGCCGTCTGTCGAAACCGACCTGCCCAGAGAGCTGGCAAGGCTGGCCGAAGCGATTAATACCGTATTGGAGCGGGATCAGCGTCTGATTGAACGGGGCAGAACCGCCACCGGCAATCTTGCCCATGCGCTGAAAACGCCGGTCGCCGTGCTGAACACTCTGGCGGAGCGCTTACCAGAAGATCAGCAAGCGGCCGTTCGGGCTGAGCTCAAACGGCTGGACGAAGCAGTGCGACATCATCTGGCTCGCGCTTCGGCGGCAGGGCCTGTGGCATTGGGCGCCGAACAGAGAGTTGCCACTGTGCTCGAGCCGGTCATTGAAGGCGTCCGACGTTTGGCTGGCCGGCGCAACATAGTGTTTCAGAGCGATCTGCAGCAGGAGTTCCGGGTACGGATTGATGCCCAGGATTTACAGGAAATGGTGGGTAATCTGCTGGAAAATGCGATCAATTGGGCCAAAAGTTCCATTAGGTTGACTGGGAGCATTGAAGAAGGTTGGCTGGTGCTCAGCGTATCTGACGATGGGCCCGGCATGTCGCGGGAAATGCGACAGGAGGCGCTTAGCCGGGGCGGTAGGCTGGATGAGGCAAGATCTGGTTCTGGGCTGGGACTGGCGATTGTTACCGAGCTGACGGCGCTGCACGGCGGCGAGCTTAGGTTGGATGACAACTCTGAAGGTGGCCTACGCGCTGAAGTCGTTTTGCCCCTGACGAACCTGCGTTCAGGGGCCTGAGGGCGCCGGATGTGGGCAGTGGTACTCCTCCATCACATCGCCTTCGTCTACGCTTTCCAAGTGCACATCAAAGCCCCAAAGCCTGTGTGCATGGCGTAGAACCTCCTCCGTATCCTCGCCCAGTGGCACCCTGTCCAC
>NZ_JBQDKB010000073.1:0-18982 GCF_052094685.1 Marinobacter sp.
TGCCCCTCAAGCGAGATGCGCATTCTACAGAGCTGAGCGAAGGTGTCAACGGCCATCTTGAAAAAAACTCAAAACGGCCAGGAATCGATCACGCCGTAATCAATACCTGGGCAATCTTCTTCTTGCCAGCCTGAATAACGCAGCTATCGCCCTCGACGAACACTCGACCGCCTTCGAATTGCTGACCATCAACAAATACGGCACCACGACCGAGAACGTCCCGAGCGGCCGCGCCATTCTTTACCAGCCCTGCCATCCGTAACACAGAAGCCATCGCCATCTCCGATTGTCCCTCCAGGGAAACTACTACGGAAGGTACATTTTCAGGGATATCCCCGAGTCCAACACGATTACCAGCCGACTTGTGGGCCGTTTTAGCAGCCTCTTCACTATGAAACCGAGCAATCAACTCTTCCGCCAGCAGCTTTTTAAAATCTTGGGGATTGCTTCCGCCTTCTACAGACTTACGGAATTCATCCACCTCAGCTAGCGGGCGAAAGCTCAGCAACTCAAAATAACGCCACAACAACTCATCAGGCACAGAGAGCAGCTTGGTGTACATTTCCCCGGGGGCGTCATTAACACCCACATAGTTACCCAAGGACTTTGACATCTTCTGAACGCCATCCAATCCTTCAAGAATCGGCACCGTCAGGATAGCCTGCGGTGCTTGGCCGTATTGCTTCTGCAATATACGCCCCATCAACAGATTGAACTTTTGGTCTGTGCCACCCAGCTCAACATCCGCCTCCAGCGCAACTGAGTCATAACCCTGTATTAACGGATAGAGAAACTCGTGAATGGCGATCGACTGCTCTGCACGATATCGCTTGGTAAAATCATCTCGCTCCAGCATTCGCGCAACGGTGTATTGCCCAGCCAAACGAATCATGTCCGCCGCACCCATTTTGCTCATCCACTCGGAGTTGAAGGCAACCCGGGTTTTCTCGGGATCCAAAATCTTGAACACCTGCTCTTTATAGGTAATCGCATTTTGCGCCACCTGCTCATCCGTCAGCGGCGGACGGGTAGCACTTTTACCGGAAGGATCACCAATCTTTCCGGTAAAATCACCGATCAAAAAAATGACCTCATGACCAAGATCCTGAAACTGGCGCAATTTATTGATGAGTACTGTATGCCCGAGATGCAGATCAGGGGCCGTCGGATCAAAACCCGCCTTAATACGCAAAGGGCGACCTTCCTTCAACTTCGCAATCAAATCGTCTTCGGGTATCAGCTCGTCTATGCCTCGCTTGATAATGGCAAGCGCTTCATCAATAGATGCCATGAATTCTTTATCCCCAATCAGTTTCACGAATTATCAGTTACAGACTTCAACAAAAGAAATCTGAGAGTTACCCGGCACCCTGCTACAGTATAAATGCTCAGTTTTTAAACAAAACATGCAGTCTGGGCGCGCGTATTATATCAATGACGCGACAATAAATCCGGCCGGTAGCGCAACAACCGTAATGTTCTGCGCTGTTCCACATACTTTTTATACGGTAATCTGTCGGTCTATGCGTGAACAACAGCTTTAATTAGGCAGCACAGGCTGCCGGAATACCGATTAAAACGGATGCGATACGTGCTTAAAATGTTTCCAAAAACCCACATTACCATTGCTGCCGCTACCACAGTTGTAGTGACCGCCGCTATTTTGATGAGCCCCAGCGCAGATGTTGAGGCCAAGCGAATGTCCTACACCCTGGATCTCGAACAGGGCAAGGCGTCGGAGATCATCTCGAAAAAGCCGCAGCAAAAACCTGAAGTCTCTCCTGAGAAGGTCGTTGCCGAGATTCAACCTGAGGCAGCACCGCAAATGCCTGAGCAGGCAAGTCCAGCGCTTACGCCTCGCTTAGCCTGGCAAACATTTGACATCAAATCAGGCGACACCCTGTCTTCACTCTTTAAGAAGGCAGGATTCAATGACGGTATCATGCTCTCTGTTATTCACGGCGAAGGAGAGGCCGATAAACTGCAACGCCTCTATGCTGGAGAGACTATCCGCTTTGCAACCGACGGAGAAGGCGAGATTGCCGCGGTTGAACTCCAACGCAACCGGCTGGAAACCCTGAAGATTGAGAAGCAGGAAGGATCTTTTAAAGGCCAAACGGAAATGCGGAAGCCTGAGCCCAAGCCAACCTTTGCTTCCGGCACTATTGATGGTTCGCTTTACCTCGCAGCTCGGGAAGCTGGACTCAACGATCGACTGACAATGGAATTGGCCGGAATTTTCGGCTGGGACATCGATTTCGTTTACGATGTTCGCAAAGGTGATCGATTTGAAGTGGTCTACGAGGAACTGCATCTTGACGGAGAAAAATTCAACACCGGCCGCATCCTGTCAGCCCGCTTTATAAACCGGGGAGAAGAAAACATTGCTCTGCTGTATACCGACAGCAACGGCGACAGTGATTACTACGCGCCAGATGGCAAGAGCATGCGCAAAGCTTTTCTGCGCACCCCCATCAGCGCACGCATTTCTTCGCCATTCAACCTCCAGCGTCGCCACCCGGTTTTGGACGTTGTCCGCCCACACGAAGGTACGGACTACGCTGCACCTCCAGGCTCACCAATCAAGGCCGCGGGTAATGGCAGAGTTCAGTCTTCCGGATGGAAAGGCGGCTATGGTCGTACCGTTGTTTTAAAGCACGGCGACAACATCACAACCCTGTACGCGCACATGAGCCGAATCGGCAAAGGCATGAAAACCGGAGCACGAGTAAAGCAAGGCGAAACCATCGGTTACGTGGGCTCATCGGGCATGGTAACCGGTCCACACTTGCACTACGAATTTCGGGTTAATGGCTCGCCGCGTAACTCTCGGACAGTAAAACTGCCAGACGCTCAGCCTATCCCTGCCTCTGAAATGGCTCGCTTCAAAAAATTTACCGCTCAGCAGGTTGCCCAGTTTGACGCGTTCAGGTCTAACTACCAGCACCTCGCTCTAGCCCCGGAAGACTGAGGCCCAGTGGACACTTGGATCGGACTAATGTCCGGCACCAGCATGGACGGCATAGACGCCGTGCTGGTGTCCTTTCAGGACAAAACTGTCCGCATCCACGAGACACACTCCATACCCTACCCCGAGAACTTACGCCAACGATTGGTGCTTGCAAGCCAGAACCAAGCAACGCCCGATGAAGTCGGGGAGCTTGATACCCTAACGGGAACACTATTTGCTGACGCAGCGGAAAGCCTAATCCGCAATTCTGGCATAGAAAGATCCTCCATTCGTGCAATTGGAAGCCACGGACAGACTCTGCGCCACCAACCTTCAGGCCTCGGCCGCTTCTCTCTTCAGGTGGGCAACCCCTCAATCATTGCGGAAAAGACCGGAATCACAACGGTGGGGGACTTTCGCAGCCGGGACATGGCTGCAGGTGGACAGGGCGCGCCACTGGTACCAGCATTTCATCAGCACATCTTTGGCTCGGAAACCCAAGATAGGTGCATTCTGAACCTAGGCGGCATCGCCAATATCACCTGGATTCCTTCCGACCAAGACAGCTCGGTAACAGGGTTCGACACTGGCCCCGCTAACGCATTGATGGATGCTTGGTGCCATGAACAAACCGGGCGCGCTTACGATGAAGATGGCCTTTGGGCCGAGGAAGGGATGGTCGACCAAGCACTGCTTAGCGATATGCTCTCAGATGCCTATTTCGAACGCCTGCCACCCAAAAGTACCGGGAAAGAGAAGTTTAATCTCGAGTGGGTAAAAACGTTGGTGCTGCGACACGAAGCAACCCGGCCAGAAGACGTTCAGCGCACTCTGTTGCAACTGTCAGTGATCACCGCAGTTAGGCAGATGCCGCAGTCGCCTACGATGGTTGTTTACGCTTGCGGAGGGGGGACGCGTAACCGGCTGTTAATGAAGGAGCTCGCCCTGGCGCTCAGTCCGATTCGTGTACTCAACACCGACGAGCTAGGCCTTGACGCTCAATGGGTAGAGCCAACGGCCTTTGCCTGGCTGGCCCAGCAAACGATGGAGCGCAAGCCGGGAAATCTAGCAGAAGTGACCGGAGCTTTAGGCCCCCGGATACTTGGCGCCATCTACCCCGCCTGAACCCAAGATATACTTCCCGGACGCAGGCTATTAGCAATAACTTAAATAGTAAACGAACTACCACAACCGCAAGTAGAGCTGGCATTGGGGTTTTGCACGACAAACTGGGAACCCTGCAGACCTTCCTGATAATCGACGGTGGCTCCCACAAGGTACTGGTAGCTCATCGGATCGATCAACAGAGTCGCGCCGTTCCGTGCAACAACCGTATCTTCCTCATCCTGACTTTCATCAAATGAGAACCCGTATTGAAACCCGGAACAACCACCGCCCGTAACGAACACGCGAAGCCTGAGATCAGAGTTGCCCTCCTCCTCAACCAGTTCACGTACTTTATTGACTGCGCTGTCGCTGAAAAACAGCGGTGCTGCCATTTGCTGCTGAACTACACTCAAGCTCGCCTCCGGATTACGTGATAGAACCTCAGGCAGTATGGTATTCCTGAGTAAAACAATCAACTATTCGGTTTTTCCACCATCATCTTTAGATAGCCCATCAAGATCTGCACCTGACAGAGCACTATCAACCGGCGCCTTATCCTGTGTTAGCAATCCGGAAGACTCACGCTGATGAACAAGGTTGCCATTAACAGACGACCCTACGGCCATCTGGATAAGGTTATAGTATACGCTGCCATTAATGGCGGCCTTTTCAGCCAACTCAAGGTGGGCTGTCGCATACACGTCACCGTTAACCGTACCGTTAATGATTACATGCGGCGCCGCTATGTCGCCGGTAATCTCTCCAACCTCCGAGATCCGCAACACGGCATCGCTACCCTCTTCAGCCAACACTTTTCCACGAATATGGCCATCTACATGCAAGCCACCAGAGAAGTGCACATCGCCTTCTATGGTCGTGCGTGATGAGATCAGCGTGTCAAAGTTGCCTGTGGGCCGGCGGGGCTTTTGCTTTTTCTTGCCAAGCATGTTCAATTCTCCGTTAAATCATCCCAGTTGAATGTGCGTTCAGCTTGCGCAGATTTGCGCCCTCCCGCTTGAGCAACCACCTGCACCTCAAGAGGCTCGAAACCATCAGGCAGCGCCAGCTTACCTTCCACATCCTGAAAGTACCGAAAGCGGAATTTTACGCCAAGATCTTCAATGTCCTGAGACAGATCGCGCAGTGCGATGACTTCTTTCTCATTATCACGCATGCCGATTATGTTGACTGCCACGACACCCGAAATATAACTCTTGTTGTTGCCAACCTGTGTTAGCACCAATTTGAAATCATAAGCGTTGGCTTGGCGATCGCTGACCAGCGAAAAGCGATCAACCTGTAGCCCTTTGCTGGTTTTGGATGGCGCCATGATATTTTTATAGAAGGTGAGATCAGACTTCAGACCACCAGCACGGGTTTCCAGATCGACAATGATTGTCCGGGCCTCGTTCAGCGCTTGCTCATCAATTAGCTTGCCTCGTTCGAGGTTAACCAGCTGCTGTCGAGCCTCGCGATAACGAGTTTTCAGCGTCGCGACTTGATCCTCCAGCCGTTCGTTAGATGCCTCGGCACTGGTGAAGCGAAAGCCACCCTGAGCCATCCCGGCTGCATAACCGGCGGCCGCAGCAATCACTGTGAACGCCAGCAGAATCATATACTGCCGTAGCCGGTATCCCGGCCGATGACGGATAACAACATATTCCTCGGCCGGCTTGCGTTGTTCGCTCACGGGTAATCCTTAGGGCAGCAATGCAGGCGCTTCAAGACCTAGGGTTTCTTTGAGGCCAAACATGATATTCATGTTCTGGACAGCCTGGCCTGCGGCACCTTTTACGAGGTTGTCGATGACCGATGAGATAATAACTACGTTACTCTGCTCCTGGCGATGCAACGCCATGCGGCACAAGTTGGCACCCCGCACACTGCGGGTTTCTGGGTGACTACCAAAAGGCATTACATCCACAAACGGCTCATTGCGGTAACGATCTTCAAACAGCTGCTGCAGGCGATCGAAATCGGCCGCATCTTTCAGCTCCGCGTACAGCGTTGCCTCAATGCCACGGATCATTGGGATAAGATGCGGCACAAAGGTAACACCGGTTTCAGTGCCAGCTGCCCCAGACAATCCTTGGCGAATCTCCGGAAGATGGCGATGGCCCGAGGCACCATAGGCCTTGAAGCTTTCTCCAACCTCTCCGTGCAACATGCCGATTTTGCCCTGCCGGCCACCGCCGCTGGACCCGGACTTGGCATCGGCTATCAGCCGCGATGGGTCAACCAAGCCCTGCTCTAACAAAGGTAGAAAACCGAGTTGCACAGCCGTGGGATAGCACCCCGGATTGGCAACCAGTTGCGCCTTGGAGATCTCATCGCGAACGACTTCGGGTAATCCGTAAACCGCCTTTTCAACCCACTCCGGCGATTCATGGGGCATGCCGTACCACTGCGACCAAACCTGTAGATCCTTAAGGCGGAAGTCTGCCGAGAGATCAACAACCCGCACACCAGACGCCATTAGCTCTGGAATCATGCCCATAGCAACGCCGTGGGGTGTTGCAAAAAACACCAGATCGCACGCGGCCAGAACACTGGGGTCTGGCGCGGAGTATGCTAAATCAAAATGTCCGCGGAGGTTCGGGTACATATCGGCCACCGGCATACCGGCTTCCGACCTTGACGTAATACAGCTAACCGTAACTTCCGGATGAACAGCGAGAATTCTGAGCAGTTCGACGCCGGTATAACCGGTGCCACCTACGATACCTACTTTAATCAACTTGCTCTCCAGCGATGTCGTATCAGGATTTAGAAGTTTAGTTTGGTAGTCTACCATGATAAACCAACGACTTATTGCAGCTTACGGAGCGACGGTTACAATGTTGTGAGAAACCCTTTGGCAGGCCACCCTCTTGTCCCGGAACACCGGCACTCATGAATAAAATCTGGCATCAGATGAGCGAAAAACTGACCTCTGTGTTCACACGCAGACTGTCCGGCGTGGATTCACTTCCGCAGCTAGCCATTCTCGGCCTGCTATCCGGGCTGGTTACCGGAGGGGTGATCCTGGTTTTCCGTCTGGCCATCGAATGGCCGCTAAAGCATTTCCTGCCAGGCGAGGGTTCGGAAGCTTTTGAAAGCTTAGACATTCTTACCCGGGGATTACTGCCTCTTGCCGGTGCGCTTGGCCTTGGCCTGTTTTTGCACCACCTTGCCACCCATGACCGAAAAGTTGGGGTGGTCCATGTGATGGAGCGCCTAAACTACCACCAAGGCTACATTACGGCAAAAAGCGCTCTCATTCAGTTCGTTGTGGGCGTGACAACCGTTGTTACCGGCCAGTCTGCGGGGCGTGAAGGGCCCGCTGTTCACCTAGGCGCGGCCTTTTCAAGCCTGATGGGGCAATGGATGCGGCTACCCAATAACAGCATACGCACTTTGGTCGCTTGCGGTTGCGCCGCTGCCATTTCTGCATCATTCAACACGCCTATTTCCGGGGTCATTTTCGCCATGGAAGTGGTGATGATGGAATACACGATCGCTGGGTTTACGCCCATTGTTCTGGCCGCCGTTAGTGCTGCGGTAGTCACTCAGCTTGTTTATGGTTCAGAGCCGGCATTCAACGTTCCCGCACTAACCATGAACTCGTTTCTGGAGATACCCTGGATTCTGGTTATCGCCGTTATTATTGGCATTTCAGCTGCACTTTTTATACACCTGGTCGACGCTATGGGGCGCTTCAACCAGCGCCCTATTTTGCTGCGCGTTATTATAGCTGGCGCGCTGATGGCGCCGGTTGCTGTGCTCGTGCCCCAAACCATGGGTATAGGTTACGACACAGTCAATGAAACCATGAATGGAGGGCTCGGCTTTTGGCTGCTATTGAGCGTAGGGGTCGCGAAACTCGTTATTACAGCCCTAACAGTTGGCCTGGGCATGCCCAGCAGCATTATCGGCCCAACACTTATCATAGGCGCAACGCTTGGCGGAGCCCTGGGGTTGGTTGGTGGGGAGATTTTACCTGGCCATGCTTCTTCTGTCGGCTTCTACGCCATGCTCGGAATGGGGGCAATGATGGGTGCGGTGCTGCAAGCGCCTTTGGCTGCACTGATGGCACTGCTAGAACTAACCCGTAACCCCAACATCATCCTCCCGGGCATGTTGGTCATTACCACCGCCACGCTGATCACAAGTGAAGCATTCGGAAAAAAATCGTTATTCTTAACCGTACTGAAGAGTCAGGGCCTGAGTTATCAGAGCTCGCCGGTTATCCAGGCCCTGCGCCGGGTCTCTGTCGCAGCAATCATGGATAAAGGCATTCTGCGGATCAGCCGGCAATTGACGATTGAAGAGGCTCGAAAAGCCCTTAAATCGGAACCTAAATGGTTGGTAGTTGAGGGAAAAAATGGCCCCACAGCTCTGCTGCCCGCGGTTGATCTGGCCCGCTACTTGGAAGACGCTGAGGAAATGGCAACAGGAGAGGCAGGAGAACCACCGAAATCTATCGACCTGATGGATATCCCGGCTAACCGTCGTGACATTGCACCGGTACAATACCAGGCCACGCTCGAAGAGGCTCTGCACGAGTTTGAAACGACCAGCGCTGAAGCTTTGTACGTACAGCGCCATGTGGCCCCCATGATTCAGCGGGTGTATGGCGTGGTGCTTAAATCTGACATCGAAAGCTACTACCAATATCGACGGAGTTAACGAATGCTTTGGGTTAAAGCCTTTCACATAATTTCTCTGGTGTGCTGGTTCGCCGGCATCTTTTACCTGCCCAGGCTGTTTGTTTACCATGCTGCCTGCAAGGATGAGCCAGGGCGTGAACGCTTCAAAGTAATGGAGCGAAAACTCTATCGAGGCATTACCACACCTTCGATGCTTGCCACTGTAATATTTGGCATTTGGCTGCTCAGCTACAATGTATCAGGCTACTTCAGCCAGGGCTGGCTGCACGCGAAGCTTGTGCTCGTAGCGTTGCTGATCGTATATCACTTTTTTTGTGGACATCTGGTCAAAGTATTTCGCGACGATTTAAACACCCGTGGCCACGTATTTTATCGTTGGTTCAATGAGTTGCCAGTATTCATCTTACTGGCCGTTGTTATTCTCGCCGTTGTTAAACCTTTCTAGGGAGTTCTAGCCATTACACACTACACCCGCCCTCAGGTACTTATTCTTTCTGGCCTGGATCCTTCCGGCGGCGCCGGCATCCAAGCAGATATTCAAGCCATTACGTCACTGGGGTGCCACCCCTTGCCTGTACTCTCGTGCCTGACTGTTCAGGACACCCGAAATGTATACGGTGCCGAAGCTGTGGATCCGGACCTGATACGCCAACAGCTGAAGTGCGTGGCTGAAGACGCCCCCATACACGCAATTAAAACCGGCGCTCTGGGCAGCGCGGCGGTGGTGGATGTACTGGTCGAGTTCCTAGGCAAGCACCCAGACATTCCCGTTATAACCGACCCCGTGGTTAAAGCTGCAGGCGGCGGCGATCTGGCAGATGAAGAGCTACTTGCCGCCATGAAGAACCGGCTGTTTCCGCTTGCAGAGATGATAACCCCCAACGGCATAGAACTGGCCTTACTGGGAGAGAGCGACAACCCAGACGAGGCAGCGCGTAAACTGCTCGAGAAAGGCTGTGGGTCTGTGCTTGCAACCGGGGGCCATGGCACCGGCATTCACATCACCAATACGCTTTACAACCATTCCCCTACGCCCATGTCGTGGGATGTTGAGCGCATTGGCGGCGAGTACCATGGCACTGGCTGTACGCTTGCCGCAGCAATTGCGGCCGGTCGGGCTCAGGGGCTTTCACCTCGCGCTGCTATTTCCCAGGCCCAAAACTACGTGCACCGCACCATTTTGCACGCACTAGAAGTGGGCACAGGCCAACCGGTTCCAGACCGGGGCATTTTGTGGGAACGATGATTACACGGGTTCCAACCGGGCTTTATGCCATTACTGACAGCCGGCTTACGCCAGCGGCAACACTGATTGCATCCGTGGAGGCGGCGATTCGCGGCGGCACAGTGATGATACAATACCGCGAGAAATCCGCGCCTATGGCCGAACGCTTGGCACAGGCCAGAAATCTGCAATCCGTATGCGCTGCTGCCAACATTCCATTACTCATCAACGACGACGTGGAGCTTGCCAAACGGGTTGGCGCAGCAGGCGTGCATCTCGGCCAAACAGATGATTCTGCGTCAGAGGCGCGCCGCCTGCTAGGCGATAATGCGATTATCGGCATTACTTGCCATGCAGATTTGGCGCTAGCAAAAGCAGCCAAGGAGGGCGGTGCAGACTATTTGGCTTTCGGTCGTTTTTTTACATCTTCAACCAAGCCGGAAGCTTCAGCAGCCGCCATCGATATATTGGCCACAGCAAAAAAATTCAACCGGCCAGTTACCGCCATTGGCGGCATTACCACAGACAACGGTGAACGACTTATTCGCGCAGGTGCTGACTTACTGGCGGTTGCCGGTGGGCTTTTCGAGGACAGCTTTGGTGCAACAGAACAGAATGCAAAAGCATTTCAGAGGCTGTTTGCCAGCCACCACCCACTTTTTAAATCCCCCCAATAACAGGAGCTCTTACAAATGACGCACTCCGAAACCCTGTTCGAACAGGCTCAGAAGTACATTCCCGGTGGTGTTAACTCCCCAGTTCGCGCATTCCGTGGCGTGGGCGGCACCCCAATCTTTTTCAAACACGCCGAAGGCGCGTACTTGTACGACGAGGATGGTCAGCGTTATATCGACTATATTGGCTCTTGGGGCCCGATGATTCTTGGCCACTCAGAGCAGCGTATCAAAGATGCCCTGCACGCTCAGGTGGATCTTGGCATTGGTTATGGCGCACCTACCTCGATCGAAACCGATATGGCGCGCAAAGTGTGCGAATTGGTGCCTTCGATTGATCTCGTGCGTATGGTGAACTCCGGCACAGAAGCCACTATGAGCGCTATTCGCCTGGCCCGGGGCTATACCGGGCGCGACAAGATTGTAAAATTTGAAGGCTGTTATCACGGGCACGTGGACTCATTGCTGGTAAAAGCCGGTTCTGGCGCGCTGACCCTAGGCGTACCCAACTCGCCTGGCATACCCGCCAGCCTGGCCGAGCTCACGCTGACTCTGGATTTCAACGATATCGACGGCGTGCGTGAAACGTTCAAAGAGATGGGCGACCAAATTGCAGCCATTATCGTAGAGCCGGTTGCAGGCAATATGAACTGCATCCCTCCGGTTCCAGGCTTTCTGGAAGGCCTTCGAGAAGTGTGCGACGAACATGGAACCGTACTGATTTTTGACGAGGTCATGAGCGGGTTCCGGGTATCACTCGGCGGCGCTCAAGGGCTGTACGGCGTAACGCCAGATCTGACGGCGCTTGGCAAAGTAATAGGCGGCGGGCTGCCCGTTGGCGCTTTCGGTGGCAAGCGGGAAATCATGGAACACATTTCTCCACTGGGTCCGGTTTACCAAGCCGGCACACTCAGTGGCAATCCACTGGCCATGTGCGCCGGCCTTGCCACACTGAACGCTATTTCAGAACCAGGCTTTCATGATCGCCTAACCCAAAAAACCCTCGCACTACGGGAAGGCCTGAAAGCGGCCGCAGATGCGGCGGGCATTCCTTTGGCGGTTCAGGGCGCAGGTGCAATGTTTGGCTTCTTCTTCACCGAGGAACCGAGCATTACCCGCTTTGATCAGGTAATGAACTGCGATGTGGAACGTTTTAAGAAGTTTTTCCAAGGCATGCTTAAAGAGGGTGTTTACCTCGCGCCATCTGCTTTTGAGGCAGGTTTTACCAGCGCAGCATTATCGGATAAGGACATAGCCGATACCGTGGAAGCGGCGAAAAAGGTGATGGCCACCCTTTAAAAGGACAGATTAACCGTTTTTCGAACTGGCTCCCGGTAGGATCTGCAGCGCTAGCATGTCCTGCTGAGCCAGTTTCGCGAACATCGTCACACTTTAAGGGCCAACGCATCCGATTTGCCTCTTCTGCCGTTGACTTGCCCGCCCTTATGATCAAATTATGTCCACAGTTTGAATAACAAACACAACCTCAAACTGTAGGAATGACAATGAAACTTTGGATAAAAACAATAGCAATAGCTTTGACCATAGCTTGGTCAGCCCCCTCAGCCGCCTGGTGGTGGAATTCAAAACCTTCCGGCTATACAGACACCCAGTACCCCGTGGTACTGGTTCACGGCATGTTCGGTTTCGACTCCATCGTTGGGGTAGATTACTGGTACGGCATTGCTGAAGATCTTCGCAAGAATGGTGCTGACGTTTATACCACCCAAGTTCAGCCGCTCGACACCACCATCGCCCGTGGCGAGGCCTTGTTGCCGCAGGTGGAAGCCATTGCAGCTGTTCACGGGAAAGTTAACTTGATCGGCCACAGCCATGGCGGCCCTACCGCCCGCTATATTTCAGCAGTTCGTCCAGACTTGATTGCTTCGGTAACCTCGGTTGGTGCGCCTCACAAAGGCTCGCCAGTGGCTGATCTCCTCCATAACTCGCCTGCAGAAGGCCTTTCTAATTCCCTCGGCAACGCCTTGGGCAGCCTTATCACTGCACTTTCAGGAGGGGATCATGAACAAAGCATGAGTTCCGCCGTACAGTCATTAACCACAGCAGGGAGCGCTGAATTCAACAACTTTGCACCTGCTGGCCTACCAACTTCTGCATGCGGTGAAGGGGCCTATTCAGAAAACGGTATCCGTTTTTACTCATGGGGCGGCACGGGTGTGCTGACCAATATACTGGATCCCTCAGACGCTATGCTGGGCGTCACTAGGCTTGCGTTCGGCTTTGCACAAAATGATGGCCTCGTGGGCCGCTGCAGCAATCACTTCGGAAAGGTAATTCGCGATAATTACTTTATGAATCATTTGGATGAAGTTAACCAACTGCTGGGCCTTCACAGCCTGTTCGAGACAGACCCCAAAGCGGTATACAAACAGCACGTCAACCGTTTGAAGAATGCCGGGCTGTAGACGAGGCCAAGCTATACCCTGCCCGGAAAGCTCTCCGGGCAGGGGGATTTATCACTGCATTTTTTACAGTGCAGATGCTCGATCTTCTGCCTGACTGGCTCCAGCCATGTTGCCCCGGGCCCGGCGGATATCCGCCAGCAATAGCCAGCCTGCACGCTGCAGCCGAGCATCACTCCCTGCCAGAGATAATCCCTTCAGAGTAAACTGTTCTGCGGGTCCCAACTTGTTACCGGCCACATAAGCTTCTGACAGTTTGAAATAAACCTCTGCCGACCTGGGCGCGATCCGTTGCGCACGCTCTAGGCGAACAATAGCCCCTTGCGCGTCGCCGCTTTTCAAAAGGTTGTCCGCCTCACGAACCAGGCTGAGGGCTGCGGGAGAAAGCTCATCCCCGGCATCCCGGTAGCTCGGTTTGTTGCTGCGCTGCTGCCGCTGCTCTGGCTTCTGGTCTTCCGCCTGCTCACTTTTCTTCCAGACCTCAGGCTCCTTATCCTCCGAGGTCTGTGGCGGTTCGGGCGCGCGGTCGGAACCCCCTGCGGGTACATAAATAGAACCTCCCGGACCAGAGGCACAGCCCGCCAAGCTCAGAAACGCTGCCAACATACCTACCTGAATAACACCTTGCCTATTCATTGGAACAATCCTTCAAACCAACCTCGAATTTTCCGCTCAAAGGTACCGGAACAAGACACGGTTTGTGTCGGCTCGCTACCCGATATAAACGGCAGAAGGCGCGCATTATCGCAATACTCATCGGTTAATGCCTGTTTTTCGGGATCTACCCAGTGATAATTCACCCCGTCCGGCACCACAGGGGAAAACCCATGTTGCGGCACCTGTGCCATAAATCGCGACCACACCGGCAAAGCGCCAGTGGCACCGGTCAGTACCGTCGGGCCATTATCGTCCCGCCCTACCCAGGCAACTGCCAGCAAATCACCGCTGAACCCAGCAAACCAAGAATCGCGACCGTCATCGGTTGTTCCGGTTTTCCCGGCGAGCGTCAACTCCTTTGGAACCGAATAATAAGCCGAGCGCCCTGTGCCTTCCTGCATGGTTTCCTGCATTGCGTATTGCAACAAGTGCACCGCAGCTGGGTCTGCCACCTGGTCCACTTCCAGGCTATAGCGCGAAAGTGCTCCACCGCCCGAATCCGTCACCTCCCGAATAGTGCGTAAAGGCGTATTGAACCCGGAGGTGGCCAACCCCTGATAAATCTGGGCAACGGTTACCGGGCTCATGGAAACCGAACCCAGCAGCATGGAGGGGTATTCAGAAATGGGCGTGACCACACCGAAGGCTCTCAGAGTCTCGCGAACAGCCGGAACGCCAACATCTAGGCCAACCCGAACAGCTGGAAGGTTATAGGATTTGGAAAGAGCCCGGTGCAAAGGCACGTCGCCCCGTTCTTTGCCATCGTAGTTTGTTGGCGACCAGCGTCGCCCGTCATCAAATTCCAGGGTAAACGACTTGTCCTGTAATTGGGTCATCAGCGTATAACGGTCTGGCTGCTCCAACGCAGTCAGGTAGGTAAACGGCTTGATCAACGACCCAATCGGGCGATTCGCATCCAGAGCCCGGTTGAATCCAGCAAACTGCGGGTCTTTGCCGCCGACAAGCGCCAGAACTTCGCCGGTATCTTTGGCGGTAACAACAAGAGTTGCTTCCAACGCTTCGGCGGTGTCGCCGCTGGCCAGCCTTGGCAAGGTATCGGTAACCGCATACTCGGCGGCATACTGAATAGCGGGGTTTAGCGTAGTAAAGATGCGAAGCCCTTCACTGCGAAGATCCTCTTCTTTGTAATCCCGCGCCAGATGGCGCCTCACAAGATCAATATAGGCTGGATAACGGTTTTCTGAGTACGACGGTTTGGCGCTCACACCCAGGGGCAAGCCCCGAGCACGGGCAGCTTTCGACGAATCGATAAGATTTGCATCTTCCATCTCACTGATCACCAGATTTCGGCGCTGGGTAGCCCGCTTTGGGTGCCGGCGGGGATTGTAATAGCTTGGCCCTTTAACCATACCCACAAGCAGAGCAACCTGATGTACATCCAAATCTTGCAGCGACTCACCAAAATAGAACTGACTAGCCAGCCCGAATCCGTTGATACTCCGGGTGCCTGCTTGCCCCAGGTAAACTTCGTTCAAATAGGTTTCCAGTATGTCGTTTTTATCATAATGTAGCTCGAGCAAGATGGACATCAAGGCCTCATTACCCTTACGCAGCAACGTTTGATCCCGAGTGAGAAAAAAGTTTTTTACCAACTGTTGCGTTAAGGTGCTACCGCCCTGAACAACCCGCCCTGCGCGTATATTGGCCAGCATGGCGCGGCCGATAGACGCAGGCGCAATTCCGAAATGGTCATAGAACTTCCTATCTTCCACCGCCATCAGTGCGGCGGGTAGCTGAACGGGAACTTCATCCAGGCGCACCAGTATCCGATCCTCTTTGTGCGCAGGGTAGATTCCACCAATTCGGGCCGGCTCGATCCGCACGATTGCAGCGTTATCACCGGAAGAGACAGAAAAGTCCTGAATTCGGTCGCCATATATATTCAAAGAAAGCTTTCGTCTGGGCTCATTACCATCAGGAAATCGAAAGCCTCGGGTGCTAATAATAAAGTGGCCGCCGTTTCGGCGATAACTGCCAGGTTTTACACCGTCGCCTTTGCGATAACCCGAAAGCGACAGCTCTCGCTCTAATGCTCCCGAACTTACACCTGCCCCGTTATACAGCTCCAAGGGCCGTGCATACACTCGCGAAGGTACTTCAAACCGCCGGCCCTCGAACCGGGAAGTAACCACTGCATCCAGGTACACCATCCAGCATGCCAGCAGTACCAGGCCGACGGCAGCTAAGCGGACAAACATTTTCCAGAACCAGGAGCGTCGCCCGTTCCGGCTGTTTTTACTTTGGGATTTTCTATTGGACTTCGAGGGGGATCTGTTTTTTTTCATCCGGGGATTATAACGAAGCCGGCACGACATAAGGCAGGCCAACTATGTGTTATTTCTGTAACCTGCCCGTTATGATGGGCCAATAAAAATCTACGAGTTCAGGGAAGCGAGGAGCACACCGTGAGTGAAACACCCCCAGGCAATCTGTTACTGGCAATGCAGAACCCCGAGCTGTACAACCACCCGGTTGACGGATTTCAGATTATCGAGACTCACATTTCTCAGGTAATTTTGACCGGCCAATACGCCTACAAAATCAAGAAGCCTATGGATTTCGGGTTTCTTGATTTCTCTACACTGGCGCGCCGTAAGCACTTTTGCGATGAAGAACTGCGCCTGAATCGGCGCCTGGCAGAACCTTTGTATCTGGAAGTTCTGCCCATAACCGGAACCCCCGAGCAACCCGTTATCGACGGCGAGGGCGAGCCGTTTGAATACTTGCTAAAAATGCACCAGTTCCGCCAGAACCAGCTATTTGACCATATGCAGGAAACCGGCGCCCTCAAACCAGAGCTTCTAGCTAGCCTCGCACAACAGGTAGCAGGCTTCCACAACAGCCTGAACCCAATACCAGACGACAAACCTCTGGGCACCCCAGAATCTGTATACGCCGGCATGCAGGAAAACTTCGACCAGATTCGACCAATGATTGATGACCCGGTTCTGCTCAGCCAACTAGATAATCTTGAAGCATGGACTCAGAGCACCTTCGATCGCCACCGGGATCTGATTGCACAGCGCAAACGCGACGGCTTTGTGCGTGAATGCCATGGCGATCTGCACCTGGCTAACATCACTGTGTACGACGGTAAGGTCACCGTGTTTGATTGCATCGAATTCAGCGAGCCCTTCCGCTGTATCGACGTGATCAATGATCTGGCATTTTTGCTAATGGATCTGGAATCCCGACGTGAGCCAGCTCTGGCAAACCTGGTTTTGAATACCTATTTGGAATACCGAGACGATTTTGAGGCCCTACCCTTACTGCCCCTTTACAAGGCATACCGGGCGCTGGTGCGGGGGAAAATTGCGCTATTCACGCTGGCCAACCCTGCACTGAGCGAAGAGGAAAAAGCGGATTTGATGCAGCGCTATCGCGATTACGCTCAGCTGGCAGAAGACTACAGCAGTATCCCGAACCGCTACCTGCTGGCCACTGTCGGCCTCTCTGCCAGTGGAAAGACGTGTGTCAGCGCCGCCATGTCGGGCGAACTGGGCCTTATTCGCGTGCGATCTGACATTGAGCGCAAGCGACTGCATGGTTTAGCTCCGCTGGAAGATAGCCAGTCGCCCGCGGGGGAAAATCTATACTCCGAAGAGGCCAATGAAAAAACCTATCAGCGTCTAGCAACACTGGCCAGCGATCTGCTTGCTGCAGGCCTACCTGTGATCGCCGATGCGGCCTGCCTAAAAGAGAGTGAGCGTGCACTATTTGCAGCCGTTGCGGAAAGCCAGGGAGTGCCCTTTGCACTGATTCACTGCGAAGCGCCTGACGAACTGCGCAAAGACTGGGTGCGCAAACGCAAAGGCGACGCCTCAGAAGCTACCGAAGCGCTGTTGGATGCTCAGAAAGACTGGTTCGAACCCCTGACAGCAGATGAAAAAGTCTATACCGCCCATCTGCGCACCGACCAGGATCAGGTAGCAGAAGCCGTGGCAGATCGCATTCGGCAGCATTTTGGTTTAAACCCAAAGTGAGCCAATGGCAATCCATTTGCGCTAAACAGGCGCTACAGGCCGGCGAGTTTTTTGAATTCTCGCTGGCCGGCGCTGAGCTCGATGTTGCGAAGAATGCCGACACACTGCCACTGACAGGCTTCGTGTTTCTGAACGGCACCACGCCCAAAGCCTACCTGAACCAGTGCCCTCACATGGGGGTTGAACTGAACTGGATGCCAGGCCGCTTCATGGATACTGACAACCTATTTCTTCAGTGCTCCACCCATGGCGCCCTGTTCAAGCCAGGAGATGGGGAGTGTATTGCTGGGCCTTGTCAGGGCGATGCACTCACGGCCCTGGACTTACGGGAAAACGACGGATTTCTGGAAGTCAGACTTCCAGAATAACCGGCACAGACTCAGTCAGCGCCAAACCGCCCGACGGATTCCCATCGCCACCACCCAGGCTTGCCCGATAGGCCATCACCTCCACACCGGCATCACAGGCTTGTCGCAACAGCTGGCCATAAAGCTTGTCAATGTGATCCGCAGGCCGCACGGTTTCAATGCCGGTGTGGTTAACCACAAAAAGCAGCACGGCCCTGTCACCGAGTGCAACCTGCGCCATCAGCTCTCGGAGGTGTTTTTGACCACGCGTAGTCACTGAGTCTGGGAAGAAACCCTGGCCAGACTCTTCAAGGGTTACATTTTTCACCTCGACCCAAGCATCAGGCTCCGATTCATGCCCAGAGAGCAGCAAGTCAATCCGGCTTTTTTCCTCACCGTACTTCACCTCAGGGCGACAATCACTGTAACCCATAAGTTCGGGGATGCGCCCGGCTTCAATGGCTCCGCGCGCCTGGGAGTTGGGCCTTGCCGTATTTACACACGCCAACATGCCCGGGGTCGTTTCTACAAGCTCCCAAGTATAGGCCAATTTACGCGCAGGGTTATTGCTCTGACTCAGCCATACCCTACCGTCAGCCGGCTGACAGCCAAGCATGGATCCGGTATTGGGGCAATGGGCCGTTACTGCGGTGCCATCTGGCAAGCGTACGTCGGCCAAAAAGCGTTTATAACGTCGAATCAGACGTCCTTCAATCAGTGGTTCTGGAAACTTCATAGGCTCTCCAAAAGTGAAGTAAGCGTCACAGGACTGGCACCCCCGTGACTAATCTGCTATTTTCCGCAAAATCCCGTTTTAGGACGACTGCTTCATCCAAGTAATAACCGCGCCGCGGCGGGGGCTGGCGCGCAGGGAAGCACAGCGTTCTTGTGAGGTATATAAAAAGAGGCCGGGTCATATGGCAACCACAGCAGACCAATCACGCGA
>NZ_JBQDKB010000074.1:0-18901 GCF_052094685.1 Marinobacter sp.
AATGTTGGTCGGGATATGGATTGGATTTCGGAAGGTCCTCACCAAAGTTCCCTAGACGTTTTGATCTGTCTGGGCACGCCTCACAATTAGGAGGGTTACATGGGGTCGGTAACTCAACACGCCCTGATGTTTCTGGCTTTGCTTGCGCAGACAACACAGGGAATGGCCATGAACAAAACGGATGTTAACGAGGCAGGGGTATCGGAATTCAAATTTACGGAGCACTGCGCGGGCCGCTATCAGCTGGAACTGCCGGCAGACATGAAACTGATCGACAGTGGATATAATGATGAGCTGATCATGACCTCGGTGTACCCGCCCAAGGAGCAGGTCCACGACACAGCTTACCGAGGCGAGCAGCGCGTTGAGGAATGGCGGGCGCGAGTGGAGGCGGAGCGCCAGAAGGAGATTGTGGAAACCGGTTATGTACATGAGAGCCTGGAGGGTAGTCTTAAAACGTTGGTCTATTATGCAGATCGGAGGAAGATTCCCGGTATGCGTGAAGATCCCACTGAATGGCATAAGTTCGAAACCTTCTTCCTAGGGGACTTCCCGCAGGCAGAGCAGGCGATTGCCATCCAGGGGCAGGGTGTGCATGGCAATATTAGCCGTGATGAACCCGACTACAAAGCCATCTTCCGCGAGCGTCTGGCCGGGATTCAAGAGCGGGCCGGCCATGTTGAGTACCACCCCTGGCCCCACAAGAAGGCCGGCGTGTGCCTAGACCGGGAGTTCGTAGTAGTGAACACCGTAACCCCGGAACGGGAGGGATATGCCATGGAGTACTACAACGGCAAGCGCTCCCGTTTTGTTCTGATGGGCGGCACCTTCCACAGCGAATCCGCCCTGAAAGAAGAGCTCAGCCGCAACAGCGGCCTGATGGCTTTTCTGGCCTCTAGCAGTATGAAGGTTGCAGGGCGCAAGGGCCGGCTATTTATCAGTGACGGCAAATATAGCGAGACCGAGCGGGAATTCCGCTGGGTGGCCACAGACACCAAAGTGGACAGCTTTCGTCATGCCCACCTAGAAATCGAAGGCTCCATCGAGATGAAGGATTACCCCGAGATGGCGCCGATGAAAGGCACAGACGTCATCGTGGGCCTGCTCAAAAGCGTGAAGGAGCGGCCTTACGGCATGCTGGATGCCAAGCGCTGATTCGCAGTGATATTGGATGAATCATGCCCGCACCATAAGCTGTGCGGGCATGCATATTAGTTGTTACAGTTTAATCTGCTTGGCAATCAGTTCTTTCATAATCTCGGTGGTACCGCCGCCAATCGAAAGAATCTTCGCATCCCGATACAAGCGATCAACCACAGATTCGCGCATATAGCCCATGCCGCCGAACAGTTGCACGGCCTCGCGGGTTACGTTCTCGCACACCTCCACAGAGAAGTTTTTGGCCATAGCTACTTGTGTGATCGGGTTCTTACCTTTTTGCATAAGATCCGCACAACGGTAGGTGTACTCCCGGGCGATGTCGATCTGGGTTGCCATGTCTACCAACTTGTGGCGAGTTACCTGGAAGCCAGCAATGCTACGGCCGAAGGCTTTGCGCTGTTTGGTGTATTCCAGGGCGGCTTCATAAGCCATCTGAGCAGTCATGTAAGCCATGATGGCCAGCATCAGACGCTCTGTCAGGAAGTTGCTCATAATGGCAATAAAACCTGCGTTCTCTGCGCCGATCAGGCGATCAGCAGGTACTCGGCAATCTTCGAAGAAAAGCTCGGCCGTGTCGCTGGCCCACCAGCCCATTTTTCGCAGCTTTGTACCATTTGAGAAGCCCGGCATGTCGCGGTCGACCAATAGCAGGCTGATGCCGCCGTGGCCTTCGCCACCTGTGCGCACAGCAACCGTGTAGTGATCTGCACGGGTGCCGCTGGTAATGAAGGTTTTGCTGCCATTTACAATGTAATGGTCACCGTCTTTCACCGCACGGGTTTTTAGGCTGGCTACGTCGGAGCCGCCGCCGGGTTCGGTAATGGCCAGCGCGGAGATTTTTTCACCACTCAGTACCGACGGCACGATCTGTTCGCGAATCTCTTTCTTTGCCCATTTGGCAACCGGGGGCAGGCCAATATCAAGAGAGCCTAAGCTTGCGACAAAACCGCCTGAAGTGGAGCGCATCAGTTCTTCGGAAATAGCCACTTTCAGGAACACATCGCCTTCACCCATACCACCCAAAGCTTCCGGGAAGCCCGCGGCAAGAATGCCGGCATCGCCCGCTTTTTTGAAAATCTCGCGGGGAAATTCGCCGGCCTCCTCCCATTCATCAATGTGGGGGAGTACGTGGGTGGTGATGAATTTGCGCGTGGTCATGCGCACTTGATTGTGCGTCTCGTTGAAATAATCAGACACGATAAAAACCTCTAAGCGAAAATGATATGAGGTAGTGTCGCGCAAACTCATGCACCAAGCAAGCGCTTGGTTTTTTCTGGTTAGATGCTTTTGCGCTGAATGCTCTCAACGCCCGTGCTGGTACCGAGTAACAATAAGTCGGCGGGGCGGCGGGCGAACAGCCCGTTGGTTACAACACCCACAATGTTATTCAGCCTTTCCTCAACTTGGATCGGGCGGGAAATATCCATGTTGTAGATATCGAGAATAATGTTGCCGTTGTCGGTGGTGAAACCGTCCCGGTACACGGGGTCGCCGCCCAGTTTGACAATCTCACGGCCCACATGGCTGCGTGCCATGGGGAGCACCTCTACCGGTAGAGGGAAGTCGCCCAGTATGTCTACTTTCTTGGATTCGTCTGCAATGCAGATAAAGGTTCTCGCAACCTCTGCCACAATCTTTTCGCGGGTCAGCGCGCCGCCACCGCCTTTGATCAACTCGAGGTTGTTGTTGGTTTCATCGGCGCCGTCTATATAAAACTCCAGTTCGCCGGCGCTATTCAGGTCGTAAACCGGAATTCCGTGGCTTTTAAGGCGCTCTGCTGTGGCTTCTGAGCTGGCTACGGCACCATCGAACTCATTTTTCAGATCTGCGAGCATGTCGATGAAGAAATTGGCGGTGCTTCCTGTGCCAACGCCAATAATGCTGTCGCGCTCCAGGCGCGGTGTTATGTAGTCTGTGGCGGCTTTGGCAACGGCTTTCTTGAGTTCGTCCTGGGTCATTGAGCGCTCCGGGTGAAAATCCTATGAGTTCAAGCCCATTATAGCGCTTAAGGGAGGTCTGCTTATAGACGGCTGCGGTGCAAACTTTCTACACTGTAGGTTTTCCCCGACCATTCATCAGCAACCGGAACCAACATGCCGCAACGCTACATCAAGAAGATTCTCGATGCGCGCGTCTATGACGTGGCCATCGAAACACCCCTCACTGAAGCCCGTAGTTTGTCCAAACGCTTTGGCAACAACATTATGCTTAAGCGTGAAGACCTTCAGCCGGTGTTTTCTTTCAAGATTCGCGGCGCGTACAACCGGATTGTTCAGTTGTCGGAAGAGCAGAGATCCAAGGGCGTCATTTGCGCCTCTGCGGGTAACCATGCGCAGGGTGTGGCTCTGGCGGCCAAAAAGCTGGGTATCAAAGCCGTTATTGTGATGCCCCAGACCACGCCGGAGATCAAAGTGCGTTCGGTGCGGGACCATGGCGCGAGAGTTGTGCTCAAAGGCGATGCCTTTGACGAGGCCGCAACCCACGCCCATGAATTGATCGAAAAGCACGGCTACACTTACATACCGCCTTATGACGACCCAGATGTTATTGCCGGCCAGGGCACCGTTGCCATGGAGATGCTGTCGCAATTCAGCAAACCGATCCATGCGGTGTTCATCTGTGTGGGCGGTGGTGGCCTAATTGCAGGCATGGCGGCGTATATCAAATACTTGCGCCCTGAAGTCAAAGTGATCGGGGTTGAGCCAGAAGACTCAAACTGCCTGCAGGCTGCCTTGAAAGCGGGGGAGCGGGTGGTCCTGAACGAAGTAGGGCTGTTTGCAGATGGCGTGGCAGTAAAACAGATCGGTGAACACCCTTGGGAGATCTGTAAAGACCACGTGGATGAGGTGATCACCGTCTCCACCGACGAGATTTGTGCTGCCATCAAGGATATTTTCGAAGATACACGTTCGATTGCCGAGCCCGCAGGCGCCTTGGGTGTGGCCGGCATCAAGAAGTACGTTGAGCGTGAAAAGGTTGAGAATGAAAACCTGATTGCCACTCTTAGCGGTGCCAACATGAACTTTGACCGATTGAGATACGTGTCGGAGCGCACGGAAATCGGCGAGCGACGGGAGGCCATTCTGGCGGTAACCATACCTGAGAAGCCCGGCGCGTTTAAGGCGTTTATTAACGCCCTGCATAAGCGCAGCATCACCGAGTTTAATTACCGTTATGCTGACGCCGGCCAGGCCACTATTTTTGTGGGTATTCAGGTACAGGCGGGTGGTCTTGGCCGGGATGAGTTGGTTCAGGATCTGCGCGAGAACGGCTATTCCGTAATGGATCTCACCGACAGCGACATGGCGAAGCAGCATATTCGCCACATGGTTGGCGGTCATGCGCCTACGATAACCAATGAGAAAGTTTTTCAGTTTGAGTTTCCGGAACGCCCGGGCGCTTTGCTGAAATTCTTGATGTCACTTGGCACGCGCTGGAATATTTCCATGTTCCACTACCGCAATCACGGTGCGGCATACAGCCGAGTGCTGCTGGGTGCCCAGGTAGATGATGATGAGATAAAAGCCTTTGAGGCCATGCTTGAAAAAGTGGGCTTCCGTTATGAAAACATGACAGACAATGAGGCCTACCAGCTGTTCCTCGGGGCGGGTAACGGTAGGACGTCCTAACCTTTGAATGAAATCAGCCTGGGAGCGTGTTTCCGGGCTGATTCCTATACCTAGCCTTTTGACTTTCCTTCTCTATTTTTCTTACTGAATCTTAATCTGTAAAAAATTGTAAAATCCAGGGGGCGTGTTAGTCTTTCGTCAAATTCTTGAAAACAAGAATAGCCAACTGATTTTTTAAAGATTTAACTTTATTTGGAACAGGAATACGCGTCATGGGTGGCAAGCCTGACATTATCCGGGCAATCGTGCTGATTTTTGCTGTCGGCCTTGTGATTACAGGGTTTACTTCGCTTCAGGCGTCGGAAGAAAAGCCAGCATCCGTGACCCAAAGCGCTGTTATGCATCATTTTACCCGATAAAGTTTCCTGTCTGTCACCACGCTATGTAATGGCACATCCCAAGGTTCAGTTGGTAGTGTCTCCACCTTCTGAAAATCATGAGCCAAGCCTATCAGTTTTGGGGCTAGTCTTGGGCGCAAACGGCTGAACGCGAAGGTTCGATCGTAAAAGCCGCCCCCCATTCCCAGCCTTCCACCATTCTCGTCAAACCCCACCAGCGGAAACAGCACTGCGTCTAACGCCCAGGCTGGTCGCCGTAACCCTTTGCTAAATGCAGGTTCTGGAATGCCAAAGCGGTTAGCAGTCAGTTCCACTCCGTCGTAATAGGGACTGAATACTAACTTGCCCGCATGTACGGGATGCAGCACCGGCAGATAGAAATGAACGCCTTTGCGACGGGCCATGGCCATGTAGGGGTGTGGATCAATCTCGCCATCGTTGGGCAAGTAGATAGCTATGTGCTTAGCCCTGTGCAAATCCGGGTGTTTTACCAGATTCAAGGCGAGAGAAACGGAGGCTTGTTCTTGATCTCGGGGCGATAGCTCGCGTCTGCACTGGCGCAGATGTTTGCGTAATTCGTAACGAGACAATGAATGTAAATCGAATTCAGAAGGGGGTGAGTCGATAAACTGGCTCAAAATAAAGCTTCCCGGGCTGCCGTTATCAGATGTGGCCCTTGAACCCAAAGTTCAAGGTCGGTGGCCGCTGTGACATATTAGGCTTTCCCCTTGTGGGGACATGCTCACAATGCCCTAGAGTAGCCACCTGGGTAAAGCGCATCGGCTCGAGGACGAATCCGACCAGCGAACAGCCCAGGAAGTAGATTCATTATAGGGTCAGACCCGGGGCCGATTGCAACACCTATCGGGGAATACTCTTGCAATCAGTGGTTGGAAGGCTCTCCGAGAGCACCTTCCAGCTTGCTGTCCATGGCTTTGAGTAGTGTGCTGGTGGCGTCTGACATGGTGTCCCGCTCGAGTAGTTCGTGGGTCATGTTCAGAGCGGCCATCACAGCAATGCGCTCGGTTCCGAATACCTTGCCGCTGGTGCGTATTTCACGCATCTTGCTGTCTAGATGTCGTGCCGCTCGAATAAGGGCCTCCTGTTCTTCTGCAGGGCAGGCGACCAAGTATTCCTTATCGAGAATTTTCACCTCAACGGTGGTGGGTTGCTTAGACATCAGTGGTGCTCCAGTGCCCGAAGGCGGCCGATCATGGCTTCGATCTTGTTTTTAGCAAGATCATTTTTTTGCATGAGTTGGGCCCGTTCCCGGTTCCAGCCATCCTGCAATTGCCTCAGCGTGGCGTTGTCCCGCTCAAGTTTTTGGCAGTGTTCGATCAGCTTGTCCAGCTTGTCCGCTAATGCTTGTACTTCGGACTGTTCCATGACGTGCCCAGCATAGGTTTAAGGTAATTGCGACTAACTATAAGTGTGCGCGCCAGAACGGTCAATTTACAGGGGTGTCATAAGTTGTGATTCCCCGGTATTCAACCGTTTGACGAGAGCTGCGTCACGATTCCCCAAGGCTGTCAAATCCCTGTGAGCGGCTTTTGCGCCAGGCACTGAATGCGGGAACTAACCCCACGAGCATCGCAGCCAGAGGCACTGACGCCAGCAGGCCCCACTCTGGAAAATATAACGGACGCAATTGAATCTGAATGCCGTAATGTGTGAGTAGCCAGGGGCTGAGCATTGAGATGGCAGCCGCGCTCAAGGTAAGTGAGGTCAGGCAGGCGACCACCGCAAGCGCCAGGCACTCAATTACATAAAGGCTTGCGATGAGGGTGGGTGAGGCACCTGTTGCGCGCAGAATCGCGATTTCGTGCGCCCGCTGAGTTTGCAGTGTGAGCAGCACCGCAATCAACCCGATCAGGCTGGTAATCACCACGAAGCCAGTAATGCCAAGCAGTGCGCGCTCAAATTGGCTCATCAGCCGCCAAAGCTCGCTCAGAGCGACACCCGGTAAAATGGCAGACAGAGGCTCGCCAGTGTGCTGGTTGATATCTCGCTGAACGCGGAAGGTCAGAATTTTGCGATCCAGTCCGGCAAAAACCGCCGTAATAGCACTGGGGGTGAAGTCACGGCCTTGTGCCTGCTCTGGTGTCAGCGTGCGACCAGGAATGGCTACGCCAGATTCCCAGCCAACGTGTATGGCTTCCATCCCTTGCAGGCTGATGTAAACCGCTTGGTCTACAGGCGTGCCCGTGGCCTCAAGAATACCGGTAACCGTGAAAGGCGTGTTTGTGTGGTTGGAAAAGCTGGTTCGGCCACCGCCATGGGAAAGCGTGATCTTGTCATCAAGGGCGTGATTCAACTTTTCGGCAACGCCGGCCCCCAGCACCACATCGAAAACCCCGTTAAACCATTGGCCGCCTGCCAGCTTGAGCGCTTGCCCCCGACCAAACCGGAAGTGTTTTCCAAAGTTCCCGTCTGTACCGACAACCCGAAATCCTTTGTAACTGTCGCCCAGGGAAATGGGAACTAACCAATCTATGCGAGAATCCTGTTTCAGATCTTGAAAGGTAGACCACCGAATGTTGTTGGTGGCATCGCCGATGTGAAATACCGTATACAACAGCAAATTAAGCTGCCCGCTTCGGGCGCCGATAATCAGGTCTGTATCGCTGATGGTGCTGGTGAAGGATTGCTTTACCTCCGTACGAAGGTACTGAATGCCCAGCAACAGGGTAACGCTCAGAGTGAGTGTGAGGCACACGAGGGCGAGCACTTTGCGCCTGTGCCAGAGGCTGGCGGCGGCCAGTGAACATGCGAGACGAGCCTTCATTCTGGCACCTGCCCTAGTTGGATCTGATGATGGAAGTGTTGTGCCAGAGAGCGGTCATGGCTGACAAACAGCACAGACGTATTGCGCTCTTCTGCCATGGCGAGCAGAAGAGCAATGAAACGGTCGCGATTGTCGCTATCCAATGCCGAGGTGGGCTCGTCGGCCAAAATAATTTCTGGAGCTCCAATCAGGGCCCGAGCAGCGGCTATGCGTTGCTGCTGGCCAATGCTCAGTTGCGTGACTTTGCGCTGCCAGTGGCTTTCAGGAATAGCGAGGGCGGTCAGCAGTCGCTGGGCGGCCAGCGTTGGGGTTCCATCCATGGCGCCCCTGCGGCGCAGTGAGAGCCTGCAGGGCAGGGTTACGTTGGCTTCGGCGGTGAGGTAAGGCACCAGATTGAACTGCTGAAATATCACACCTATATGATCGGCCCGGAAACGGTCACGTTTGCCTGCGCTTAACTGGCGGATGTCGTTGCCCAATAACCTGATGCTGCCAGTTGCTGGTGGAAGCATGCCGGCCAGCAGGCTCAAAAGTGTGCTTTTGCCTGTGCCGCTGGGGCCATGAAGGAAAAGGTGCTCTCCCTGTGGCAAACTCAAGTCAGGGAAGGCCAGTGTCGGGTGGAGAGGGTTCCAGCGGAAGGTGAGGTCTTTGATCTCAAGTGCTGAAGCCTCAGCTTTAGCTCTGTGCGAGCTGGATTCTGGTTGTCTGTTCATGTTGATCTTTATCTGCCCCGTGTATTATGTCTGGCTCACATTTGCTGGCGTTTATCTGGCTGCTGTTTTTTTTCGGAGAGCTTTGTTGATGATTCATTCTTTTCGTGGCCTTGCCATGGCGCTGATGCCGGCTTTGCTGGTTGTTCTGTTGAGCGTTTCTGTTCCTGTGTACTCAGAGCCGCGGGCTGAGTTGCGCGAAATCGACTGGCTGGAGTTGATGCCTGCCGAGGATCTGGCGTTGTTGGAAAATATGCCAGAACTGGAGCACGAGGGCGATGGCCCGCCTTTGTTGCCAGATGAAATTATGACCGGCCGGGTTGTCCCTGAAATGGGTAACGTTGAGGGCCGAATCCCAGGTTTTGTGGTGCCCCTTAAAACAACCAAAGATATGCGCATTCTGGAATTCTTTCTGGTGCCTTATTATGGCGCCTGCATCCATGTGCCCCCTCCACCCCCTAATCAGCTTATTCATGTTAAGTACAAAAAAGGGTTCAAAGTTGAGGCCTTGTACGATCCAGTCTGGGTGCAAGGCACGCTGGTCATTGATCGTACGGAAACCGATTTTGGCACGTCTTCCTACTCTATGGAGGCGGATGTAGTTGAACCCTATGAGGAATAGCTTTAGCGCTCAAGCCTGAACGAGTGCTCTCCATGGTTCAGGCGGGTTGCACCTTGTCCGTCTGGGCCGGCCCAGGCTACATCAAGATGTTCCATGCGGGGAAATTGCGTGGTGAGCGGCGTTGTCAGAGCGGCTGACTTATCCAGCCCGGGACAAGTCAGAGTCTGGGTGACCTCAATGTCAGCATGCTGTGCTTCGTCGCTGTGATCATGATGGTGCTCGTTTGCAACTTCATTCTGTACTGTCCCCCCGTTTACAGTGCAGGTTAATTCCGCGGTGTTGATTAGCGGAGTTTCTCCCAGCCAGCCAATAGCTTTGTCTGCAATCTGTTGTTCCTCCTCCGTGCGCGGTCGGTGCTCAAACCCAAGTATATTTCCTGCGGGTGAAATGAGTAGCAGATCAACTTGGTTGCCATTGAATGCAAGTTGCAGTTCGGCGTGCCCGTGCTGGTGCGAGCCTGGGTTGTCTGCGGCCATTGCAGGCGAGCTGATAAGGGCTAAGATCATGGGTAACATTAAGAGTTTTTGGGAGGGCATTTCTCTGTCCTTTGAAATTTAATGATATGTTATAACATATTGTTCTTTTGCCCCAAAAAAATCAACCGAAGCGTGTGCTAAAGGTGTGTGGATGGTGCCTTGAAGGCGCCTGAATGCTAGGATATGACCTTAACTTTACAACATAGGATTGTCTTGGCTCATGTCAGAAACCGACACTGCCGGCACGGCATACGCTGCTGAATTCGAGCGCTGGGCTAATGTTTTTACGGCCCATAAAGCATTCAGCCATCCTTCTGAGCTTCACGGGGCTCTTTGTGGCCGCCTGGCGGCTGGCGACCGTTTAGATGAGCCAGAGTGGCTGTTCACGGTATGTGAACACATGGGGCTGCCTGAAAGCGCGGCTGAAGAAGGTGAAGACTTGACCGTATTCATGAACGAAGCGTATGAGCAGGCGCTGGCGTTTCTGAAATCGGAAGATATGAGTTTTTATCCGCTGCTGCCCGACGATGATTATGCCATTGATCAACGCTTGGAAGCCCTGGTGGCTTGGGTGCGTGGTTTTCTCGAGGGTATGGCCTTGTCTGCCGGAGAATCCCTCGGCCAGGCGCCGGATGAAATTCGCGAGTTGATGGAAGATATGGTGGCCATCAGCCAGGTGTCTGAAGATCAGGAGCCGGGTGACGAAGGCGAGCAGCAGCTGCTGGAAATAGTCGAATATATCCGGCTCGGCGCTTTGGCTGTCTTCACCGAGTTCAATCCCCCGGAAAAGCCGGCGTCTCAAGCGCCAACATTGCACTGAGCATCTCACACACTGCGGGAGAACCTATGCCGTCCATTATACCCGTCAAGGAATTTGCCGAGCGCCGTCGCAAGCTGATGGAACGCATGGCGCCAGACAGTATCGCCATTATACCGGCGGCACCTGAGCGTGTTCGCAACCGAGACGTGTTGCACCCGTTTCGGCAAGATAGCGATTTTCAGTACCTGACCGGTTTTGGTGAGCCAGAAGCTGTACTGGCATTGATTCCCGGCCGTGAGCACGGTGAGTCGGTGCTGTTCTGCAAAGAGAGAAATCCCGAGAAAGAGCTTTGGGATGGTTTTCTGGTGGGGCCAGAGGGCGCAATTGAGCGTTACGGCCTGGACGACGCTTTCCCTATATCTGATATCGACGATATTCTGCCTGGCATGATCGAAGGCCGCAGCCGGGTGTATTATCCGCTGGGTAAAGATCAGGGCTTTGATACCCGGGTGATGGATTGGGTTAAAGTGATTCGCAGCAAGGTGAGAAGTGGCGCACATCCGCCGGGCGAATTTGTGTCGCTTGAGCACTTTTTGCACGATCTTCGGCTTTATAAAAGTGCCAACGAGATCAAGGCCATGGCCCGAGCGGGTGAGATCAGCGCCGAAGCCCATTGCCGTGCCATGAAACGGGCTAAAAAGGGTGGTAACGAATACAACCTTGAGGCCGAGCTGATTTACACGTTCATGGATCACGGGGCGCCTTCCACGGCCTATCCGTCCATTGTTGGCAGTGGCGCCAATGGCTGCATCCTGCATTACATCGAGAACACTGCACCGTTGAAAGAAGGTGACCTGGTGCTGATTGATGCAGGCTGTGAAGTGGAATGCTATGCCTCAGACATTACCCGTACCTTCCCGGTTAGCGGCACCTTCAGCTCCGAGCAGCGGGCAATTTATGAAGTGGTGTTGGCTTCCCAATACGCCGCTATTGACGCCATTCGCCCGGGTAATCACTGGGATCATCCACACCAAGCAGCGTTGAAAGTGTTGACCGGCGGCTTGATCGATCTTGGTTTGTTGTCGGGCACCGTTGAAGACGCCATTGCCAACGAAGCCTTCAAGCCCTTCTTTATGCACCGCACCGGCCACTGGCTGGGCCTGGACGTGCATGATGTGGGCGACTACAAGGTGGGTGACGCCTGGCGGCAACTTGAACCGGGCATGGTTCTTACCGTTGAGCCTGGCTTGTATATCTCGCCAAGCAACACCGACGTAGACAAGAAGTGGCGCGGTATCGGCATTCGTATCGAGGACGACGTGGTGGTTACCAAAGAGGGCTGCCGCGTGTTGACCGACGGCGTGCCGAAGACCATAGAAGAGATTGAAGCACTGATGGCGGAATGAGCCTGTGAAACACTCCGATACCGATGTGATCATTGCCGGCGGCGGGCTGGCGGGTGCGACGCTGGCGCTGACCCTTGCCAGAGTGGCACCAAGCCTGAAAGTGACCGTGGTTGAGGCATTCCCGTTGTCTGCGGACGCCTTGCCTGATTCTTATCAGCCCAGCTACGACGCCCGCTCCACTGCATTGGCGTGGGGCTCGCGACTGATTTTTGAAGAGCTCGGGCTTTGGTCGCGACTATCGGAGCATGCAGCACCCATTCAGCATATTCACGTGTCTGATCGGGGCCGGTTTGGGGTTACCCGCTTGAACGCCAAAGAATACGAGCAGCAAGCCCTGGGCTATGTGGTGGACAACCGCTGGATGGGCTTATGCCTGATGCGGGCACTGCTTGAAACCAACACTCAATGGCTGGCACCGGCAGAAGTTGTGGCTATGACGCCTGTCGAGCAAGGCGTGAGTGTTACCGTAAAAAATGGTGGTGAGGTCAGCACCGTTGCAGCGCAATGTTTGGTTGTGGCTGACGGCGGTCGTTCTGGGCTCCGGGAAAAGCTGGGGTTTCGAGCCAGCCATCATGACTATGATCAACATGCGCTGATTGCCAACGTAACCACCAGCGACAGCCATGAATTTTCAGCCTATGAGCGTTTTACCGACGCCGGCCCCATGGCGCTGTTACCCCATGGTTCGCCCTTCCGCGCGGGGCATCAATCTGCCTTGGTGTGGACGCTAAGTAACCGCGAACTTGAAGACGTACTGGCCATGTCTGAGAACGATAGATGTCAGCGGCTTCAAGAGCGGTTTGGTTGGCGCTTGGGTCGGTTTACCCGCATGGGTGAGTGCAATCATTACCCGTTAACACTAACCACGGTGGATGAGCCCATACGGCCCGGCGTAGCACTTGTAGGCAACGCTGCGCACGCTTTGCACCCGGTAGCCGGGCAAGGTTTTAACTTGGCGTTGCGGGGATTGATGACGCTGGCGGAACAGTTCCGGTTGGCTGCTGAACAAGGCCTGTCGCCGGGAGACTTTCAAATTTTGCGCCGCTATCACGAATTGCACCGCCCAGACTGGCAGCAAACCGTGCAGTTTTCAGACTCATTGATCCGTATTTTTGGTCAATCTTTGGCACCTGTAGCCGCAGCACGGGACGCCGGACTGATCGGCCTGGATTTGTTGCCTGGTGCCAAGCGCCTGTTTGCCCGCAAAGCCATGGGCACAGGTGGGCGGCGCGCCGTTATTAATGGGCCTGGGGCGAGCGATAGGAAATGAGTGATACCAAGGTGTTCGATATTCTTGTGGTGGGCGGCGGCATGACAGGCACCGCTCTGGCTTTAGGCCTGTCACAGCAGGGTTGGAAAGTCGGACTGATTGAAGGTGGTGAACGTGCCGCTTTGTTGCAAGCTTCGGCGCCGGTTCAAAGCGTGGCGGATTTTGAGCCCCGAGTTAGCGCGATTTCCATGGCCAGCCAAAAGGTGCTGGAATCGCTGGGCGTTTGGGAAGGTGTTGTAGCTGGGCGCCATTGTCCTTATCAAGGTATGACTGTGTGGGATGGCGACGGCACTGGCCGCATCCATTTTGAAGCCGCCGAACTGCAAGCCCGCGCCCTGGGGACAATCGTCGAGAACCGCAGCTTAGTCAGAGCACTGTTTGAGGCTATTGAAAGCAGCACTGTTGAGCTGATTGACGGCGTAAAGGTTACCGGCAGTTGGTTGGATGGCGATCAGCGCGGCATTGAGCTTTCGGATGGCCGAAAACTAGGCGCGCGTCTTGTGGTTGCGGCCGATGGTGCTAATTCCCGCATGCGCCAATGGGTGGGGTTGCCAACCCGCGAGTGGGATTACGACCAGCAGGCCATTGTGTGTACCGTGCGCACTGCCCAAAGCCATAGATATACGGCTTGGCAGCGGTTCTCTCAAACCGGGCCATTGGCGTTTCTACCACTGTTAACCGAAAACGGTGATGAAAACTTTTGTTCCATTGTTTGGTCGCAAGATACCCACGAAGCCCATCGCCTTATGACGCTGGATGATGCAGCGTTTACCGCCGAGCTTGAGCGGGCGATAGAACGAGAACTTGGTGCCGTTGAGTCCATCTCCAAGCGCTTCGCCTTCCCCCTTAGGCAGCGGCATGCCAAAGACTATATTGCGCCCAGCTTTGCTCTTGTGGGAGATGCCGCCCACACCATTCACCCGCTTGCGGGGCAAGGTGCCAACCTGGGGTATGGCGATGTTCGTGTTTTGTTAGATGAGTTGTCTAAGGCCAAAGCTGGCGGGTTAAGCCCAGCCAACGAACTGGTGTTGGCCCGCTACCAGCGCCGACGTAAAGGTGAAAACCTGACGATGATGGCTGCGATGGAGGGTTTCAAACAGCTTTTTGGCCGCGATGAGCTGCCACTCAGGTGGATTAGAAACACCGGCATGCGCTGGTTAGACGGACTGGGCCCAATAAAAAACCGTATCGCTGCAGAGGCGATGGGGCTTATTATTTAAAGACCCCACTTCCCAAACACAAAGGATCTGCACTAATGGCAGGAACCAGTCTGCTAATGCTTATCGACGACATTGCGACACTGCTCGACGATGTCTCCCTAATGACAAAAGCCGCGACCAAAAAAACAGCGGGTGTGTTGGGCGACGATCTTGCCCTGAATGCCCAACAGGTAACCGGTGTAAAACCTGCGCGGGAGTTGCCCGTGGTATGGGCGGTGGCCAAAGGTTCGATGGTTAATAAGGCTATTTTGGTGCCGGCCGCTGTTGCCATCAGCTTTTTCGTACCCTGGCTGGTTACGCCGTTGTTGATGCTTGGTGGGGCCTATCTGTGCTTTGAAGGGGCAGAAAAGTTAGCCCATAAATTTTTACATGCAAAGGAAGATGAACAGCGCAAGAATGAGCTGCGCGAGGCTGTGAAGCAGCCAGATGCGGACATGAAGGTTCTGGAAAAGCGCAAGATAAAAGGCGCTGTGCGAACGGATTTTATTCTTTCTGCAGAGATCATCGCTATCACCTTAGGGGTGGTGACCGGTGAGGCCATTGGCATGCAGTTTGCCGTGCTGTCAGTCGTGGCGGTGATGATCACCGTGGGTGTTTATGGCTTGGTTGCAGGCATTGTGAAGCTGGATGATGGTGGCCTGTATCTGACCCAGAAAGACAGTGAAATTGCGCAAAAAATAGGGCGGGGCATTCTGTGGCTTGCGCCTTACATGATGAAGACTTTATCTATTCTCGGCACCATTGCCATGTTCCTGGTGGGTGGTGGCATTCTTGTGCACGGGATACCGCCGGTTTATCACGCCATCGAACACTTCGCCATGGATTTTGGTGGCCTATCGGCCACACTGATTTCTATGTTGGCCAATGGCTTGATCGGCTTGCTGGCCGGTGCGTTGCTGGTGGCGGGGATTACGCCTTTGCTTAAAATGTGGGAAGCCAGGTCTGAAGCCTCTTGATCTAGAGGCTTGCAAAGCCAGCGACTTCTTAGCTCAAAGGCAGGCGTCGAACAACCGGGCGACAAGAACGGGAACCGCGGTTTCCACCCGAAGAATGCGCGGCCCCAAGTGAACGCTCTGGCAGCCAGCGTCTTCCAGTTTGCCCACCTCGTAGGGTGTAAAGCCGCCTTCTGGGCCGATACAAAGCGCTGCAGCCCTGTTTGAGTGAGTGGGGCAGGCATTAGCGGTGCCAGGGTGAGCAACCAGTGCCTGCTTGTCTTTTAACAGGTCAGGCAGCTCGTCTTCCACGAAGGGTTTGAACAGCTTGCGAATGTGCACGCTTGGCAAAATCGTATCTTTTGCCTGTTCCAGCCCAAGAGTCAGGTTCTCGCGCAGGTTTTCATTCGATAGCAAAGGCGTTTGCCAGAAGCTTTTTTCCACCTTGTAGCTATTGATCAACCAGATGTCTTTAATGCCCAGTGTCGCGCTGGTTTGCAGAATACGGCGGAACATCTTGGGTCTGGGCATGGCGAGAATGAGCGTGAGAGGTAGCGGAGCCGGTGGCTGCTGCTCTAGCATCACAACCAGTTCGGCTTCCGAATCGGTGAGCTTGACCACTTCACCCAGCCCCATCAAACCGTTTACGCAACCAACCGGTAATTGATCGCCGATGGCGACGCCCAGCACAGATTTTATGTGCTCAAGCCGTCGGCCCTGTAGTACAACACGGTCAGGTGCTACAAAGTCTTCATCGAACAGTAAGGCCAGGTTCATTCAGTTGAGGACTCTTCAGCATCTGGGTCTGCAACTTCACGCTTTGCCAGCCGACCAAACAGAATGCCCAGCTCGAACAAAATCCACATAGGTACAGCCAGAAGCGTCTGGGAGATAATGTCTGGCGGTGTCAGCATCATGCCGATAATAAAGCAGCCTACCACCACGTAAGGCCGTTTTGCTGCGAGATCTGCTGGCGTTGTGACGCCGCTGAGGATCAGCAAAATAGTAGCAATGGGGATCTCAAAGGCTACGCCAAAGGCGAAAAACATCTTCAGTACAAAGTTCAGGTAGCTGCTGATATCTGGCAGCTCAACAATGCCTTCTGGGCCTATGGCGGTAAAAAAGTTGAACACCAGAGGGAATACCACGAAGTACGCAAACGCAGCGCCCAAATAGAACAGGAGAACAGAGGTAAACAACAGCGGAAAAGCAAGGCGCTTTTCATGGGCATAAAGCCCTGGTGCTACAAAGCTCCAGAGCTGGTAAAGAATAACCGGGATAGCCGCAAACACAGATAAAAACAACGCCAATTTCAGGGGCGCGAAAAACGGCGAGGTAATGTCCGTCGCGATCATGGTTTGCCCGATGGGCAACAGTGATCGAATAGGCTCGGATAGCCAGAGGTACAGTTCGTTGGCAAAGGGGTAAATAACAGCAAAACAGATCACCACCGCCAGAACCATTTTCAGCAAACGGTTGCGAAGTTCCAGCAGATGCTCAACGAGAGGCATTTGTGGTTGTTCGGACGAGTCATTCTGGTGCTCTGTGTTGTTACCGTCTGTTTTTGCATTCATGAAGGCTTATCCGACGGTGTTTGTGGAGCATCCGGTTGATCCGACGTGTTGTCCTGGGAGTCTTGGTTCGGGGCATTTTTTGAGCTCTGATCTGCCACCGGTTGCTTGTCGGTAGTTTTTTTCACGACGGGCTTGTCCGACATGATCATGTGTTCGTACTGTTTGGCCTCGTCTAAAGCACCACGCACGGTTTTTTGAACGTCGTCTAGGCCCACGTCGCCGGCTTCGCGGAGCTCTTTTCGGAGTTCATCGGCTTTCAGTTGTCGGTCGAGTTCTGAGGTAAACTGACTGACCATACGGCGCGCACCGCCAACCCAGCGCCCCGCGGCTCGAGCGGCCGCAGGCAGCCGTTCGGGGCCAAGCACCAACAGAGCAATAACGCCGCAGATCAGCAGCTCAAGAAAGCCGATATCAAACATTCTGCCGGGTCTCAGCTATTGGATTTTTCCTTAGGCTTCTCGTCAGTCGCCTGTTGGGTCTGCTCGTCGGCGTTACCTTCCAGAGAGTCCGGGTCTTCGGTTTTGTTGTCGTCGTCATTCATGGATTTTTTGAAGCCACGAATGGCACCACCAAGATCGCCACCAATGTTGCGCAGTTTTTTGGTTCCGAACAACAGAATTACAATGCCCAATACAATAAGAAGTTGCCAGATACTGATGCCCATTACGGGATCCTCGTTTTGATGTTTCTATTCGGCTCTATTGTACGCCACCGAAGTAGGTCGGCGGAAACCCCCGTAAGGGGTATTGCCATATCACTCGCTTCGGGATGCCTTTTCTTCCAGCCCCGAAAGGTCAAACCGGCTAGACAGCTCATCCAGAATATCCTTCGAGCTAAGCCCGAGGCTAGAGAGCATAACCAAGCTGTGAAACCAAAGGTCTGCCGTTTCGCTGACGACTGCGCGGGAGTCCCCCGAGCGCTCGGCATCTTTGGCGGCCAAAAGAGTCTCGGTGCACTCCTCACCCACTTTTTCTAAAATCTTATTCAAGCCTTTGGCATGAAGGCTGGCGACGTAAGATGTCTCCGGGTCGGCTGATTTCCGGGCTTCCAGAACCCGAGTGAGGTTTTCAAGAACGTCACTCACTGCACACACTCCTCATTTGGTGCCATAAATGGCATCCGGATCTTTAATAACAGGTTCAACACTAGCCCACCGGCCGTCTTTCAGGGATCGGTAAAAACAGCTGCGCCGACCGGTGTGGCAGGCTATGCCGCCTTTTTGCTCTACCTTCAGTAATACCACATCCTCGTCGCAATCGAGGCGAATATCCTGAACGACCTGTTGATGCCCTGAAGACTCACCTTTGCGCCACAGTTTACCCCGTGAACGAGACCAATAAACTGCCTGACCTTCTTCGGCCGTTAAGCGAAGCGATTCCCGGTTCATCCAAGCCATCATCAAAATATCGCCGGTGGCAGCATCCTGGGCGATCGCCGGAACCAAACCATCTGCCGTCCAACGAATGGCCTCAAGCCAATCAAGGTTGTCTAGATTACCAGATACATCTTTCATTTTTATGAATCCTGAGCGTTTGAATACCGCCGGTCGTTTGTTTTGTTTGGAGTTTACTCTGCGTTAGCGCTGGCTGTAATCAATTTCAGGGCCAAACCCGCAAAAACGGCACCCGCCAACCGGTTTAAATGCACTTGCGCTCGTGGCGACTTACTCAGCCAGCCACCCAATTCTCCCGCCAATGCCGCCACTGTGCTGAAAATCACCAACGCGACTCCCATGAATACGCCACCCAGGAGGAATATCTGTGGCGCCAGCTGGCCGTTTTCGGGCGAAGCGAACTGCGACAAAAAGGCCAAGAAGAATATCGACACCTTCGGGTTGGTGATATTCATGATGATGCCGCGACGGTACAAGGCACCGCTTGAGCGTAGGTTAGAACTAGGTGCTTCCAAGGGGCTTGCAGGCGCACGAAATGCTTGCCAAGCCAGAAATAGCAGATACATGGCGCCCACAACCTTCAACACGGTAAACGCGACGACGGAGGTTTGAAAAATGGCAGCAA
>NZ_JBQDKB010000075.1:0-18042 GCF_052094685.1 Marinobacter sp.
ATGGCTCAAAAAGGCGTTAGCTGGCGACCGATTCCACACGAAATGGAAGAGAGCCGATTTTATCGCCCGGATTAACCTGCAACGACAGCGGGCCAATAACCCGCTTGCCGCTGAATGAAGCCGTAAGGCCAGAGAGTTCGAAGCCTGCCATTAATCGAGGATTCCGATCTCTTCTGCTGTTTTACGAATCGGCTCATAATCATCGTTGGATGCAGGGATAAAGCCCGAACGCGGAAAGCTTTCCAGAAGCTCGGGGTCATCCAGGCTCAACAGTGCTTCCGTAACCCGTTGCTTAAAGCCTTCCCCAAAACGCTTGTCGACATCACCACGGATGGTCCACTGATAATCGGGGTAAGCGGGTGTTTTCCAGATAACCTGCACGGCATCGGTATCAACGTTTCCGTCACCCAGCTCTTTTTCCCAAACCTTAAAGTTAAGGGCGCCTACATCGTAGGTGCCGGCCTCCACCAGGCGAAGGGTGCGAGTGTGGTTACCGCTGAAACCAACCCGCGAGAAAAAGTCCTCGGGCTTCGTCTCAAAGGTGTCGCGCACATAAAACTCGGGCATAAGGCGGCCAGAGGTTGAGCCTTTAGAGCCGAAGGTGAAGGTTTTTTCCTGCAACTGGTCTTTCAGCTTGGACAAGTCGTCTGTTGGCTCAATACCTGTGTTGGCATTCGCAATGAAATAGGTCTGAAAAGCTTCGTCCTCAACACCCTGTGCGATGGCTTCAGAGCCAGGTACCAGTCTGCGCGCTTGCACGCCGGAAAGGCCGCCGAACCATGCTAGCTGAACCTGGTTGTTTCGGAACGCTGAAACAGCTGCTGCGTAGGATTTCACTGGGATATAGCGCACATCTACATTTAACTGTTCAGAGAGGTAATCGGCTACACCGCGAAAACGTTCCACTAGCTTGGTTTCGTCTTCATCCGGAATTGCGGTGAATACAAACGTCTCCGCCGCTGCCGCGGCAGCGGAGAAACAAAACAAGCTTGAAAGCATCAACTTCCGTATAAGATTCAAAGCCATTTGAAATCCTTGATCGGTTATCTGATTGATAAGGCAGACACACCGCAACTGTCGCGCCTGCGAGTAGAAGGATACTCTGATTCCTCTTAACCCTGAACAGCTATACGAATTGCGGGTTTAAATAGGTCAAGTATCAGGGCACTATTCTAGCAAATTAATCTCTCGTAAAAATGGCATCGATACCTTTAGAGCCTCCTTTTAATGAAGATCACTATGGATATCATCATGATTACGCCAGCGGGCCCAGGCTCGAAAGCTGGCAACAGGGCAACAGCGGAGCGTTGGCAAACGCTGTTGGAAAAAGCGGGACATGCCGTATCTGTTGTTACAGCGTATAACGGCGAGCCTTGTGATCTTTTCCTTGCTCTTCATGCCTGGCGCAGCCATGGGGCTATTAGCCTGCTTAAGAGTTCCTGGCCGAACACGCCTTTGGTTGTGGCGTTAACGGGAACCGATATTTATCTGCACCAGCATGATTACCCCGAGCAAACCCTTTACTCCATGCAAGCTGCTGATGTATTGATAGGCCTGCACGAACAGGTTGGGGAGGACATCCCTGAAAGGTTTAGGGACAAACTGATTACGCTTTTTCAGTCTGCTGACCAGCCTGTTAGCGAACCTCAGAGAACAGCTTCGATCGCGCCCGGTTCTCCATCGGATAGCTTTGATGTGTGCGTTATTGGACACCTAAGGCAAGAAAAAGACTCGCTTCGGGCCGCACGGGCAGCCAGATTGTTACCCTCCGAATCCCGTATTCGCGTTTCCTGCGCGGGCAAAGCCTACGATGCACACTGGGAGCAACTTGCTAAACAGGAAATGCTGGGGAACTCTCGATTTCAGTGGCTCGACGAGCTGGAGAAATTCGACATCACCAAACTGATGATGACTAGCCAGTTGCTGGTGATGAGTTCTGTGATGGAGGGCGGGGCTAACGTGGTGTCGGAAGCCTGCCGCGCGGGGCTGCCTATTATCGCATCTGATATTTCGGGGAATGCTGGCTTACTTGGTGCGGATTACGCCGGGTACTACCCGGTAGGTGATACCCAAGCACTTGCCGACCAACTCATGCGTGCTGAAAGCGATCCGGAATTTCTGGAACAGTTACGCAAGCAGGTTGGCCAACTAGCCAGCCGGTTTACGCCAGAAAAAGAGCGGGAATCCCTGGAGCAAGCGCTTTCCCTTGCGGTGCAGCGCTGCTCCGAGAATAACCTTTAACCTCACTCTTTAAGCGTAATCGGCTCAATTGGTCCGCTCTCATCCTGGGGCAAAACCCGCCCGATGATGGCTGTGTGGGGATAACCCAGAGCTTTTAGCTCCCGCACGCAGGCTTCCGCCTGATCGGCTGAAACACTGGCCAGCAAGCCGCCGGCGGTTTGTGGATCAAAGATCAGAGCGTAGCGTGGGTGTTTCACCCACTTCTCCTGATTCCGAATACCACGGCGCAAGCGTATGTTTGCGGGCTGCAAAGAGCTGAGAATACCTGCTGCTGCGGTTTCTTCCGCACCCGGGAGGATAGGGATTGCAGAGAGATCCAGCTCAGCATCCACGCCTGAGGGGCGCGTCATCTCGACAAGATGCCCAAGCAGCCCAAAGCCGGTCACATCCGTGCAGGCTTTAGATCCAAAGCTACGAAGGCAATCCGCCGCAGCCTTGTTGGACTGCACCATTGAGGCCAGGGCAGAATCAATCCAGCGGCCTTTCGCCGCCAAACGGGCGTGAGCCGCAAACAGCGTGCCCGTGCCAATGGGTTTGGTGAGAATCAAAGCATCGCCGGCCCGCAGCCCGCCTTTGCTCATCACCTCATCAGGATCGATCAGGCCATTCACCGCGAAGCCCAGGGCAAGTTCACGGCCTTCGCCGGTATGGCCGCCCACTAGTGCGCAGCCGGCTTCATTCAGCACGTTCACTGCACCAGACATCATCTGGTAAACGACATCTTCTACTTTGGATTCTATACCGTAGGGTACCGTGGCCACGGCAGTGGCGCTTTGCGCTTCGGCACCCATGGCGAACACATCACCCAAACTGTGATTGGCCGCAACGCGGCCAAACGTGTAGGGATCGTCAATGAACGCCCGAAAGAAATCGACGGTATGCACTACGGCTTTTCCGGGAGGTACTCGCAGAACGGCAGCATCGTCTGGCGCGTGCAAACCGATCAGAATGTCGTCCCGCTCAATTGGTCTTAGCTCACCCAGCGCCCTCGAAAGGACTGTACTGCCTACCTTGGCGCCGCACCCGCCACAACGCATGGCAACGGCAGAAATAGCCTGAGACGCTTCCTCCGGGTTCTGAGCTGCCGCTGTATCGGGTAGGGTAGACGCTTCTTCCATCGGTGGAAGGTCGGCGAATTTCCGCATGAACCGTCGGTCGATCCAGTCTTTCCAGCGCCACACTTGGGGGCCATCTAACTGTCTATCGCCACGAGAGGCAACCGCGTATTTATCGCCAGTGCTAATCAGTGCAAGCCATTTTTTCTGGGGATGGAAATCTTTGGGCGCCTTACCCAGAGCCATACGCTTGAGATTGTCCGCCAACGGCGGACCTTGGCGAACCGCAAATACACCGGCTTTTTCCCGTGGGTGATTTATCACATTGGCGATGTCGCCGGCGGCAAAAATGCTGTCGTCGTTTTCAACCTGCAGGGTGTCCCGCACTCGCAGGAATAGGCCGTCATCCAACGCCAGTCCAGTGTCTTCCAGCCAAGCTGGGCCGCCAGCTCTGGTTACCCAGAGAACTTCGTCTGTCTGCAGAGTATCGCCAGCAGCAGTACGCAAAACTCCTTCGCCGACCTTTTCTACTGGCGAGCCAAGATGGAGTTTTACCCCACGATCAGAGAGAGTCTTACGGAAAACTTCGCGCACTTTGGTGTTATGAGTGGGAAGAATTTCATCCGCAGCATCAAACAAGTGAAAATGCAGTTGGTCGGAATCCCGGCCCCGCTGTTCCAGTTCGTTTTTAAGCCGATATTGCATGGCCAGTGTGAGCTCTACACCGCCAGCACCCGCGCCCACAACACCAATTGTGAGTGGTCCCTTGTGGTTTTCAATCCGTGAAAGCAGGGCAAGCCAGCGGTTGTTAAAACCGGTGATAGGTTTAACCGGCACGGAATATTGGGACGCACCTTCGACTTCATTCACCCTTGGGGATGAGCCAATGTTGATCGACAAAATATCGTAAGGCACATCCGGCCGGCCTTTGCAGATCACGCGCTTGTTGTTGCGATCAATGCCTATGGCTTCGGCCCGGTAAAATCGAGCACCTGCATATTCTGCTAGGCGGCTCAGGTCGATGTGTACATCATCGTAGCTGTAATGTCCTGCCACGTAGCCTGGCAGCATTCCGGAGTAGGGTGTGTGTGTATCGCGGCAGATGAGGGTCAGGCGCACGCCGGGCACGGGTTTCATTGCAAACCGCTTGAGTACTCCGACGTGGCTGTGCCCGCCGCCAATCAGGACAATGTCCCGTAAAACAGGCTGGTCAGGCGTTTGCATCAGTTAATTTTCTTAGCTTCAGCTGTGAGTTGGTCGAATCCCTTGATGCTAGAGAAAGCATTCAGTTTTTCCTGATCGGCTGCCGATGGGTTGGCAATCTGA
The DNA here is from genome assembly GCF_052094685.1 of Marinobacter sp. Classification (GTDB taxonomy): domain Bacteria; phylum Pseudomonadota; class Gammaproteobacteria; order Pseudomonadales; family Oleiphilaceae; genus Marinobacter. Next base: position 4,623 of record NZ_JBQDKB010000075.1, read on the forward strand.
TCAATGGACGTAATGCCTGCATCTTGCATTTTTTTAGCCGTGGCCGGCCCAATGCCCTTCACAAGAGTAAGATCGCTTTTATCGGCGGTTTTCTTTGTCTTGGCCGCAGGCGTTTTCTTTGCTGCGGTTTTTTTGGCAGCCGTGTTCTTAGGCGCGGCCTTCTTTGCAGGTTTGCTTGCGGCGGATGCAGGGGATTTTTTGAGCTCTTTTTTACTTTCTTTTTCAGCTTTGCGAATGTCTTCTTTAGAGGCAACGCCCAAGCGTTCAAGTATGTTGGATTGCAGTTCGTGGAACTCGTCCAGGCGGCGCTCAAACTCATCGTTAAAACGCTTCATTTCACGTTCGCGTAGTTCATCTACTTCTTTCAAGAGTTTGCGAACCGGATCTTGAACCTGGTGTTGCAGGGTATCAAATTGTTTCATCGCATCGTTGATCAGGCCTTCGATCTGGGATGACGTTTTTTCAAATTCCTTGTTGACCTTTTTTACGATCTTATCAACGCTCGATTTGGCTTTCTTCGCCATGGAAATGTCTCCTTGCAGACAGATAGAACGGATAAAAATGATCAGGCCATCTGCCGGAAACCCGGCATGGAACCTGAGGAACGACGTGATTTCAACGACTGCTTTTTAGAAAGCACCTCTCGGATGCGGCGTAGTTTTTCTTCTAAAACTGTATCGCCGTCAGATCTAAAGTCCGAGAAATCAATTGAGTAGAAGAAATTGCTACAGTGCTTTCTACGTTCGGTGACCAGGCCCGTAAGATTCTCAGCACGAATTTTATCAAACGGCATGTCCATAACCAGATCCAGCGCAATGGTATCGCCAGGATTGAACATTTTGTCCGTCTTCATAACGCAACCGTAGGAGTCCAGTTCAAAAAGCTCGGCCTCAACCCGTTCCTTACGAAACAGGCCATGCCGAACTCTGAAACGGGCTACAAGATCGGGCAACGCTTCCTTCATGAATACAAAGTCTCTGCTTGGGCTGGCTTGATATCGATTGAGCTATTGGTTAAACAATAGACGTTGATTAAAAGTTTGGCAACGCCATCAGTGCGATACGATAACTCTTTCAGACAGCTCTTCAACGTCTATTTGGTGATAATTTGGTACAGATCAACTCGACGGTCCTTAAGGTTGGTCACAGACCCTTCATTGCGGACTAATGTGAGCTTTTCCAGGTCCATATCGGAGAACATGATCATCTCGGTGTTCGGCGTTGTTTCCGCCAATACGGCATCGTGGGGAAATGAAAAGTCAGACGGTGAAAATGCCGAAGACTGAGCGTATTGCACGTCTAGGTTTTCTACTTTTGGAAGGTTGCCAACGCTGCCGGTAATCACCACGTAGCATTCGTTTTCTATGGCGCGCGCCTGGGCACAGTGACGAACCCGCAAATAGCTGTTTTTGGTATCTGTCCAGAACGGCACACAGATGATATCCACATCTTTACTGGCTGCAATTCGCCCCAGTTCGGGGAATTCGATGTCGTAGCAGATAAGAATCGCAACGCGACCTGCATCTGTTTCAAAGACTTCAAATTTGTCACCGCCTTCTACAACCCAGTCACGGCGTTCGTGGGGAGTAATGTGAATTTTACGTTGTTCATCCACTCGGCCATCCCGATGGCACAAGTAAGACACGTTGTAGACCCGGTCGTTCTCAAGCAATGGCATGGAGCCGGTAATAATGTTGATGTTGTAGCTAACGGCCATGTCTGACATGCGATCCCGGAACTGCTGGGTAAACCCGGCAAGGAATCGAATGGCGCGAGTTTGATCGACCTGATCGGTGAGACCCATCAAGGGCGCGTTAAAGAACTCCGGAAACAGCGCAAAGTCGCTTTTGTAGTCAGACAGTGCGTCCACAAAATACTCAACCTGCTCAAGCACCTCTTCCACGGATGAAAACTCACGCATCTGCCATTGAACGGCTCCCATGCGAACTTGGGTTTTCTTCACGTTAAGCACCGATGAGGGCGGCGTATACAGAATGTTCCGCCACTCCAGTAAGGTTGCGTACCCTAGAGACTTCTCATCCTCTGGCAGGTATTTGTGCATCAACCGGGTAACTTTGAAGTCGTTAGACAGCTGAAAGCTCAGAATCGGGTCGTAAATATCCCTTCGATCAACACGATCAATGTACTCAGCCGGCGAGCATTGGTCTGAGTATTTAAAATAGCCAGGTATGCGCCCACCAGCCAGGATGGCACGCAGGTTTATGGATCGACAGAGTTCCCTGCGAGCTTCATATAAGCGCCTTCCAAGCCTGTAGCCGCGATAGTCGGGATGGATAAACACATCTAGCCCGTAAAGTGAGTCGCCGTTGGGGTTATGCCAGATCTGTTCGTTGCGCAGGATCAAATCATCATAGGTGTGAGGGTTGCTGAAACGCTCGTACTTTACGGAAACCGTAAGGGCTACAGCAACGAGTTGGCCGTTATCCTCAATACAAATCTGTCCATCTGGGAACTGTTCGACCAATGCTTTGATGGTATCCCTTGGCCAAGCACCACCTATGTCGTCGTAGACACGATCCATGAGCACCTGAAGTTGTTCGTAGTCATCAAGCGTTAGGTTGCGGAGATTGAGATGCAGATCTTCAAGGGCCATTCAGCGGGCTCCTGTATGGCGGTGAGATGGATTTATTGAGCAAGTTTATCAGAAGGCATTAAAGAGTTCGCACACGCAGCCGAAAACCATTTAAATCACACTTGGGAGTACGTCGTGCATCTTACATTCGGTCAAAAGCTATTGGTCGCTTTCAGCGTTCTGCTCATTTTGGTGATGGCCGCCTTTACAATTTCCGGCAACCTCCGCTTGTAGAACACCACCGAAACCTATGTGGATGCCTTGATTGAAAATACAGCAGAGCAGAATACGGACAGTATTGCCGATTGGCTCAATACACGCTTGACGATGACGGAGGCCACGGCCAAAGCACTCATAGAAACCAATAACGACGAGCAGACACGTACTGTGCTGCAAGCAATGTCAACCGGTGGCAACTTCAAGGATGTATATGTAGGCCGCGATGATGGTGTCATGCTCATGAAAACTAAAACAGATGAAGCGTCTCTGCCATCGGATTACGACCCTCGTGTACGCCCCTGGTACAAAAAGGCCATGGATCTTGGTCGCTCGTCCTTCACCGAGCCTTACTATGATGCCAACACTGGCGAGTTCGTCATTTCCGCCCTCGCGCCGGTTAAGAGTGGTTTTAACACTGGCGTGGCCGCGGCTGACATTACCCTTAAGGCCATCGACAAAAAGTTATCTGTCATAAACTTGGCTAACACTGGCTATGCAGCACTTATTAGCCAGGAAGGTACGGTGCTTTATCACCCACAACAGAGCCTGATTGGGAAGAACATCAAGTCCCTACTTGGCGAGGCCCCAAAACTGAAAGGCGACAAGCACAGCTATCACGAAGATGATGTTCCCTGGAGCGCCAGTTTTCACCACATAAGCCAGGCTCGAGGTGTTGATTGGTACCTGGGCACTTTCGTTAACCAAGAAAAAATACACGCCCCGGTTCGCACTGCAATCATGACTGGCGTGATTATGGCTGTAATCGGGCTTCTGGTTTCTTTGATCGTGCTTCACTTGGGTATTCGCACGCTGATGGCCCCAGTTCGCAAGCTGAATGTGGCGATGGCGGATATTGGCTCAAACGATGCGGATCTCACCCAGCGCTTGGACGACAGTGCTCGTGATGAGTTTGGTCAGCTAGCTGCAAGCTTTAACCAATTTGTTGCGAAGATTCACGAGGTGGTTCAGGAAGTGCAGCAGGGCAGTACCGAACTGGCTACCAATGTAACCTCGCTGAGAGATACCGCAAAGACCAGCCGAACCAGCGTTGAAAACCAGCAAACTGAAGTGGATATGGTCGCCACGGCGATTAATGAGATGTCCGCCGCGGCCGGAGAGATCGCACAGAACGCATTACAAACAGCCGATGCGGCAAATACGGCCGATGAAGACAGCCGGGCGTCGCTGGAAACCGTATCTGCTTCTCGGGATGCGGTGCAAAAACTGTCTCGTGAGGTGAGTGCTGCAGCAGAGGTTATCGATGCGCTGGGCAGGGACGTTACCTCTATAACGTCTGTACTAGAAGTTATCCAAGGCATTGCGGAACAAACTAACTTGTTGGCGTTGAACGCTGCTATTGAGGCCGCACGTGCAGGCGATGCCGGGCGTGGCTTTGCCGTGGTCGCTGATGAGGTACGAAACCTTGCTCAACGCACCCAAACCAGCACCGAAGAAATCAACAACATGATCGAGCGACTGCAAAAGGGCGCTAACGACGCAGTAGAGGTTATGAAAGCTTCAACAGCCGTCTCCAACGTAAGCATGGAGAAAGCACAAGATGCCATGGATTCCTTGCACAGAATCGCTGAGGCCATCACTTCTATAAGCCAGATGACTTCGCAGATTGCCACGGCTTCGGAAGAGCAGACCTCAGTGACCGAAGAGCTGAACGCGTCGATTACCCGCATCGCGGATCAGGGCCAAGATGCAGCGGCGGCGGCCAGCGAGAACGACGTGTATAGCGGCCATATTGAGCAGATCGGCCGCACGCTAGATGGTAATGTTTCCCGCTTCCGGGTCTGAGTCAACGGTTAAGTAGTTGAAGGCGCCAGCGCAGATTATTCAGTGTTTGGCGCCCAACATTGTCGGACTCCTCACTTAGAAACGGATTGTCTAGAACGATCATCCTGCGCTTATCCAGATTCAGCGCTGCGACGGCAGCACCATAATACTGCTCCAGAAACACGCCAAAGCTACCATCCTGAATAGCCCTCTCCATACCTAGCTGTAACCGATGAGCGGTTAGCTGGTCTTCTTGCCCTACAAACAGATACGACGGCATAGGATAGGCCAGCAGCAGCCCTGGCTCTATCAGCAAGTCCGGATCGTTCTCAACCTCCAGATCATTCACAACCTCACTGACGCCCCTGGCAAAACAGTCAAAGCGGTTTTTTCTCAGCATTCCGAACAAAATTTCGTAGCGGGAGTGGGTTATAACCGGTATTTCGTTTTCCCGCAGAATTGAGGTGTCTGGCCAATGGGCGCCCTGGCCAATGCGTATTCCCTTGTTCCGAAGGTCTTCCAGAGAATGTATGCCTTTAAACGCAGCCAGGCTTTCAGGCGTAACCACACACACCCGAAAACCAAGCAATCCACCATCCACAGGAACAGGAATGGGCGTCAGGAACAGCTCCCGCTCCGCGGTTGTTGCAACATTCGCGATATCTACCAGCCGATGGTCTCCACGGGCAAGCTCTCGCAGCGCGCGCCCCTGGCTAAGCTCACGGCTCCGGATAATGTTGAACTCTCCGTATTCGGGTGTTTTCGCCAACGCGAGAGCCACTAACGCATGAATTGCTGGGCTGTCGTAATTTCGGTACCAGAGAACATAGTCCTGGCGAGGAGGAACTAGCTGAACAGCCGGCACAGCTGATTCTTCAGGTGTCAGCGACGCTTTAATAGCATCGCTTGCATTGGCCGCAACGCTCCACAGAGATCCAGATAAAAGCCCGAGAGAAAAGACTGTTGTCGCAAGCAGATTTACACTTGCACGGCCACGCATTAAAAAGCAGGGGGCATATCGCAATTTCCGAATCCTTTTGAACGTGTTTGCCGAGTCCATTCTCGAAAACAACCAAGTAAGCAGCATAGGTACTACCACTTTGTACCATTAGCTCATACTGTAGATCAGAAAGAACCGCGCAAACCGCAATTGCTTCTAAAACATTGTAAAAGAGTGTTGCGATGTGTACGGAGCATTGTAATGATCCGCACCAATCAACACACAGGAACTGAATAATGGCCTTAATAGACAGTATTATCGGTGCGACCGGACAGTGGGTTTCTACCTCGGATCCCAAGGCTACCTTAGCCCAACCTTTAGCATGGTTAAAAAAGACGGGGGGCTATGCAGCCGTAAACCGGATAATCGGCCTTTCGATACCGTTTGCACCCAGGAACCGGTTCAGTGTTGAAGAAGTTCGCCCCGGATACGTGCGCGCACGCATTCAACTTAAAGGCAACAAGAACCACTTTGGCAGCTTGTATGCTGGTGCGTATTTTCTGGTGGCGGAAATCCCGGGTGGGGTGTTAACGCTGTTTGACCTTGGCCCAGCTTATACGCCAATCCTGAAGGAAATGACTCTGCAGTTCCTGCTGCCGGCCAATTCGGACGTTACCGTCGAGTTCTCGCTGTCGCCGGAAGAGGTTGCCGGGATTCTGGCGGATGCGGACACCACCGGCCGGGCGAAGTTCACGCTGCAAGGGGAGTTGCGAGATATGGAGGGCAACCACGTTGCTACCTCCATCGCGCAGTATCGAGTTCGCAAGAAGGGTTTCAAACCAGCTGAATAACATTAGCTGGAAGCCGCTCTTCAGGCTGACGCCAGTTCGGCAATAGCGGCGAGGAATGTCTCGCCGTACTTCTCAAGCTTGGCGGCCCCAACGCCGCTTACGCCGGCAAGTTCATCAAGGGTTTGCGGCTTGCGTTCAAGCATGTCGAACAAGGTGGTGTCGTGAAATATAACGTAGGGCGGCACGCCCTGCTTTTCAGCCAGTTCTTTACGGCAGGCTCTAAGCGCCTGCCAGCCAACATGGTCTGTAACCTGGTCTTTGACCACACTGCCTGATTTACTGCTGGAAGAACGGCCTGTCGACGTTTTAACAACCGGGTCTTTACGCAACTCCACTTTGTTTTCGCCTTTCAGCAGCGGCCGGCATTCGTCAGTCAATTGCAGGGCGCCGTAGCCTTCAGGGTCTGCCCGCAAGTAACCGTTGGCGACCAATTGCCGGAAAACGGATTTCCATTCGCTGGCCGTTAACTCGGTTCCAATGCCGTAGGTTGAGACTTGGTGGTGCCCGGATTGTTGAATCCGGGCGTTGTCCGACCCCCGTAACACATCAATAAGGTAGGTAACTCCGAACCGCTGCCCAGTGCGATACACACAGGACAGCGCTTTTTGAACGGCAACCGTGCCATCCCAGGTTTCTGGCGGGTTTAGGCAGGTATCGCAATTACCGCAGGGCGTCTCAAGCTGATCGCCGAAATAGTTCAACAGAACTTGCCGGCGGCACTTTGTGACTTCACACAGCCCCAGCATGGCGTCTAGCTTCTGCCTTTCCACCCGTTTGAAGTGATCATTGCCCTGAGACGCTTCTAGCATCTGCCGCAGTTTAATCACATCCTGCAGGCCGTAAACCATCCAGGCAGTTGAGGGTTTGCCATCACGACCGGCGCGGCCAGTTTCTTGGTAGTAGGCCTCTAAGCTTTTCGGCAAATCAAGGTGCGCCACAAATCGCACATCGGGTTTATCAATACCCATACCAAACGCGATGGTAGCCACGATGATCACACCGTCTTCACGTAGAAAACGCTCCTGATTATGGGCCCGGTCGTTGGCGGAAAGCCCGGCATGGTAGGGCAGTGCGTTGTAGCCTTTTTGCGCCAGCATCTTTGCTGTGGCATCTACTTTGTTGCGGGAGAGGCAATAAACAATACCACAGTCATGTTCATGTTCAGTTTTAATAAAATCCAGCAACTGTTTGTTTGCATTGGTTTTCGGCGCTATTCGATACTGAATGTTTGGGCGATCAAAGCCGCTTATAAAGTGCCGAGCTTCTGTAAGTGAGAGCCGCTCTGCAATCTCTTTACGAGTGCGCTCATCGGCAGTCGCCGTTAACGCAATACGCGGAATCTCCGGGAATTCATTAGCCAGCACGGCAAGCTGCAGGTAATCGGAACGGAAATCATGCCCCCATTGAGAGACGCAGTGGGCTTCGTCGATGGCGAACAACGAAATGGATGCATCGTGGAGTAATTCGAGGGTGCGGGGTTGAATCAGCCGCTCTGGCGCGCAATACAAAAGATCCAGTTCGCCGGTGCTCAGGGCATATTCTGTAGCACGCGCCTGCTCAAAATCCATGCTGGAGTTCAGGAATGCGGCCCGCACTCCCAACTGCCGAAGTGCCGCAACCTGATCCTGCATCAACGCGATAAGTGGCGAGATGATAATGGCTGTACCTAAGCGAACAAGGGCAGGCACCTGATAACAGAGGGATTTACCTCCGCCGGTAGGCATCAATACCAAGGCATTACCGCCAGAAGCCACTTCATGAATAATCTCTCCCTGCAGTGGGCGAAAGGATTCATATCCGAAAACCTCGTGCAGAACCTGCTCGGGGCTTTTGCCGGAGGTAGTGGGTCGCTCTGCCGAAAGCTGTTCAAAGTCCTGATCGGAATACATAGGTTAACCGGTTAATCGCGAAGCGGAGATAAAATCTGGTAGTGGATCATACCAGATTCAGGGCTAGGAATGGCTGAGCAAGGTACCTTTTGGGAGGCAAAGCCGGAGAAGAAACGATACAATACCGCGGTTTTAAACTACCGTTTCACGGCTTACCATCATCGTTACAAACAAGAACAGGGCATTCATGCAGGAATTTGACGCCATCCGTCCCTACTCGGACGAAGAAACCGGCCCGGCAATTCAACGGTTGGTCAACGACCAAGAATTTCTGGACATGGTCGGGCGCTTCAAGTCGCCGGCACTGGCCCGCTGGGCCCCGGCACTTCTGCGATTTTTTACACGCCGCTGGCTCGTGAGTCGCTTTGGTCATTTTGCTCAGGTGGACGATCTGCAGGCCGGGCTTTCTGGGTATATTGGTGATCTTATTGAAGGTACCACCACCCGCGTAACTACCAGCGGCATAGAAAATCTCAGTAAACAGGGTGCTTACCTGTTTATATCCAACCACCGGGATATCGTGTTTGATCCCATGGTGATCAACTATCTATTGTTCCGTAACGACCTGCGTACCACACGGATCGCTATAGGCGACAACCTGTTGGCCAACCGCGTATTTGCTGAAATGATGCGCTTGAACAAGAGCTTTATTGTTCGCCGCGACATGACCAGCCCCCGCGAAATGCGCGACGCTTACATTACGCTTTCCAGTTTTATTAACCACAGCATAGCGAGCAATGAGAATATCTGGATCGCTCAACGGGAAGGGCGGGCGAAAGACGGCCGGGATTTCACCGATCCTGCGATCATTAAGATGTTTTACATGAGCTGTAAGAAGAGCGGTTTAAGCTTTGCGGAAGCGATGAACAAACTCCGTATTGTTCCGGTGTCCATATCCTACGAATACGACCCATGCGACTGCGACAAGGCCCGCGAGCTGGAAACCAAAGCCCGCGCTGGCAGCTACAAGAAAACTGAAGGTGAAGACACAGAACAAATCATGAAAGGCCTGACCGAGTTCAAGGGCCATGTGCACGTGCACTTTGGTGAGCCCATCATCAATGCGCCAGAAAACGCCAAAGAGCTTGCTGCGTTGATCGACCGGGAAGTGCATGCCAATTATCACTTGCATGCATCCAACCTTATAGCCTACGAGTCTCGTGGCCTGCATTCCCAGGATGCTAAGGATATGGACGTTGTTCGGGACTCTGTCGTAACTTCCGGCAACTGGTCTGAAGAAGAAATGCAGAACGCTCGGTCAGAAATGGACAAACGGCTGGAGGCTTGTGATCCCGCCATTCGTCCCTACCTATTGGACATGTATGCCAACCCGGTTCAGACCGCGCTGGATGCAAATACCAGTCAAAACATGCCGGATCAATCCGGACAATAACCCTTTGAACAACGAGGTACTGCGTGCAGGATCTTCAGTATATTGAGCTAGAAACCCGACCAAACCCAACAGCCGCCGTAATCTGGCTGCACGGGCTCGGTGCCAGCGGCCACGATTTTGAACCCGTAGTGCCAGAGCTGGGCTTGCCGGATGACGCAGCCGTACGTTTTATATTCCCACACGCGCCTAATTTGCCGGTAACCATCAACGGCGGAATGAGCATGCCCGCCTGGTATGACATCAAAGCTATGGATATTGACCGGGTTGTGGACACCGACCAGCTGATGGATTCATCGCGGGCCGTGGGCAAACTGATTGATCAGGAAATCGAGCGTGGAATTCCAGCCGAAAATATCATTATTGCGGGTTTTTCACAGGGAGGGGCGGTTGCCTACGAACTTGGCTTAACCTACCCGAAACGACTGGCCGGCATTCTGGCACTTTCTACCTACTTCGCTACCGCGAAAACGGTGCAGCCATCAGAAGCCAACGCGGGCATCCCCATCAACATCTATCACGGAACTGCAGATCCAATGGTTCCAGAAACGCTTGGTACCCTTAGCGTGGAGACACTCAAGGAAATGGGCTATGCGCCAGTTTATATGACGTTTCCAATGGAGCACAGCGTGTGCCTTGAGGAAGTTCAGGAAATAGGGCGCTTTATTCGCAAACACGCTCTATAAGCACCGATGAAGACACACCGGCATTTTAGCTACGCCAGAATGTCGGTGAAAACACGATCACCACGCTCAAAATCTCCAGACGCCCCATTAACATGCCCACGGCCAGAATCCACTTGGCTGGATCGGGCAGAGGGCCGAAATTACCCGCCGGACCTATGATGTCCCCCAGCCCTGGGCCTACGTTGGTCAGTGCTGTAAGCGCGCCAGATAACGATGTTACAAAGTCGAGCTGCATCGCGGCCAGCGATACGGTAATCAGGAACAGGCACAGCAGAAAGATGAAGGTGTAAGCGATCATCGACGCGATAATGTCGTCACTAACCGCCCGACCGTTGTAGTTTCGGGTCAGCACCGCACGCGGGTGCAATAAACGGATAAGTTGTTCACGGAGGATGATCCATGAAAGTTGAAAACGGAAAATCTTCATGCCCCCAGATGTAGAGCCGGAACAGCCACCGATAAACATCAAAAAGAAGAACAGCACAAACGCCAACGGTCCCCAGGCCGAATAATCCTCTGAGGCGTATCCCGTTGTTGTAACCACGGATGTGACATTAAACAGTGTGCCAACGTAGTTATGGATAGGATTGAAAGGGATTGGAGAGACAGCCCACCGATACAATGTAAGTAGCGCCGGTACTACAAGTAATATTGTTAAAAACAGCCTGACCTGCTGGTCCTTGAACAACACCCCACGCTGGCCGTGGAGTTCCCTCACAAAGAGGAAGAATGGCAGGCTACCAATCATCATGAAGAACGAAGCTTCCACCAGGATCAGGTCGTTGAACTTACCCATGCTCAGATCCGATGTGGAAAACCCACCGGTGGCGATACTGGTTAAACCATGGTTGAACGCATCGAACAGCGTCATGCCAGACAGCCAGTAGGTTACGACAGCGATGGTTGAAAAAATGAGGTAAACAAAAAGCAGCCCGCGGCTCAGCGTTTTCATTCTGGGTAGCGCTTTGTCCGTCCACTCTGACGATTCCGTGGCGAACAACCGCATGCCGCCAACCCGTAGAAACGGAAGCACGGCTACGAACATGCCAATTATACCGATACCGCCTATCCACTGCAGAATCGAGCGCCAGAGCAGAAGATCCCTATCCATAGTGTCCAAGCCACTGAACACCGTTGCGCCGGTGGTTGTAATGCCTGACGCACCCTCAAAAAATGCATCTGCGGCAGAAATACCATTGTCGCTGAGGTAAAAAGGAAGGGAAGAAAGTAGGGCGATGATGAACCAGGACGACACGGTAAGCACGAACATATACCGTGGTTTCAAATCCCGGGGTTGCCGGTAAGTGGAAGCGATACCCAACGCGCCAATACCAAAGACGATGGCAGCAGATTCCACAAACGACGCCGCATTCGGCGCATCCGAGCCAAGCATCAGAAATACTGGTAACGTCATGAATATGCTTAATAGCACAAACATGAGGCTTACAATAAAAATAACAGGGTAGAGGTTTCTCAATGGATGCCCGAGCCAGCTGAACCTAGAGAGGGCGTCAGAATACCTGTGGGGGAACTCATCCGCAAGGTAACTCGCGGCTTGCAGCTTGATTACCTAGATATTAAAACACCGTCAGTAAGCGTGTAATTGCGGTTTTTGATATGGAAAAGCAGAGCAGATTAATGCAGTCTCAATGCCTGACAGACATCCGACCAGTGCAGGAAGCTAATATTGAACCATCTCGCCCACCTTTTTCTTGCCCCGAATTCGCCAGAAGCGCGGGTGGGCAGCGTGCTTGGGGATTTTACCCGAGGAGTGGACATAGCTGCACTCCCGAATTCCGTACGGTTGGGCGTCCGCCACCACCTGGCCGTGGACAGCTTTACCGACAAGCACCCGGACGTGCTGGCCAGTAAGCGACTTTTCTCCACACAACGTCGCCGGTTTTCGGGCGTAGCTTTAGATATTCTGTACGATCACTTTCTTTTGTGCCATTGGGACAAATTTACCAGTGTCGACCAGAACACCTTTATACAAAGTGTGTATGCAGAACTGCAGGATAACGAAAACTTGATGTCGCCCAACATGAGTAAAACAACCCGCCATATGGTGTCTCACGATTGGTTTGGTTCCTACCGTGATCTCGACAACATTGGTTATGCTTTAGACAGGGTGGCCGCGCGCATCCGGTTCCAAAATTCGTTTGCCGGAATCATTCACGAAATACGGCCGTTGCACTCAGAGCTCGAAAAACATTTTTTATCATTTTTCCCAGATTTACAAAACTTTGCAGGAGGAATTGAATGAAGTTTCTTATCCCGTTCTCACTCGCTACGGCGCTTATTGTCCCAACAGTGGCCCTGGCCGAAACAGCACAAGAAAATGAAGCGGCGGTTCCCGAGACTCTCGGTTTTGTAGAATGGGTGGTGATGAACGATACTGGCCTTCGGCTTAAAGCTCGGCTGGATACCGGCGCAAAAACCTCATCGCTGCACGCGGTGAACGTAGAAGAGTTCGAGCAAGATGACCAGAAATGGGTGAAGTTCCAGATTCCGCTGGCAGACCACAAGGACCATCCTGTGGAAGAAGACAGCAACATTGACCATGATGAGATCATTCTAGAACTTGAGCGACCGGTAGAACGCACTGTTCTTATAAAACGCAAAGGCGCAGAGTCCCAAAGACGTTACGTTGTGATGATGGACTTCTGTATTGCAGGCACTAGCCACGAAACCCAGTTTTCACTGACAGATCGCGGTAACTTTTCTTACCCAGTGTTGCTCGGGCGCCGGTTTATGAGGGACGACAATATACTGATCGACTCTGCAGACAGCTTTATCGCCAATAAGGAATGTGAGTTCATGAATTTGGACGAGCTTGTAGAAAAGCAACAAGCGAAAATCGTTAAAGCTGACGAAACAACTTAACGGGTTCCATGTTTTTTCTAGAACGATAATATTACTGAAATAATAGGAACGTAAACTCCTCCCCACGATTACACTCAATGGGGAAGAGTTTATATGAAGCGTTTGTTTCTTGTATCCATAATGGCTGTCAGTGTTCCTGGATTCAAGTATTAAGTGCAGCACCGCTCGTATCCAAGCCTCCTGAGTAT